>JABDIN010000045.1 GCA_013003715.1 Desulfobacteraceae bacterium | reverse complement strand
AACGCACTTTTTCATGGATTTGAATCAGAATAAGGAGAACCCAAGATGGCCAGAATACCGAGAATCATGATGACCGGAGAGTCCACGGCCTATCACGTGATATCCCGCACGGCCCTTGACGGGTATGTGATGGGGGATGTGGAAAAGGATTTCTTTGTGAAGCTGTTAAAGCAGAAAGCAAAGATCTATTTTACGGAAATCCTGGGGTTTTGCGTGATGGGGAACCATTTCCACCTGCTGGTGCGGATGCTACGGGATGGGGATTATACGGATACGGATATCGTTGACAGATATAAAACCATCTATGGCAAGGTTGCTGGCCTGCCTGAGGATCGAATTAGCTTTTACCGGGACAAATGGGCCAGCCAGTCCGAGTTTATCAAAGAGATCAAACTCGGGTTTTCCCGGTTTTACAACAAGCGTCACGGCCACCGGGGGTTTTTCTGGGGGACCGGTTTAAAAGCGTGATCGTTGAAAACGGGGATACCCTGATCAATTGCCTGGCCTATATCGATCTGAATCCGGTGAGGGCAGGCATCGTGGAACGTCCCGAGGATTACCGCTGGAGCTCCATCGGTTATCATCTGCAAAATCCCACAGCAGATGATTTTTTATCCCTTGATTTCGGATTGCGCCAGTTTATTAAGCGTTCGAATGAAAAGCGGCTTGCCCATTACCGTGGGTTTTTGTATGAAACCGGTGCCATGGACACGGGCAAAGGGGCGCAGATCGACGAAAATGTGCTGGAAAAAGAGCGAAAGAAGGAGTTCAAAGTCACCCGCGCCATGCGCTTTAAATACCGCACCCGCTATTTTACGGATTCTGGGATCATCGGCACCAAGGCGTATGTTGCCGACACCTTCCAGCGGTTCAAGGACCGCTATCCCGCCAAACGAGAGAAGATCCCCAAGCCGGTGGCAGGGCTCACCGGGATGTATTCATTGAAGCGGTTGTCTGAGGCTTAATCGGGAAAGATGCAAAATTTGAGAACATGACACCTCCCGGCCGTATGGTGTAAAACACAAATCCTGCCCTTTATCATTGCTGGTGTATCGAATTTCTTTCCCATTGTCATTCTATACTCCGCAGTCACAATTGGTAGCGTCAACGATCAACACCACTGTTACGAAAATCCATGCAGCAATGGGGTCGGGAGGGATTTGTAGTTAGAATTGTATAATTGACCTGTTCTTTTTTCTTTATCAAGATCGTCTACATACCATGAAGCGCATGAAGAAGACCATTAGAAATCCTTCATGATCTTCAGGTACTCGATGGTGAAAAAACCAAACCGCAGGCGGCAACACCACCTATTACATCGGGGATCATTACGAGATTAAAAACGGCACCGTCACCTATTTTCACAAGGATCATTTGGGCAGCTCCACCCTCACCACCGATGCTTCAGGAAATATCGTTGAATCCGCCGACTACATCCCCTATGGTGGGAATAGAGATACCGCCACCATCGGAAGCTCGAATTACCATTTCACCGACCAGGAATGGGAACCGGAGGTGGGCTTGTATAATTATGATACAAGGTTGTATGATCCGGTGATTGGGCGGTTTGTGAGTGGGGGCGGATAGCAAAGCAAATAAAAAAAAGTTTAATAGCGCTGTCAAGAAGCATTTAAACGTCCTTGGTGCATGGAATGCCCGTACCCTGCTTAGCCTGTATTCGAATTGGATAGGGCTGATGTGATTTTTTCTTTCAAATAACTGAATCGTCGGGTGATGTAGTATTCACGATATTCCTCCTCAAGAATCGAACCCAGCTTGACTTTAAAGTCTCCATCTTTAAAACCATCGATTTTTCGTAACAGCCCGTCAGTCATTTCATGAATATCAGGTGGCAGCTCAACTCCTCTGCGCAACAGGAACTCGATATCGAAGCAGTCCCGAATTTCGTTGCGGTTAAGAAAAGCTTGGAGCTTATTCTTCATACTTTGATCCAGGGTATGCGCTTTCAGGGCAACTTGCTTTACTCCAAATCTCGAAAAAGCAATCGTTTCATGGAAGTCCCACGCTTCGATACCTTTCCGGATTTCAATCTTCAATCGTTTGGGATAGTCCGGGGATCGTATCTCTAATAGAAGGGTGAAATGTTTTTCTTTGGCATCGGTTATATCGTAATGAGTGTCAAAAATATTAACGGCTTTTGCATAATAATCCTTTTCGTTCACTTTCTTCAAAAACCAGAAATCCAGATCAACGGAATATCGATTCAACTCATGACATAGTCTGAGCATGGTTCCGCCTCCGAAAACAAGTGGCTCGAGCAATCCCGCTCGCTTCATTCTGTCAATCACTTCAATCTCAAATATCTCGTGTTGTCTTAAGATATCCATTCTTTTCCATCAAAGTTCTTGTTCTGTCAGGATATGTGCTTCCAAGCCGGAACAACGTTTTCCAATCAAGTTTGTCGCTGTCCACGGCTGAGAGGTCTATTGAATACCGACCATAGGACATCAAATAAAAGGCATCAACCAATGCTTTCTCCGGTATGGCGATAAAAATCCCATTCTCTTTTTTGAACCCGAAGTAAAGGGACTCGTTAATCTTTGTGTACAGGAATACTTCACCCTCGACTCTAACCTCTTTAGTTCTTTTCAGCGCTACAGATTCATAGAACTTACGTTGTATTTGAGTTGTTATCCCGTAGTAAGAAAGTGCCGTTGTCAGCGAGATGTAAGATGGCACTTGAACTATATTTGCTATCCTGAATTTCTCTTCCTGGTCGGTGGTTTGCCATGCCTGCCGCAGGACGTACACGTTCTTTTTAAGTCGCAGCAAAATGCCTTGCTTGACATACCGGCTGGCTGTCACTTTAGCAGAGGCAAGACTAATACCACGGATCCTTGCGATTTCTTCATACCCGAAATACGATTTACGAATTTTATTTAATTCTAAGGCTTTCATCAGATATATATAATTAACATTTTTGTTTATTTTGTATACTTGATTTACTTCTATTGTCAACCTGTTTTAAAAATGATTCGTGAATCTGGAAAGTAGTCATCTATAGGCGTTGTATTTGGGTATCAACCATCTTATGGGTCATTTACAGGAACCGCCTGTTCTCACTTCACACCGAAGCATACCGGTTTTGATAAAGACCTATTATTGCTCCGGCGGATAAATACGCAAAACTCGTATTTCTGGTTTATGGGAGGCGGTGGCGCCAAGAAGGCTTGTCCCCCAGTAAATTCCGCCGGAAACTCATTTCGCAAATCAGCGATACGTCACTTTACCTAATCAGTTGCCGGATTGATATTCGACATGAAGAAAAAAAGAACATGAAGAAGACCATCAGAATCCCTTCATGATCTTCATGTACTCGATGGTAAAAAATATTGTTTGAAAATGTAGGAATTTTTTGCCGATGTTTACGGAGTTACGTCGGTTGAATCTAAAAACATACTCATCAAGATAGTTTGAAAATAATTGGGTTCAAATCGTCGTTGACAAGCTCCTCTGACACAGGGGGCTTGCAAGTTGGGCTCACTCTTCGTTCTGGTTACGGACATGCTCCAGAAACTTTTCAAACAATCCCATGGATTTCATCTCTTTTAAAACCTCAGCCAGCCGGGGTGCCAGCTCAGCATGCTTTTTATGTAAATAGGGATAACTGGCAATGCTTTCCAGTTCTGCGACAATCCTCAGTCCGGAGTCCTTGAATTCGGGTAAAGCCAGAAGGGATAGCACCTGTTTGTCTGAATCAATGTAAACATCAATTCTACGGTTCATCAGTTTTTTCAATCCATGAACAGGTTGGTTGACAGTCGACAATTTTTCCGGTTTGACGACAACTGACAATCGTTTTTTTACTATGGCCATACCTCTGTAGTAATCAACATTGTAACTTGTATCTCTAAAACTGGCCCAGGAATCGATCTTTATCGCCGGGTCCATCGTAATTGCGAGAATTTTATTCAATGTCAGCGATACCGGCTCTTCCACCCGGACAAGATTTGTAAATTCAATGTCATAGCCTTCTATTCTTGCCGGTTCTCCGTCGACAAGGGCTTGTAATTTTTTTCATTCATGGCTCGTCCTCTATTTCAATTCCAATCTAATTAGAATTGTATCGAAGTAGATAATCCCGGTCAAAGGGAATACTGTCATCCATTGTCCTTTCAATACGTTTTCCGTCAACGATCAAACAGCAGTTTCAGAGTGATGCATATGCCATCCAAGATATGTGGTTACCCTGGATGCCACATCTTTTATCTATTTTAAATCCGGGTATCTTATGGTAACTTCGACAATGACAATGAGTCCGCCGAATTCCTGATGACGTTGAATTCCCATCCGGCCGGATATCGTTTTTACCACTGTACCAGCAGATCATATGGACCGGCAGCTCCCTTCCGAACCCGGGCAATTCCAGCCCCCATTGTCTTTTCCAATCCTGACAGGCACCCTAAGGTTTGACAGCACGCATGTGAAGCGGACTACTCTTTATTGAAACTTTGCCCATAGGGGCATTTTGCCAAACCGCAACATCCCGCTGTTCTCTCCTTTCGAACGCATTTGCGGCATCAACTTTTAAATGGCAGGAGGTATCAAATTGACACATACAATTACATTCCGGTTTTGTTTGTTGGTATTGCTCCTGATCCCTTCCGGCTTTGTGTCGGCGAGCGACTTGTCGGGCCGGTACTTCATGGATGGCAATCCGAACCGCGTCATCATGATCAAGTATATCGGCGACGATCTGTACAGGGTCGAAGAACCCGGCAGCCCCTGGCCATGGTCAGGTGCGGCGATCTTTGAGGGGAATAAAATTCAGGGGTTGGTCAGATTATCCAAGAGCGGCAATGCCACCATGATGCTAAATGGCTCGGTGAGATCCGACGGCTCTATCGTCATCGACTATGTGTTCATGACGGATAACACCGGAAATCTCATGAAAAAAATCGGCCCTGACCGCGGGAGAGTCGATAATCACATATGGTATCGCGCGAAGTAATGCCCGCGGGCATCATGCCATGCCCCATAGACCGGGTGGTGAGGAGGACAAATGAAAACCAATGCGTTTACCCTGGTTTCAATCCTTTTGATCCTGCAGGTGCTGGTGACCGGCAATACCGTTGGTGCTGAGGACAAGACCAGCCCACCACCCGGTTTGAAGGCGGCGGGGCCCACCGGCGGCCGAACCAGCGAACTCGACCGCATTCTTGAAGATCACAGGCTGTGGGTTGCGTCAAAGGGCGTCGAGGGGAACCGGGCCATCCTGACGGATTTTCCCCTGAACAATATGGATTTGAGAGAGGCAAGGCTCAGTGGCGCGGATCTTTCCGGTGTTGTGGCTTACAATGCGGATCTCAGCGGAGCGGATCTCAGCGAGGCAAATCTGACCCGTGCCGACCTTCGGGAGGCAAACCTCACCCGGGCGAACCTGTATGGTGCGGACCTGCAAAATGCGATCCTCTCGCGGGCAAAGCTCAATGGTGCCATCCTGACGGCAGCAAAACTGCAACGGGCACAATTGAACCAGGCGGAATTGAATGATGCGTTTCTGATTCGCGCCGACCTGGAAGAAGCGGATCTGACCGAAGCGCATTTAGAGGAGTGCAACCTTTACATGGCCAATCTGAAAAGGGCGGCTTTGAACGCCGCCATATTGATAGAGGCCGATCTCACGGCTTCGGACCTGACCTATGCGCAATTGGAGAAGGCGGATCTGACCCGGGCGAAACTGCAAAAACCTGCTGAATACCTGGAGATGGAAACCATGAGCCTGACCGATCTCAGCCATGCCCTGCTCAATGACGCTGTCATGGTGGAAACAAATATGAGCGGGATCATTGCAAGGGACGCAAAGTTCAAGGGAACAGATCTGACCAGGGCCAATCTTAGCGAATCCACTCTCTCATCCGCCAATTTTCATAACGCGATCCTTCTCGAGGCAAGGTTCGTGGATGCCGTCATGAACGACGTCATCCTGCTGGATTGCACAGTAGATGGGGCCTCCCTGGTTCATGCCGATCTCACCGGTTCCACATTTGAACCGAAAACCGTTGAAAATGTATTGTTCACCGGCGTTGTCGGCTTGTCCACACTGAAATTTACCCAAATCACACCGATAGTCAGTCTGCGCAACTCGGCCAGGGAAGCGGGCCTGAGAACCGAAGAACGCGCATTGACCGCGGCGCTTCGCAAGTACAGGCTTGATGAGGCCACGATTTCGGAAAGGGTGTTCGAGTATGTGTTTTTTGATTTTTTCACCGATTCCGGTGAAAACCCCTGGAAGTCGCTGTTGATATTATCGCTCCTTTTTTTGGTTTTCTCGGTTGTTTACATGGTTGCCCTGGTGAAACAGAGCGGCGATGGTATTTTTAAGGTCTGGCAGCCCACCCGGGTCAGGCAGGACCTGGGATCCGATGAACCGGAAAAAATCGAATTCAACCGAATGGTGGATTTGAAGACCGCTTTTTATTTCAGCCTTATTTCCGCTTTCGGTATCGGCTGGCGTGAACTCAACGTGGGTAACTGGATAGCCCGCATGCAGCGCAGGGAGTACTCCCTGATGGGCACCGGTTGGGTGAGAACCGTTGCCGGGATACAATCGCTGTTGAGCGTCTACCTGCTGGCACTGTGGGCCTTGACCTATTTCAGCCGCCCGTTTGGGTAACGGGCAATTTACTGTCAAATGCCGGCATGATATCTGTTTTGTAAAAAACCGGAAACACAGGAATTTAAAAATCGACGGAACGCCTTCATTTGTCATTTTTAATTGAGCATTATCATCGTATTCTCTCATAAAATATGCTTGAAAATTCCGAGCCGATTGTAAACGCGGTTTCCCTGAAATGATCTTGCCCGTGTGTTGCCAAGTGTAATTCAAGCATGCTATTCTGCATTTTTAATTCCAAAACCGTAAATATACCGGAAAAATCCAGGGACAACTCACTATGCCGATCCTGATCGTGGTAATTGCCATCATCGTTTTATTCGGTCCCAGTTTTTGGGCCAATCATGTATTGAAAAAATTCGGACGCCATGAATACTTTTCCGGAAACGGTCTGGATCTGGCCCGGCTGATGCTGACCCGTTTGAACATGAACGATGTAAACGTCGAAATCACCGAATCCGGTGATCACTATGATCCGGAAAAAAAAGTCCTCGGCCTCACCCGGGCAAGATGCGATAAAAAAACGCTGACGGCGGTGGTGGTGGCGGCCCATGAGGTGGGACACGCCATTCAGGACCGGGACGGATATGCGCCGTTGCGGACTCGCACCCGTATGATTCGAACCGCTGTCCGCCTGGAAAAAGCCGGGGCGACCATCATCTTGCTGGTGCCGGTTCTGGCGGTGCTGACAAGGGTGCCGGCGGCCGGCGGGTTAATGCTGATGGGCGGTTTTGCCACGCTGTGCATCCCGGTATTCGTACATTTCCTGACCCTGCCGTGTGAATTCGACGCGAGTTTCAACCGGGCGCTGCCCATGCTGGTGAACGGCAAATTGATCCCCCCGGAGGATTATCCCGCCGCCAGAAAGATATTACTGGCCTGTGCGCTCACCTATGTGGCCAATGCGCTGGTGGGGTTGTTGAACGTGTGGCGCTGGATTCGCATCCTTCGCCGTTAGGATCGACGGCCTGTTAACCTCAGGCATCAATGGTCATGGCCTTCAGCATTTCAATCTCTTTTGCCCACAAATCGGTATTGGGCGTTTCCAGGATCAACGGTATATCATCGGTACGCGGATCGTTGAAGATAAACGAAAACGCGTCACTTCCCAGGGTGCCCTTGCCGATACTCTCATGACGATCCACGCGGCTTTCCCTGGCTTTTTTGGAGTCGTTCAGATGCATGCCTTTCAAGTAGTCCATGCCCACAATACGGTGGAAATCGTTCATGGTGGCGTCATAGCCGGCGGCGGTCCGGATGTCATACCCCGCGGCAAACAGGTGGCAGGTATCCAGACAGACACCGACCCGGGATTTATCTTCCACCCCGTCGATGATTTGTGCCAAATGCTCGAAACAATAACCTAGATTGGTCCCCTGCCCCGCCGTATTTTCAATCACAGCGGTAACACCGGTGGTATTTTCCAGGGCGATATTGATACTGTCGGCTATCCGGGCCAGGCTCTCGGATTCGGATATCCGCTTCAGATGGCTGCCCGGATGGAAATTGAGATATTCCAGTCCCAGCTGCCGGCACCGCATCATTTCGTCGAGAAAAGCGGCTCGTGATTTTTCAAGCCCGTCTGGGTCCGGATGCCCCAGATTGATCAGATAGCTGTCATGGGGAAGAATCTGACGGGGTGTAAAGCCGTTGTTTCGGCAGTTCTGTTTAAAGCCTTCGATATTTTGTTCACTCAAGGGTTTGGCTGTCCATTGCCGCTGGTTCTTGGTGAACAACGCAAAGGCCGTGGCCTTTATTTTCTTGGCATTGAGGGGGGCATTCTCCACCCCGCCGGCCGCACTCACATGGGCGCCGATATACTTCATGGTAAATTCCTCCGATGTTTATGGATGCTGTATTGCTGCACCAGCCGGTTGAAGGTACAAGACACAATGTCCACATCAGCTCAGTTCCATTCCGGAGACATAATGTGATCATCATTTCACCATTCGCAATCTATCCGCACGGATCTCTCACTTTCCGGATGGTGTTGACAAAGTACAATCGACGACATAAACACAGTGAATCGAACATGGCTGGGTATCGGGAAAATAGAGATGCTTGACGCCGATACCCGATAGCCGGACAAGCGCCCGGCAGAAACCGCTGATACCCGCACACCCAAACGATCCAGAGGAAAGTCAGATGACCTTGAAAATATATAATTACCCCTCCGCGTCGGCAGAAAAAAAACTGGCGGGCATATTGAACCGGTCATTGACCATTCGTAAGAAAGACATGGCCGCTGTCGACCGGATACTTGAAGATGTCCGGAAAAACGGGGATTCCGCATTGATCCGGTATACCCGCAAATTCGATTCACCCACCCTTGCCCCGGAATCCCTGCAGGTCAGCCGGCAGGAGATGGAGGCGGCAAATAAGCAGGTGGATAAACCGTTTACGCGATCACTGAACCGGGCGATACGACAAATCCGATCCTTTCACACCCAACAACTGCCCCTCTCATGGATAGATAAAAGCCGTCCGGGCACGATGCTGGGGCAACTGGTGAACCCGGTGGCGGCGGCCGGCATTTACGTACCGGGTGGCCAGGGCGGCAAGACGCCCCTGGTGTCGTCGGTACTCATGTGCGGACTGCCCGCCAAGATTGCCGGTGTTGAGAAAGTGGTCATGGTCACTCCGCCCACTCGGGACGGCAAGGTAGACCCCCATCTGCTGGTGGCGGCACAAAAGGTCGGTGTGGATGCTGTATACAAAACCGGCAGCGCATGGGCCATCGCCGCGCTGGCCTATGGAACCGGCACCATTCCCAGGGTGGATGTCATTGCCGGCCCGGGGAATATCTGGGTCACCATCGCCAAAAAGCTGGTGGCCGGCGCGGTGGGTATCGATATGATCGCCGGACCCAGTGAGATATTGATCATTGCGGATCACACGGCTGATCCCGAATTCGTCGCCGCCGATCTTTTATCCCAGGCGGAACATGATCCCTTGTCCTCTTCGGTGCTGGTCACAACGTCGTCCGGTCTGGCGCAGCAAACCGCAAAAGCTGCCGAACGGCGGCTGAAAGGATTGGCGCGTCGGGAAATCGCCCGGGAATCCCTGGACAATTTCGGGGCGATCCTCGTGGTGCCGGCCATCGACGACGCCATTGATCTGTCTAACCGGATCGCCCCCGAACACCTGGAACTGCAGATCGACAGCCCCTTCGACCACATCAGCCGGGTACGCAACGCCGGTGCCGTGTTCATGGGGCATTATACACCGGAACCGGTGGGCGACTACATCGCGGGGCCCAACCATGTACTGCCCACTGCGGGTACCGCCCGGTTTTCGTCAGCCCTCTCCGTGGAAAATTTCATTAAAAAAACAAGCTTGATTCACTATTCAAAAGAGGCTTTTGAAAAAGAGGCCGGGGATATCATCCACCTGGCCGGTATCGAAGGGCTCGGTGCCCATGCGGAATCGATCGCGGTCCGGCTGGAGACCGATAAAAAATAAGCCATCAGGCTCAAGTCCATCAACAGGAGCATAAAGTATGAACACAATTGATTTACGGTCCGACACCATTACCCATCCAACAGATGAGATGCGCCGGGCCATGGCCGAAGCCAAGGTCGGAGACGATGTCCTGGGGGATGATCCAACGGTCCGAAGGCTTGAAGAACTGGCCGCCTCCCGTATGGGAAAACAGGATGGATTGTTCGTTCCCAGCGGCACCATGGGGAACCTGATCAGTCAGATGGTGCACTGCGGCCGGGGCGACGAATCGATTCTTGGCGACCAGTCCCATGTGTTCTGGTATGAGCAGGGGGGCTCGGCCGGTATCGGCAATATTCATCCACGGACACTTCCCAATTCACCGGACGGCACCATACCCCTGGAGATGATCGAAGCCGCCATCCGGCCGGATGACATTCATTTTCCGCGAAGCCGGCTGCTCATCATCGAAAATACGCACAATCGTTGTAAAGGTACGCCGATTCCCCTCACCTACATGAAGGCGGTGAGAAAATTGGCCGACCGGCACCGGTTGAACATCCACGTGGACGGCGCACGTATCTTCAATGCCGCCGCCGCCCTTGAAATCGATATCGCGGACCTGGCAGGTCCGGCGGACTCCATCACCTTTTGCCTCAGCAAAGGGCTGGCCGCCCCGGTGGGATCGGTGGTATGCGGAGACCGGCCGTTTATCGGCAAGGCCCGCCGGATCAGAAAAGTACTCGGCGGCGGCATGCGCCAATCCGGCATTCTTGCCGCAGCCGGTATCGTGGCCCTGGAGACCATGGTGGACCGGCTGGCCGATGATCATGCCAATGCCCGGGCGCTGGCCCTGGGGCTTTCTCAAATCCGGGGATTAGCGGTCGATCCGGATAAAATAAAGACAAATATCGTCTATTTCGATGTGGTGACGGACGAGGTCACTGCATTGGAATTAACGCAACTACTGGACAAGTCAGGCGTCCGGATGCTGGCGTCGGGTCCCGGCCAGATCCGTGCGGTGACCAATTATCATGTGGGATCAGGTGATATCGAACAGGCAACATCGGTGATCCGGGAAGCAATGGCATCGGTTTAGGTAAAGTTGCCCCCAGCATGGACGGGTATTACGGACCGGCGGCTTCGGGGTTCGATTTCATCATCACCAGAATTTCATCGTGGGTTTGCCGGACCACCGGCGCCAACGGGCCGCCGATATCACCGGCGCGCCGGATGATGTCCAGGGCATCCTCGAACTTTCCCTGCTTGGCCAATACATAGGCGAGATTGTTCAGTACCGCGGTATTCTCCGGGAACGACTGGGCAGCACTGCGAAATGCCGTCTCCGCGCCGTCTTTGTCGCCGGCGGCAAACCGGCTGTTCCCCAACCCCATCAATGCCCCCAGACTGTTTTCCCATTTTACGAGTGCGGCCTCGTATGCCCGGGCGGCGCCATCCCAGTTGCTGACCTGCTCCAGTCCGAGAACCGATTTCAAATAGGATTCCTGGGAGGCGCTGGCCGGCAGTTCGCCCGGCGGCAGCGCCAGCAACCCCCAGTATTGACCGCGTTTCCAGGTTCTGATGAACACCCGCCAGTCCGTTGTTTTATTAGCCGTGGTGCCGGAATGAAGGGTGACATGACCGTTTTCCAGATCATATCCCAACACAACGGCATAATGCCATTTGGGAATCCATTTCAAGCCCAGGTTTTGCAGCACGATGACCGGGTATCCGGCCGCCAATTCCTTGAGCAGCGGATCCACGCCGTTGAACGCATATGCGAGACGTCCGTGCTGTCGAGCGGCGGCAACAAGAGCGGGCTGGAGGCTTCCCTTTTTGTCAGGAGTGAAAACCAGGGGAACCAGATCGGCGGCATCGGCCTCGACACCGCTCCAGTTCAAGAGCATGGCCAGACCCGCGGGACCGCACTGGTATCGTTCCTGGGCAAAAAAAGGAACGGCTTGCACGGCGGCCTGACGCTGCGCCACCGGCAGCGCGCGATAATTCAAATTGGGATTGAACATCCCGCAACCGGTGATACACAGCACCACCCCTAAAAAAAATAAAGCGCCCGTGGCACCACGGGCGCTATATGGTGACCGCATGGGTTAGTATTTTTTCACAAAGGGGAAGATGTCCGTCAGTCCCAGAATATCCGTGATCAACAGGACAAAGAAAATGACCACCGACACGATCAACAGGGTCGAGAAGATGTCCCCACCCGCCGGAAGCTGATCGATTTGACCGGAGATCCGGGCCACCTCGGCATCGGTAAGGCTGGCAACACGCAATTTGGCCATCTCACTGCTCACACCGTAGGCTTCCAACTGCCGGCTGACGTCGGCACGGTCGAGAAACAGGTTGACTTTCTCGCGAGCATAATCCTGCTGGGACATTTCAATAATCTCATTTGTTGTCACCAGCGACGCATAAGCGGGATTCCACATGACACAAAATACAAAAAGCACAACAGTGACAAAACAGGCGACCGGTTTTGGGTTGGAACGGAAAATATGCATTGACGGCTCCTTTCTCTGATTAAATGGTAACAGCTGTGGGGCAAGTTAAGTTAAGAATTACTCATAATTTGAACCGGGAATGAGAAAATACCTCAATCCGGATATCCGGGCATTTTCTCAATGATGATCATATCCTCTGACTAGATAATTGAATCCTTGTCTTGTGTCAACTCTTGAGTTTTGGGCGATAAAAATCAGGCGGAATACATTTACTGGAAATTTGAGCTTTAAAATTTGACATTCTTGACATATGATTACCCTGGCTTGCCTGCACCACGGCTCAATGCTTGAAGCTTCGCTGCCCGGTGAAAACCATGGCGACGTCGGCCTCATTGCATGCCTCGATGACCTGGTAGTCGTTGGTTGATCCGCCGGGTTGCACCACCGAGGTGATGCCTTCCCTGATGCCCACATCAACACCATCCCTGAAAGGGAAAAAGGCATCACTTACCATGGCGGCACCGATCAGGCCCCCTTTCTCCGCAGCCACCCGGGCGTCGATCTCATCTCTTTTCCCGGCATCGGCCATGTCATTGTAAGCGACGCTATACTGCTCAAAACAATATCGGTCCGCCAATTTGCGATAAGCCTTGTCCCGGGCTATCTGAGCCACCCCAACCCGATCCTGCTCACCGGTGCCGATGCCCACGGTGACGGCATCTTTTACATAAATCACGGAATTCGAGGTAATCCCCGATTCCACCAGCCAGCCGAACAGGAGATTGTCCAATTCTTCAGGTGTGGGCTCGCGCCGGATTTTATATGTTTCCCCCTTGTATTCACAAGCCGCCGGTTTCAGGTCCGAGGCGGACCTGGCAGCCGGTACAAATGACCACTGGGCAATGATCCCGCCGTCGATCAGGCTTTTGAACTCGACGCACCGTTGACCCACAAATTGCTGTAATCGATGGATATTATCAATACGAATGATGCGCAGGTTTTTCTTCCGTGAAAACATGTCCATCACCCCCGGCTCGAATTCCGGGGCGACGACAACTTCGGCGTATTGGGTCAAGATGGCCGCTGCCGTGTCTTTGTCCACCGGACGATTCAGGGCGATGCAACCGCCAAAGGCAGCCACGCGATCCGCCTGATTCGCTTTCGTGTAGGCCTCCTGCAGGGTGGCGCCCTGGGCGACGCCGCAGGGATTGTTGTGCTTGACGATGACCGCCGTGGGTTTGTCGGTAAAATACCTGAGAATATTCAATGAATTGTCGGCATCCGTCAGGTTGGTTTTGCCCGGATGCTTACCGGATTGCAGCAACTCGATATCAGAGGCGAGGTATTGCCCGGGCGCGATGGTGCGGGTTTCTCCAAGTACGAGGTTTCCATTCACCATGCGGTACAATGCCGCCTCCTGCCCCGGATTCTCGCCGTATCTCAAGCCTTTCTGGATACCCCCGATGTTCCAGGTCACTTTTTCATAGACCAATGTCTGCCGTTTGTCATCCTCCACAAAGCTGATTTCCATTTGGGGTGGAAACCGGTCTTCCACAATGGTCGTGTACAATTTTTTAAGATCTTCGGTCATCAGATCCTCCTTGATTGCCGAGGGGAACAATCCCCCGGCGCGTGGCATTATCGTAAGCTCGGAAACAGCAGGTCACAACACTTTTCACGAGACAATCCTGAACTCATCAATCAGCCGGACCGTTATAGCAGCCGCGAACGGACTCAAAAGGGGTATGTTCCAGAAAATCCGCAATGGTCCGATCGTAAACAGCCGTGTGTTCAAAGGCTTTTTTCGCCAGTTCAAATCGAAGCGACAGATCCGTATGGCCGTCATTGGTTCCCAGGGCACCGAGGATCCTCTCATAATCCGACGGATCAGTGACAGATGCCACCCGGATAAAATTCTTGGCCGACGCGCGAATCATGCAGGGCCCGCCGATATCGATATTTCCCCGCGCCTGCTCACCGGTGACACCGGACGTGGAGATGGTCTCCTTGAACGGATACAGATTGACGACCACCATATCGATGGGCACGCCCCCGGTTCTCTTCAGATCACGCTGATGGGAATCATTATAGGTCTCCGTCAACAATCCGAGGTAGATTTTAAAATCCAGCGTTTTCACAAGCCCGCCCTGGGTTTCGGGTTGGCCGGTATAGGCCGACACCCGGACCAGGTTATCCTTTGCGCGGGCACCCAGTATTTCCGATAACCGCTGGTAGGTGCCGCCGGTGGAAAAGATATTCAATTCCGGGTTGATCCTCAGCAGTCCGGGAACGAATTCAGCCAGGCCTGATTTATCAGATACACTGATCAACATCCGGTTTACCTTGACGAGATCATCGATTCTGTCAACAACATTAATGCTCATGGAATTACCTCTTGGCTTCGTATTCATCTAAAAAACGGTTAAAAAATTGTACCATATACTCATGGCGCTCCTGAGCCATCCGCAGACCGGACACCGTGAGCATGCGATCCTTGATTTTACACAGCTTGACCACATATTCCCTATACCCCGTGTCGTTTCTCGAATAAGAGCGGGCTTCGTGCACATCCATATCCGGGTTATGCAACCGGGCGCCCAACTCGCCGGCAAACAGATATGCCCGGGCCACGCCGATGGCGCCGATGGCATCGAGTTTATCGGCGTCAAATAGCACCTTCGCCTCAATGGTTTGGGGCGTTGCCTTGCCCCGAAACCGGTGCGATGTGATGCAGTGCAGGATGTTTTCCTTTTGCCGGTCGCTGATGGGCAGGTCGTTCACGAAGGGTTTGGCTTTTGCAGCGCCGCTTTCCGCATGGCACAATGATCCCCGGGCGGCATCCTGTTCACACCGGCCGATATCATGCAGATAGGCGGCGCCCATTAAAATAAACATATCCGCGCCTTCGGCCGCACCGATTCGTTCGCACAACCCTGCCACCCGCCGGGTGTGATCCCAATCATGGCTGCCGCGGGCATTTTTGAAGACCTTCCTGGCAAATGATTTCAGATGATGCAATACAGGGTCTTCACTTCGAGCGGATCTGCCCGGTTGACGGTGTGCGGTGCCATGAATGTCAAGCGTGTTCGAATGGAACTCTTCTTTACGATACATAATGCGGTCACTTGGTCGTTAAATATAAAATGGTGGAAGATTCATAGTGCAATTCGACTAGGCCGTCAATGGCGGAAACTGACCAGGCCAGGGTGATTGCATATCTTGGATGGCATCAGATACGCTATATATTGGTATGCGCTGATACAAGGTACGGTTATAATTTCAAATGAAAAAATCCAAATGTCAAATGGCGTTATGCTATCCATTTTAAAGGATCGCTTTGGTATTAAAATGAGGGAACGGGGCGTTTTTCCCTCTGAGCCGCGTGCTGGATAATTTTTCATTCCGTTGTGCAAACTCATGCGTAAGGACTCAGACAATGCACAAGCGTGCTGAAAAATCACCCCCCCACTTGCCCGCTGCTTTTAATCAGAGCAACTCCACCGGTTTTGCCGGAGAGGGGGTGACCATCGAACACCGGCGCGGTCTATCCCAGGCCAAAGGTGCTGCTGAACCGCTCGAACTCGGTATCAACGCGTAATCCCTTGTGGCGCAACATGCGAACCATAGGTTCGGCATTGAATCTCAAGTACGGGTTTACCGCCAACTCTTCACCCAGGGTTGACTGCACATGGGATGAATCGTATGCGGCCAAATAGCTGTCAAATGCCGGATTTTCCGGTTCGATACCACGGGCGATGGCAATGGATTCCCGGACATAGTCATGCCCGGCATAAATGATGGTATCGGCCGGCAATGCCATGAGCCTCTTCAGGGAGTTGTAAAAAGCCCGGGTGTCACCGGAAAAGCAGTTACCCACCGTACCATTGAACAAGGTATCACCGGTAATCAGGTATTTGCCCGCATGAAAGCAAAGCGAATCCATGGTATGACCCGGCGTTTCCAGTATACCGATCTCCTGTCCGCCCAGACGCACGGCCTTATCCCGGATCAATTGCCGGTAGGTCAGGTGTACGGCATCGGTCCGCCGGAGCAGTGCCTGATTGCCGGGTGTATGATCCGGATGGTCGTGCGTATTGGCCACGATCTTCAATTGCAGATCCTGTCCGGCGATAAAATCCAGCATGGCGTCAACGGCGCCGCCGTCCACTGCCATGGCCGAGCCATCGCAATACACCAGATATCCCAGGTTATCGGCGGCATATCGAAATTGTACGATATCAATTGTCATGGGCGTCATTTATCCGTGCTTTTTTTTCGTTCGGCCAGGAACGCATCGAAATCAAGGGTCTGGTAATCCTGCGGCCGCATATCCGTGTCCTCAGGCACCGAGATATTGGCAATACCCTTACCGATCATTTCCCTCAGGGTCACCAACTCGTGTGAAATGTTTTCAATACCGGCCGCAATGCGCGACAATGCCAGATCCAAACCCGGCGAAGAGACCACTTCGCCGACCGTCGCGGTCCGGGGCAGCGCCTCACCGGCGGGTGAAGCAGCCCTCTGCGGGGTGGGCGGGGATGCGGCGGCGTCCGTTGATGGAAGATCGCCGACGATATCCGTTCGAACCGGCGGTGATTGGGTCTGCGGCACCGACCGGGATTTGACAGGCGCAACGGCGTCCAATACATATGCCTCGGCATCCACACCGGCAAAATCAAGCGGAAACTGGGATATCATGGACAATTGCTCCCAGAACAACTCAAGGCCCACCATCGATGAACTGTCCGGCGGGTTCCCGATAATCCGCTCGGCGACTGCCTTGATCCCCATATCGGCAACCGCCTCCGGATCAATCTTGAACAAGGGCAGCGATTTTTGTTCCGCCGAGGTCACCCTGGGGTTGAACGAGATGGTCGGTGAGTGTCGCAGGGGAATCTGCAGGTTCCTGGCCACCGGCTGGTTTAATTTTTCAAACGCTTCGGGTGCTTTTTCAGGGTACCGGCTTTTGCAGATGACCATATTGGCCTTCTCGTTGAATCCGTTTTTGGACAGCACCTTCAGAAAATCATAAGCCCCATTCAATCCCTTGGAGTCCGGTGTAAAGGTGACATATGTCTCCGGGCACGCCAGACAACAGGCCACCGCCTGCCGGGTGATACCCCCGGGGGGATCCAGCACCAGATAATCATAATCGCCGTCGAGTTCGGACATATAGTGACCCAACTGGGAGACTTGTTCCAGCATGGTCTTGCCATCCGCATGGGGATTGTAATTACCGGGCAACAGATCAATGCCGGCCCCGGTGCGAATAAGGATGTCTTTCACACGCTTGGCACCGGTCAATACATGGGTTAGATCGTATTCCGGGCAAATTCCCATGGGCAGCGAATGCCTTCCGGCCGCAAGATCAAAGGAGAACAGGCATACCTTGGCGCCTTGGCCGGAAAGCAGGTGCGCGACATTCACACACAGGGTTGTCTTGCCGACCTTACGGTTGCCGCTGACAACTGAGATAATTCTTGTCATGATTATTCCTTTTCAGGCGCAGCGGAAATCATAACCCGATCCCCTTCCGAATCAATGTAGAAATCGACACTTTTACAGCCATGCTTTTGGCTTATTTCCCGGAAACTCTCCGCAATAAAATCCTGGAATATTTGGACCTCTTCCTTATCCACCTTTTCGTTGCCATACTTGCGCGCCGCGAAGTTGTTGTACAACTCGGTAATCACATCCGTCTGGCTCGCCGGATCATGGATAACGGTTTTATTTCCGTTCAGACCGCTGCTCTCCTCATCCCAATTCATTTGCCCGCGCTGCCGGGCGCTGAATTCTTTGATCATTTCAACCGGGGTTACCCGAATGAGTTCCGACAATGTGGTCTGGTTCATTTTCGTCATGCCGTCGTCGATCATGGTTTTCATGCCCGTCTCAAACGCGAGGCGTTTCAATTCCTTTTCAGTGGCGCCACGGCTCAGGGCCAGCGCAATATCCCGGTTAACTTCAAAAAGCTCGGAAATCAGGGTTCTTCCGCTGTACCCCGTAAAATCGCAGGCCGTGCACCCGATCCCTTTATGAAAAGCGACATGGTCCGGGTATTCATTGAAAAAAAGGCTCCATTCCGCCCTGGGGGGCTTGAACGGACGGGAACACTTCCGGCAATTTCGACGCACCAGGCGCTGGGCGACGACCCCCATGAGACTGGAGGCGATCTGATTGTATTCCACATCCAGGTCCAGGAGCCGGGAAACCGCGCTTACCGCATCGTTTGTATGGATGGTACTGAGCAGCAGATGTCCGGTCTGAGCGGCATCAAATCCGATGGTGGCGGTTTCGTTATCCCGGATTTCGCCCACCAGTATCACGTCCGGATCCAACCGCAGAAAAGATCTGAGCAGCCGGGCAAAGCTCAGGTTTATTTTTGTATTCACCTGGGTTTGCATGATGCCGGGAAAACTGTATTCAATCGGATCTTCCGCGGTGATAATCTTAATGCCGGGGTGATAAACGTATTTTAAAGCGCCGTAGAGGGTTGAAGACTTGCCGCTGCCGGTGGGCCCGGAGACCAGAATCATACCGGCGGCGCTTTTGAACAACCGTTTCAACGGGTCGAGAACATGCTTGGAGTGGTTTAAATTATCCAGGCCCAGATTGGCCTTTCGGGAATCCAGGATTCGAATGGTGATATTTTCCCCCACGATGGCCGGACAGGTGGCCACGCGAAAATCCAGATCGAAACGCCGGTCCTTTTCCCGGTATTTAATTCGAAAAACCCCGTCCTGGGGCATTCGCCGTTCCGCGATGTCCAGATTCGACATGACCTTGATCCGGGAGATGATGGCCCCCGGCATCTCCTCGAGCTTGGACTTGAGCCATTCTATGTCCGGTTCCTGGCACATACCGTCGATACGGTATCTCAGCTTGATCCCTTCCCTGTCCTGCTCCAGATGGATATCACTGGCGCCGTGAACAATTCCGTGCTTGATGATGTAATCCACCACCCCCTTGACGGCCGTGTCCGTGCCGCCGTATAAATTCGCGCCCTTTGTGGTACCGGCGTCCATCTCCTCGAGATCGATTTCAAGAACATCCGCAGCGGCATCGCCCAGGGGATCCACCCCTTCGGTGGCCATCTCAAAGCCCTTATTGTATAAGGCGCCGAACAGCTCCCTGAATTTTTTTTCGGTGATAAACACCGGGCGCATATCCAGCTCCGAATACATGTCCTTCAGGTCGGATATGGCATCAAATCCCTCGGGATAAGACATGCCGATCATCAACTTATGGCCTTCGAGGGTGAGCGGCACAATAAGGTTCCGCCGCGCGTATTTTTCACCCACGAACTTGATCAACGCGCGTTTGAATCCTTCATCATAATAAAATTCATTGAGTTCCCGGTAAGGTATATTGTGCTGCCGGGACAAGGCATTGTAGAGCTGATCAGAGGTGACAAATTTCTTACGGATCAGAATCTGTCCCAGTCTTTCATTTGTATGCCCTTGTTCCTCGGTGGCTGTCTGGAATTGTTTGTCGTCAATGACCCCTTGATTTATAAGGGTTTCACCTATTTTCAGTCTTTTTTTATGACGACTCAGGGCCTGGTTGAGATCCTCGGGACGGATGATACCCAGGTCACACAGGATTTCACCGATTGTCCGCTGACTGTTTCTGAAACTTTGCGCCCGAACCAGGTCGATTTCGCTCATCATCTGAAGCCGGACGGCGAGTTCACCGATATCGAGCGCTTCTTTCTGGCTCTCGAGAATCTCTTCAAGTTCGTCCTTGTCGATAATTTCCTTTTTAACGAGCAACTGCCCGACGACTTCGTGCTTCTTCATGCCCCCAAGATGCTTTTCAAGCTCTTCCGTGGTGATGAACCCCCGGTCCACCAACATCTCTCCGATGGGCTTACGCATATCGGGATGCTCTTTCAGTATCTCCAGCTGTGATTTATCCAGAAATTTGGTTTTGACCAATAGATCACCAAACGGCAGCGCCGCTTCGGAGGCTTCCCTTTTCTGGATAACCAGGGCTTTCTTCAAATCCTTTTTGGTGATGAAGCCTTCTTTGACCAGCAGCTCTCCGATCTTCGGGGACCCTTGTTTTATGACGTTTTTGTTTACCATGTGATCACTTTCAACCCATATTGAAGAATGACAATTCTTCAAAAACCGATGTTTTATTGATTTTTCAACAAGATTGCGATGATTGTTGCACGATCAAACACCCCGGTGAGCCGGCCAAGCACCCACCATCGGCAGCAATGCGCGGTGGCGTAGTGTCTCATATGACAGATAACAGATTGCAGGAAGAACGGTAGATGCCGATTGAAAACCGTAAAAAATACAGCGGGTATCAGTAACTAAACATCCAGAAAGACACTGAAAAT
The DNA here is from genome assembly GCA_013003715.1 of Desulfobacteraceae bacterium. Lineage (GTDB taxonomy): Bacteria > Desulfobacterota > Desulfobacteria > Desulfobacterales > Desulfosarcinaceae > JABDIN01. Next base: position 36,807 of record JABDIN010000045.1, on the reverse strand, counting down.
TTACCGGCTATACTATCTGCAAGGCACCAAATTGTCAACCGGGTATCTTATGGAATTCAATACAATTAAAGATGCCCCCGGTTGCCCATGCCCTGCTTGAAAAACCCCTCCCGGGCGGTTCACCCGGCCCAGTGCCGAACAGGGTAACAGAACAAACTTCCGTGTTGGATTTCCGCTTTTAACACCGACAAATTATTGGAAAAATATTCGCTGTCATCCATTTTTTTCTTGACACATTAACCCGAATATATTTTGATCGGAGTAAAGTGGAGTAAAGTGGAGTAAAATGGTGAAAAATGTTTCGAGGTAGTTCCTTTCATAATATTGATCCAAAGGGAAGAATAATCATTCCCACACGATTCCGTGATGTGATCAAAGCCAGCGGTTCGGATGATATCATGATCACCCGCATGGATGGGTGTTTGTTCACCTACACCGTGGACGTCTGGAACGAAATCGAAAAAAAGATACTCTCATTGGCGGAAAAAAGCGATCACATTCGGCGCTTTAGAAGGGTATTCATCGGCGGGGCGTTTGACTGTCGTTGCGATAAACAGGGAAGATTCCTGATACCGCCGTCCCTTCGACAGTATTCCGAAATTGACCGGGAGGTGGTTCTGGCCGGCGTCCTGGATCATTTTGAAATATGGTCAAGAGAGAAATGGGAAAAGGAAAATGCACTGGTTGAAGAGGATATGCAAAAAGAGGAGGTCAGAAACCAGATAGCGAAACTGGGACTTTAGCAACCATGGCATATCATCATATTCCGGCTATGCCGGCCGAGGTTATGGCAATGCTGGACTGCAAGCCCGGCAAAATCATGGTGGATTGCACTTTAGGCGGATCGGGACACGCACGGCTGATATGCGAAAAAATATGTCCCGGCGGCACGTTCATCGGCATTGACCAGGACAAGGATGCCATCGAGAATGCCAAAACCAGGCTCTTGCCCTTCGCTGATCGGGTTCATCTTTTTCACGGTAATTTTTCCAGCCTGGGCGTTTTTCTGTCCGAATTGAATATTGACATGGTGGACGGTGCACTCGTTGACCTGGGCGTTTCCTTGCACCAGTTATCGGCCGGCGGCCGGGGATTCAGTTTCAGGGCGGATGAACCGCTGGACATGCGCATGGATACCCGATCTGATTTGACGGCAGAAACGCTGTTAAATACAGGAACAGCCGGAGAGTTGGAACATATCTTCAGAACTTACGGTGAAGAGCGTTGGGCGAAGCGAATCGCTACGCATATAATAAGGTATAGAGACCAAAACCCTTTGAAAACAAGCCGCCAACTTGCTGACCTGATCATCACTGCCATTCCGAAAAAGGCGGCTGCAAAACAGAAAATCCATCCGGCCACCCGGGTATTTATGTCCCTCAGAATCGCTGTGAACAAGGAACTCGATGTTCTTGAACACTTCCTGGATTCAATTTTGGATCATTTGAAACCGGCGGGCCGGTTATGCGTTCTTGCATTTCATTCCCTGGAAGATCGAATCGTCAAAAAACGATTTGAATCCTGGAGAAAGCCATGCACATGTCCACCGGATTTTCCCCGGTGCGTCTGCGGGAAAATCCCGCTGATCAAAAATCTGACACCGAAGGTGTTGCGCCCTGGCCTGGCGGAAATCGAGAAAAATCCCATGGCGCGCAGCACGCGGCTTCGTGCCATTGAAAAGCTGTAAGCAGCCGATGCTTCAACTGAAGGCAACAATAAAAACAACGACCCGGTCATGGCTGTAAATCGAAAACTGCACGCCACAAAAAAGAAAAAAACCTGGATATGGGCGATGCTCATGTCCCTGTTCGTTGCGGAACTCTTATTTTACACATGGTGCCGGGTACAATGCACCCGGACCGGTTATGACATCGCCCAGGCGACCCGAAGACATATAAATCTCATGGCCTTGCAACAGAATTTAAACACGGAGGCAGCCAGCTTAAAAGCCCCCGATCGCATCAAGAAAATTGCATTGAAACAACTCGGGCTGGTGATGCCGGTTCCGGAATAAACGGCAGCGGAGACGTGGTGACAAAGAAAACCCTAAAATATATACATCTCAGGGAAAGCATCGTCGGTATTCTCTTTTTCTGCGGCCTTATGGCCATCGGTGGTTTTGCTGCCTATCTTCAGGTCTTCAAGGGGCAGTGGCTTTCACGGAAAGCCGCCGGCCAATATGAAAAATCAGTGACCCTTGTCGGCAGCCGGGGTACCATTTATGATGCCCAAAAACGGGAAATGGCGGTGAGCATCGACACCACCTCCATTGCCGCACACCCGTCCCAGATAAAGGATCCGAAAAAAACGGCCAAAATCCTTGCCACAGCGCTTAAACTGAACCGCGCCGCCGTATTGAAAAAAATAACCGCAAATAAGCCGTTTGTCTGGATCAAGCGGCAGGTGTCGCCAAGGGATGTCGCCCGTGTCCGCGAATCCGGTGTGGCCGGTATTGCGTTTATCCCCGAGCACAGCCGGTTTTACCCTAATAAACAACTGGCCGCACAGGTCCTGGGATTTACCGGGATCGACGGCCGCGGCCTTGAGGGGATCGAGTTTTATTATAACAAATATTTAACCGGCACACCGCGACAGGTCACCATTCGAAAGGATGCGCTGGGCCGGGATTTCGATTATAAACGCAGCTCGGTGTTGAGTACCCAGGGAAACTCCCTGGTGTTGACCATCGACCGGACCATTCAGTTCATGGTCGAAGAAGCCCTCAGGGAGACGGTGGAAAAATACGCCGGCCGGTCCGGAATTGCCGTGGTGATGGCACCGGTCACCGGTGAGATTCTGGCCATGGCCCACTTCCCGTTCTTCAACCCCAACTCCTATGGGCAATACCACCGGGATTTGTGGCGGAACAGGGCAATCACCGATGCGTTCGAACCCGGTTCCACCATGAAAATTTTCAGTGCCGCAGCAGCCCTGGATTCGGGGACAAGCGGCCCGAACACCATCTATTTCTGTGAAAACGGGAAATATGCCATCGGACCGAATACGGTACATGACACGAAGCCCCACGGGTGGTTATCTTTACAGCAAGTGGTTAAATATTCGAGCAACATCGGTGCTATAAAAGTGGTTGAACGCATGGGCTCGAAACCCTTGTACACCTATCTGAAGACATTTGGTTTCGGCGAAAAAACCGGTATCGACAGCCCGGGTGAATCATACGGAAGTCTCTCATCGTACAGGCATTGGACAAAAATCGACACCGGCACCATTGCCTTTGGCCAGGGCGTCGCCACCACTGCACTGCAGTTGATCACGGCAGCCAGCGCCATCGCCAATGATGGCATCATGATGAAACCGTACTTTGTTAAAGCCATCCTCGATCCCAATGGCCGGGAAATTGTCAGAAACGAACCGGTCCAGCTTGGACGCGTGATATCGACCAATACCGCCAGGACCATGCGCCGGATATTGAAGACGGTTATCACCGAAGGCGGTACCGGTGTACAGGCTGCCCTGAACGAATTTTCCGTGGGGGGGAAAACCGGAACCGCCCAAAAAATAGAGGAAGGCGGCGGCTATTCCAAGGACCGGTTTATCGCTTCATTTTTAGGCTTTGCGCCGGCGGACCGACCGGAAGCCGTGGCGCTGATCCTGGTGGATGAACCCCAGGGTCAACATTACGGCGGTATCGTGGCAGCCCCCGGATTTAAACGGATCATGTACAAGACCCTGACCTATTTTGACACCAAGGAAGACCTTGAACCCGGCAATCTGACCATTGCACTGGAGGATGATAACAGAGGGTGAAGCTATCCGCACTCATCGCAGGTGTCCCGATAAAAGCCGTCATAGACGATGGATCGGAATCCCTCGTTCTTCGGAACGACATTGACATCGGATCGGTTCACTACCGGGCGCAGGATGTTCAACCCGGCAGTGTGTTCGTGGCCATCAAAGGTTTTGCCGCCGATGGCCATGATTATATCGAAACTGCCGTTCAGCAGGGGGCGGCAGCGATCATCAGCGAAAAAAAACAGGTAAAAGCGCCGGTGGTCGTCCTGGTGGAGAATTCCAGAAAAGCGCTGGCATCGGTTTCCGCCCGTTTCCTTGGTTCACCATCTGATTCGCTGTTTATGGTGGGCATTACCGGCACCAATGGGAAAACGACCATAACGTATCTGATGGAAAGCATTCTGAACGAAGCGGGATGGCACACCGGCATCATCGGCACCATCAATTACCGCTACGCCGGAAAGGCATTCAACAACCCGGTCACGACACCGGAGTCATTGGATTTACAAAAGATTCTGGGTACCATGCGGGACAATGGGGTATCCCATGTGGTGATGGAGGTGTCCTCCCATGCCCTGGATCTGCACCGCATTCACGACTGCAAAATCGATATGGGGGTATTCACCAATTTGACCCAGGACCATCTGGATTATCACCAGGACATGGATTCCTATTGGGCGTGCAAAAAGAAGCTGTTCACCGACCATATCGCCCCGGCATCCGAAAAAGCCCGTGTTCAGGCGGTGATCAATTGCCGTGATCCGAGAGGAAAATCGTTGGGCGGGGAGATATCCTACCCGTATTTCTGCACCGGCCGCGAAAAGGACGCGGACATTCGGGCGACAAGCTTTCAGATCGATCAACATGGGATAAAGGCGGTCATCGACACACCGGCCGGCCCCATTGATATCGACTCCGGGCTGGTGGGGGATTACAACCTGGACAACATCCTGTGCGCGGTGGGTGCGGCCACAGCCATGCAGGTGCCGCCGGAAACCATAAAAGCCGGTATCGATAAAATGGCCGTTACCCCGGGACGGTTGGAAAGCGTCAAAAACACCGTCGACAGATTTATTTATGTGGACTATGCCCACACGCCGGATGCCCTGGACAATGTGCTGCGCACCTTGAAACAGGTGAGCCCGGGGAGACTGATATGCGTGTTCGGCTGCGGGGGCGACCGCGACAAGAAAAAACGTCCCTTGATGGGTAATATCGCCGCCCGTTACAGCGATCTGGCGGTGATCACATCGGACAATCCGCGAACCGAGGATCCGGATCAGGTCATCGCGGATATTCTGCCCGGTATGACAGACACGGCGCTGACACCTTACGCGCACGATAGTTTAACCGAAGGATTTGATCGGAAGGGCTTTGTTGCCGTGGTGGACCGGAAGTCGGCCATTTTTCTGGCCATAAGGGTCTCACAACCGGGAGACACCATTCTCATCGCCGGCAAAGGTCATGAAACCTATCAGGTGTTGGGCCACAAGACCATCGATTTTGATGACCGGCAGGCGGCAAAAGCCGCCATTGAATCGGAACTCAAACCATGAACACCCGGGACAACGACATTCTCAAATGGTCAACTAAAGACCTCCTGCAGGCCACCGGTGGTGAACTGTTGTATGGAACCGGCACCGCTGATTTTACCGGGATCGGGATCGATTCCCGCACCATTTCAACCGGGGAGTTGTACGTCGCCGTCATCGGTGAGGTCCACGATGGCCACAGGTTTGCGGCCGATGTGGTTCAAAAAGGGATCAAGGGTCTGATCATCGGCGGTAACAGCCCGGTGGATCTGCCGCATGATCGCTGGCGACACCAAGACATCACCTGCATCCGCGTGGCGGACACCATTGCCGCATTGGGCCGGATAGCCCGATGGCACCGGCAGCGATATCCGGTGAAGGTGGTGGCCATAACCGGGTCCAATGGCAAGACCACCACCCGGGAAATGACCGGCAACGTGGTCGGGCACCGATACCGGACCCTGTCCAGCCCCGGTAATTTCAACAATGAGATCGGTTTGCCCCTGTCGCTGTTCCGGCTGCGGGAACGGCATGAAGCGGCGGTATTGGAACTGGGAATGAATCGACCGGGGGAAATCGGTCGCCTCGGTCGTATCTGCCGTCCCGATATCGGTGTCATCACCAACGTGGGTCCCGTGCACCTGGAGTTCCTGGGCAGCATCGAAAATGTGGCCCGGGCCAAGGGCGAACTTCTGGAAACCGTTCGTGACGGCGGCACCGTGGTCCTCAATGCCGACGATCCGTATGTTTCCGGGTTATTGGTGCCGGAGTCCAAAAACAGGTTGACATTCGGTTTCACTGAAACGGCGGACATTCGCGCGCAGCATATCGAAGCCGTCGGCAATGGCAACCGCTTTGAACTGGTCATGCCCTCGGGAACCGTCACCGTACACCTGGAATCACCTGGAAAATACATGATTTACAATGCTCTGGCCGCCGCCGCCGCGGGCTTTCTGCTGGATGTGGCACCTGACGGTATACAAAAAGGACTCGAAGCGTTTTCGCCCATAAAGGGGCGAATGCGGATTATCGAAACCGCCAACGGATTGCATGTGATTGATGACACCTACAATGCCAACCCGGTTTCCATGCAGGCGGCATTGGAGAACCTCACGGCCATGAGAGGCAAGTCAAGGGGATTTGCAGTCCTGGGGGATATGCTGGAGCTCGGAAAGGATGCCGGCGGATTACATGAAGAATTAGGGGCTATGGCGGTCCGGACAGGTATTTACGGCATTTATGCCACCGGGGATTACGCACCGGCGGTGGCCCGTGGCGCCAAGGCATCAGCATCGGGTGATCAACGCATTTTCACCGGTACAAAACCGGAAATCACCGAACAACTGGTCAGGGACTTGTCCGGATCCGACTGGCTTCTGGTCAAAGGATCGCGGGGAATGGCCATGGAAACCATTGTGGATTCGGTTCTGACCTGGGCGGACCAGGCCTGATGGCGGCCGGGAGTTTTATCCCCGTAACGATCGTATTTTGAATCCGGGATTTTAACCCACACGAAAAGGATGCGAAACGCTAAATGCTCTATCACTTACTCTACCCGCTACATACCAGCATCTCAGCGTTCAATGTATTCCGGTACATTACATTCCGGACCATTTACGCCAGTTTAACCGCGTTTTTAATCTGCTTTGTGCTGGGACCCTGGGTAATTGAACGCTTGCGGCGGATGCAGGTCGGCCAATACATCCGTGAAGAAGGACCTGAATCGCATCAGAAAAAGGCCGGCACACCGACCATGGGCGGCACCCTGATCGTTTTTTCGGTGATCGTTTCCACCTTGTTGTGGACGGACCTGACCAATCTTTACGTCTGGATCGCCCTGCTGGCCACCGGCGGTTTTGCCGCCATCGGGTTTGTGGATGACTACCTGATGCAGGTGAAAAAACGCAGCAAGGGGCTGTCAGCAAGGGGCAAACTGGTTCTCCAGACGCTGCTGGCGCTGATCACCGGCACCCTCGTGGTCCTGACACCGGATTTCGATACCCACGTGACCATTCCATTTTTAAAGCAGCTTTCGCCGGATCTGGGGTGGGGATATGTGCTCTTTGCCGCCTTTGTCGTGGTCGGGGCATCGAATGCGGTCAATCTCACGGACGGCCTGGACGGTCTGGCCATCGGCCCGACCATCATCGCCGCCACCACCTATATGATTTTCGCCTATGTGACCGGGCACGTGAAAATCGCCGACTATCTGCAGATCAATTATGTGGCGGGGTCCGGTGAAGTGGCCATTTTCTGCGGTGCCCTGGCCGGTGCCGGACTCGGGTTTCTGTGGTTCAACGCCTACCCCGCGCAGATTTTCATGGGTGACGTGGGCTCGCTGTCCCTCGGATCGGCGCTGGGGACCGTGGCCGTCATCACAAAACAGGAAATACTATTGGCCCTGGTGGGCGGTTTGTTTGTCATCGAAGCCTTGTCGGTCATTTTCCAGGTCGGTTTTTTCAAAATGACCAATGGGGGGCGTATCTTTCGCATGGCCCCGTTACACCACCATTTTGAATTAAAAGGATGGCCGGAACCGAAAGTCATCGTCAGATTCTGGATCATCGCCATCGCCCTGGCGTTGCTGTCCATGAGTACCCTGAAATTGAGATAAACCGTACGGATATGAACCTATCGGATAAAAACATAGTGGTGGTGGGGCTGGGACGAACCGGCATTGCCGCAGCCCGTTTCCTGGCGGCATCCGGCGCCCGCGTCTCCATTACCGACGCCAGACCGGCGGAAGCCTTCGGGAATCATATCCGTGAACTCGAACAACTGGGTGTTCAACTGGATCTGGGCGGTCACGATGAACAGCGGTTCAAGGGGGCGGACCTGATTGTCATCAGCCCCGGTGTCCCCCACACCATCGCGCCGGTTCAATCGGCAGCGGACATGGGGATACCGGTGATCGGGGAGGTGGAACTGGCTTACCGGTTCATTCAAACACCCATCGTGGCCATTACCGGGACCAATGGCAAAACCACCACTACGGAATTGACCGGTAAAATGCTCGAGGCCTCCGGAAAAAAGGTATTTGTCGGCGGCAACATCGGCAAGCCCCTGATCAGCTACGTCGGCGGGAAGGATAAGGCAGATGTCATCGTGGCGGAGATCAGCAGCTTCCAGACCGACACCATGATCGACTTCACCCCTCGGGTGGGCGTACTGCTGAATCTGGCGGAAGACCACATGGATCGTTATCCGGACTTCAGTGCCTACGCAAACTCAAAGGCGCGGTTGTTCAAAAACCAGGGTCCGGAGGACATTGCGGTTTATAACACCGGCGACCCCTTTGTCCGCGAATTGTGCGCCGGTGTCAACGGCCTGCAATACGGCTTTTGCCGGTTGGCTGACAGCGCCGAAGCAACCACGGCCGCATCGGCGTTGGTCGCGAAAGACCATATCCGCATCACGATTCCCGGTTCGGCTGCGGAACGCATCGATCTGGCCCGCACCGGACTGATCGGGCAGCACAACCATGAAAATATCGCCGCCGCCGCATTGGCGGCACTGGCCGCCGGTGCAAGCATGGGGGATATTCAATCGGCGGTGGACCGGTTCAAGGGACTTCCCCACCGAATGGAACTGGTGGGCACCGTTGAAGGGGTGAGCTATATAAACGACTCGAAGGGTACGAATATGGAGGCGGTCATCCGGGCACTCCATTGTTTTGATGCCCCGGTGGTCTTGATCATGGGCGGTTTGAACAAGGGGAATGATTTCAGCCGGATGGCGGATGTCGTACGACAACATGTGAAAAAGCTGGTGGTCATCGGACAGGCCGCGGATGAAATCCGCAATTCACTGGCCGATGCCTGTGTGGGCGGTTGCCGCCGGGCCGGATCCATGGCGGACGCCGTCCAACAATCGGCTGCCATTGCAACCGCCGGTGATACAGTGCTGTTATCACCTGGTTGCGCCAGTTTCGACATGTACGACAATTATGGACAACGCGGCGATGACTTTCGTCAACAGGTAACCGGATTGGCATCATCATGAAAAGCGCAACAATGGCCATGTCCCGAACCCGTCAACAGAGAAGCGTGATAACCGGATCGCCGCGCGCGGTCACGTATGACCCGGCTCTTCTCTTCTCCGCCCTGTTCCTGGTGGGCATCGGGGTCGTCATGGTTTACAGCGCCAGTTCCGCATTGGCCATGAAGAAGTTCGGCACCGATATTTATTTTTTAAAAAAACAGGCCCTGTTCTCGATGATGGGAATCGTACTGCTGGTGATGTGCAGCCACTTCCCCCTGAAATGGTACCGGGCGCTCGCATACCCGTCGCTGTTCCTGGCATTCGGATTATTGGCCTGCGTTAAAATCCCCGGTATCGGCATAACGGCGGGCGGGTCATCGAGATGGCTGCAATTGGGAAGCTTCAATTTCCAGCCGTCGGAATTCGCCCGGTTGGCGCTGGTATTGTACCTGGCCTATTCCTTGAGCAAAAAACAAGCGCTGATCAAGGATTTCGCCGTGGGTTTCATTCCCCATATCATTGTGCTCGGCATATTCGCGATATTGCTGCTCACACAGCCGGATTTCGGATCGGTGGTGATATTCTGCGCAATCGCCTGGGTGATGATGTTCGTTGCCGGTGTCAGGCTGACGCACCTGGTGGGCACATTTATGCTGGCACTGCCCGTCGGATACTGGTTTGTCATGAATGCGGATTATCGTATGAACCGATGGATCAGTTTCTTGAACCCCTGGGACTATCCGGTGGAAGGTGGCTACCAGATCATCCATTCCCAGATGGCGTTCGGCACCGGTGGTATATGGGGAACCGGGATCGGCAAAGGGTACCAGAAACTTTTTTATCTGCCCGAGCCCCACACGGATTTTATTTTCTCGGTCATCGGCGAGGAGCTCGGTCTTATAGGTGTGGTGGTGGTCCTGGTGCTTTACGCGGTAATTCTGGCGCGGGGCATCCGCATCGCCCGCAGGGCTCCGGATACGTTTTCCTCCCTGACGGCCCTGGGCATCACCACCGCCATCGGCCTGCATGTTTGCATAAACATGGGGGTGACCTTGGGGATGTTGCCCACCAAGGGACTGACCCTGCCGTTTTTAAGCTACGGCGGGACCTCTTTGCTGATAAACATGATGTCCATCGGCATTTTAATCAATATCGGAGCGGCCAGTGAAAGGTGACGATGATTCCCGAAACAGCACAACATCCGCACGCATTGTCTTTGCCGGGGGCGGCACCGGCGGCCATCTCTTTCCGGCCATTGCGCTGGCCGAGGAGTTCAGGGAGCGGAGCACCGCCACCGAAATATTGTTCATCGGTTCCGGCAGACCGCTGGAATTGCGCATATTGCCGGAGCTTGGGTTTGCATATGATGCCGTCCGCATTCAAGGGATAAAAGGAATGGGAAGATGGCATCAGTTTAAATCGGCCCTGCGGATTCCGGGGGCCATCAGGCGATCCATGGGTATATTGAAAAAATTCAAACCGGATATCGTGATAGGCATGGGGGGGTATTCCGCCGGCCCCGTGGTGTTCGCAGCATGGCTGATGCGCATCAGGACCGCCTTGCATGAACAGAACGCTTTGCCCGGGATTACGAATCGCATTTTGTCCCGGTACGTAAAAAGAGCCTTTCTCTCGTTTGAGGATTCGCAGGGATTTTTCGATGCCGGTAAACGAAGAATATTCGGCAATCCGGTGCGAAAAGACTTTTTGAAAGAGATGGCGCCCTTGCCCGACGAACCGCCCGGCAGCAAGCCGTTCACCGTCTTTATCGCCGGCGGCAGCCAGGGGGCGCACCGGATCAACCGGACAATGATTGAAGCCGTGGACAGATTGAAGCGAAAAACGGATCTATTTGTCATTCATCAAACCGGCGACGCCGATGAAGCCATGGTGACGGCGGCCTATGGAAAGGCCGGTATCGAACATCGGGTAAAGGCGTTTTTTTCGGATATGGTTGACCAGTACCGGCAAGCGGACCTTATCATCTGCCGGGCCGGCGCCACCACCGTGGCGGAGGTGGCGGCCATGGGAAAGCCGGCTGTTTTTATTCCCTTTCCCCATGCCGCGGACAATCACCAGGTGCTCAATGCGGCGTCGCTGGTGTCCGCCGGAGGCGCGGAATTGATCGAAGAAGCGGGCCTTTCCGGTGCGCTGCTGGCTGAGAAACTGAGCGACTACGCCGAGGACAGAACAAAACTCCGGGTGATGGCGGAAAAGGTCAGGAAAATGGGTCGGCAGGATGCGGCCAAACGGATCGTTGACGACGTGTTATGGCTTATCGGTAAACCGGCACCGGCCATGCAAAAAACCGGATAATAAACCAGAATTTCGACCAGACAATTGAATTGAACATGTACTCGAAAGACTACCACATACACTTCATCGGCATCGGCGGCATCGGCATGAGCGGCATCGCGGAGATCCTGCTCAACACCGGATATCGCGTGTCCGGTTCGGACCTGAATGCCACCGATATTACCCGGCGTATTCAACGACTTGGGGGTACCGTGTACCAGGGGCACCGGGCCGGACAGATTACGGGTGCGGATGTGGTGGTCACCACCTCGGCGCTCTCCGACGACAATCCGGAGTTGCAGGCGGCGGCGGCATCCGGCGTTCCCGTGATCGAACGCGCCCGAATGCTGGCCGAAATAATGCGCCCCAAGTTCGGCATAGCGGTGTCCGGCGCCCATGGTAAAACCTCCACGACCTCACTGGTGGCATCGGTACTCATGGAAGCCGGATTGGATCCCACGGTGGTCATCGGCGGCAAGCTGAACAATATCGGCACCAATGCGGTCCTTGGCACCGGCAAATTCATCGTGGTGGAAGCCGATGAGAGCGATGGATCGTTTTTACATTATACCCCGGCGGTGGCCGTGGTCACGAACCTCGATCTTGAACATCTCGATTTCTATAGCGGTATGGATCATATCCAACAGGTGTTCCTGGATTTTCTGGAACGGATACCCTTTTACGGTGCGGCAATCGTCTGCACGGATAATACGGCCGCCCGCCAGCTGATACCGAAAATCAACCGGCGTGTGCTCAGTTATGGGATTGAATCGTCAGCGGATCTGTCAGCCGGTTCTATCGTGCCGCAGGGTTTAAGCAGCCGGTTTGAGGTGATGTACAAAGGGCAACCGCTGGGCCCGGTGGAGTTAAACCTGCCCGGTTCTCACAATGTCTATAATTCACTGGCCGCCATTGCCGTAGGACTTGAGCTCGATGTGACGTTTGACATTATTCAAAGCGCATTGGCCAAAACACAGGGTGTCCAGCGCCGGCTCCAGGTCAAAGGTGAAATGCGGGAGGTGATTGTTGTAGATGATTACGGGCACCATCCCACAGAGATACGGACCACCCTCGATGCCGTGGCAAAAGGCTGGCCGAACCGGCGTAAAGTGGTGGTTTTTCAGCCACACCGATACACGAGGACACAGGCGCTCTTCGATGAGTTTGCACGGTCGTTCGACGATGCGGATCTGCTGATCCTGCTGCCGATCTATGCGGCCAGTGAACCGGAGATCAAAGGGGTGAGCAGTGAAATTCTCTGTGAGAAAATCCGCTCAACCGGACATGCCGAGGCCCTTTACATGGAGAGCATGGAGGATTGCGTGGCATACCTGTCGGCCAGGTTGAAGCCCAATGACGTTTTACTCACACAGGGCGCCGGCAATGTATTGGAAGTGGGTGAGCAGATATTGGCCCGATGGTCGGCCGCAGACGGTGTAACCGCATAGGGCAATCGTAAAGCAAAAATAAACAAAAGTCAGATGAGATCATGAGATCAACAAAAAAACGGATTCGCCAGAACAAGCTGAAAAGCAATGTCCGGCAACGGCGGCTGCGGCTGCGCCGGCGGACGGTGTTCTGCCTCGCGGGATTGGGCGTGCTGGCGGCGATGTGGGCGCTCAGCGTTGTTTTGGTCTTTTCATATGATGTGTTCACCCACACGGCTTATTTTCAAACCAGACGCATAACCATACAGGGGAACCAGCGTCTGACACAATCGCAATTGCTGAAACAGGCCGGTGTCCGCGAGGGAAACAACATATTCTCCACAAACCTGACGCTGACACGCAACAAGCTCATTGCCCATCCCTGGATCAAGTCCGCCATGGTGCGTCGGGAAATCCCCGACACCATCCATATTCGGATACAGGAGCATTCACCGGTGGCCGCAGCGGACATCGGCGATTTGTTCCTGATCAATACCAGCGGCGACTTGTTTAAGCGGGCAACTCCCGAGGAAATCAAGGGATTACCCCTGGTGACCGGTGTAGCCGCTTCGGATTTTTTACATCGGCATCAGCAGAAAAAGAGTGAACGGTTGATCAATGCGGTGATGGACATCCTCGATCATGGTTGCCGGCCCGGTGCGGTAATTCCCTCCGCTAAAGTCGAACGCATTCATGCGGACAAAGACCTGGGCCTGACCCTGTATACGGATGTCCGGCATCAGTTCCTCAAGCTGGGATTCGGGGATTATAAGCAAAAATTTTCAAAAATCAGGCGGTTGATGAACATTATGGACAAGGACCGGTACGCGATGGATTTTCAGTCCATTGATATAACCGATGAGAACCGTATCGTGGTGAAACCCGCCACTGGAAGCAGCGCTAAATCATGACCGGTTTTCGCCCACAATGGTCGTGCTCCGTTCAGGAGACGTCAAGGAGGTAAAGGTGCAGGGACAAGATAATATCGTGGTCGGGCTGGATATCGGCACCACAAAAATCTGCGCGGTGGTCGGCGAGGTTAGCGGGGGCGACATCAGTATCATCGGCATAGGTACTCACCCGTCCGTCGGATTACGCAAGGGTGTTGTGGTGAACATCGAATCAACGGTGGAATCCATTAAAAAAGCCATCGAAGAAGCCGAACTCATGGCCGGATGTGAAATCTCCTCCGTTTATGCCGGTATCGCGGGCGGCCACATCACCGGATTCAACAGTCGCGGGATAGTGGCCATCAAAGGCCCGGAAATCACCGAAAATGATGTGGAACGGGTCATCGATGCCGCACGCGCCGTGGCGATCCCCATGGACCGGGAGGTCATTCACGTCCTCCCGCAGGAATACATCGTGGACGATCAGCCGGGCATCCAGAATCCGGTGGGAATGGCCGGGGTGCGGCTGGAGGCGAAGATTCATATCGTCACCGGCGCCGTGACATCCGCCCATAATATCGTTAAATGTGCGAACCGTGCCGGGCTCGATGTCTGCGATATCGTACTCGAGTCACTGGCATCCGGGGAATCGGTGTTGACCCGGGAAGAAAAGGAACTGGGCACCGCATTGCTGGATCTCGGCGGCGGCACCACGGATCTGGCCATTTTCTCGGGAAACAACATCAAACATACATTTGTACTTGCCTTGGGCGGTAATAACCTCACCAATGATATTGCCATCGGACTGAGGGCGCCCATGGCCGAAGCGGAGAAAATCAAGAAAAAATACGGCACCTGCCGCACCAGCGGCGTGAGCAGCGATGAATTGCTGGAAGTGCCGGGAATGGGTGGACGCGAATCCCGTAAACTGCCTCGCCAGATCTTAGGGGAGATTCTCGAACCGCGTATGGAGGAAATCTTCACCCTGGTGAAACGGGAGATCTACCGGGCCGGCATGGAAAACCTCATCGCATCCGGTGTGGTGGCCACCGGCGGCACATCGCTATTGGACGGTGTCACCGAAATCGCCGAATCCATTTTCAACATCCCTACCCGGCTGGGCAGGCCCCAGGGTATCAGCGGATTGGTCGATGTGGTGAACAATCCCATGTATGCCACCGGTGTTGGCCTGGTTCTTTACGGCGCGCGAAAAGAACCGGTCAAAAAGTTCAGGATACGGGACCGTAACATTTTCCAGAGCATCGTCACGCGTATGAAAAAATGGTTTAAGGATGTCATTTAGAATAGAACCGGCAACCGCCGGATTTAGGGGGAATCTCATGTTCACAGAACCAACTTATAAAGGGGGGAAACAATGTTTACATTAATCGAAAACGAGAACACTGCCAAAATCAAGGTTATCGGTGTGGGCGGTGCAGGTGGCAACGCCGTGAACAACATGATCGACAGTCATCTGCTGGGCGTCAAATTCATTTCCGCCAACACCGATGCCCAGGCCCTGGAAGTATCCAAAGCGGAGATCAAAATCCAGTTGGGCCTTAACCTGACCGAAGGGCTTGGCGCCGGCGCCAACCCGGAAGTCGGCCGTGAGGCGGCAATGGAAAATGCCGACGAACTCAGGACTGCGCTGGATGGGTGCCACATGGCCTTCATCACCGCCGGTTTCGGCGGCGGCACCGGTACGGGAGCCGCACCGGTGATCGCCGAGATTTGCAAGGAACTCGGGATTCTGACCGTGGCCGTGGTGAGCAAACCCTTTTCGTTTGAAGGGAAGAAACGCCTGAAACAGGCGGAATTGGGTCTCGATAGCCTCAAAAAATATGCGGATACGGTGATCACCATACCCAATGACCGGCTCAGGGGCCTGGCTTCCAAAAATGCCAAAATGCTGGATATGTTCAAAAAAGCCGATGAAATTCTCCTTCATTCGGTAAAAGGCATTACGGATCTGATCATGATGCCGGGTCTGGTGAACCTTGATTTCGCCGATGTCAAAACCACCATGTCAAAGGCCGGTATGGCCATCATGGGCATCGGGATATCGAGCGGCGAGAACAGGGCCATTGAGGCTGCCGAGAGAGCGATTTCCCATCCCTTGCTTGAAGATATCAATATATCCGGTGCTAAGGGTGTGCTGATGAACATAACCAGCAATACCGATCTGACCATGGATGAGATGACCGAGGCATCGGAACGTATCTACAACGAAGTGGGCGATGACGCCGAGATTATCTGGGGTGCGGTGATGGACGACAGCATCGGTGATGAGATGCGGGTGACGGTCATCGCCACCGGAATCGGTGTAAAAGCGGAAATTCAGCCGGACAAACCGGCATCGGCCAGGACCGAGGACCCTACCTTCGGTGGTAAGCTCAGGGATATTACACCCTCGGACCTTGCCACCGCCGTGGACTACGACGAACCGACGTATATCCGGCGGAAAAAAGTGTCGGGTGAATCCTCCGGGTCTATACACCGGGGTATCGTCATTGATAATGATGACCTGGATGTCCCGACCTTTCTGCGACGAAAGGCGGATTAACCAGGGATACAGTGCCCGTTGATTGTCACCGGCATCGGGTAATGCCAGGGTAATGCAAGATTGCTGCGGTTTGTCCCCGATGGGAATCCGTTTGCAGATGCGCTATTAGGGTATTACCTTGGATTTTGAACAATGCGTAACGGGAGCCGGTACAATCCATGGCAAGACGTAAAAACTATGAAGCAGTCACCAGACACCAGGAAATTGGTGCCGTTCGGAAATCGTGGTCGGGAAAAACACGGGTGGCATTGGTCTACCCCAACACCTATCACGTGGGCATGTCGAATCTCGGTTTTCAAACCGTGCATCGGCTACTCAATGACCAGAAACAGGTGGTGTGCGAACGGGCTTTTCTCCCCTCCTCCGGAAAAGACCGTCAGAATCGCATTGTCACCACGGAATCCAAAAGACCACTTTTGGATTTCGATATCATCGCTTTCAGCATTTCATTCGAGAACGACTATCCCAATCTGCTGAAAGTAATTCAAAAAGCAGGGCTCCCCCTATGGTCGCGAGAAAGAGGTTCCCCCCTCCCCCTGGTGATGGCCGGGGGAGTCACCTGCTTTTTGAATCCGGAACCCATCGCCCCCTTTATCGATTGCTTTCTTCTTGGGGAAGTGGAACCCATTTTATCCCGGTTCATCACCACAGTCGGATCACCCTTTAAAAAAAATGCGCCGGATCGAATGGAGAATCTCAGGGCAGCCGCCCGGGAAATCCCGGGGATGTATGTGCCGGCGTTTTACCATACGGAATACCGGACCGACGGCACCTTAAAATCATTCTCACCCATTGCCGATGTGCCGGCAACCGTCCGGCGCGTTTACCCGCGGGACATATCCACTATCCCTACCGGCAGTTCCATCGTCACCCCGGACACGACATTTGACGACACTTTTTTAATGGAGGTATCCCGGGGATGTCCGCATGGGTGCCGGTTTTGCACGGCCGGGTACATTTACCGCCCACCGAGATTCCGGCCGCTGACCCTTTTGAATCAGCAGGTGGATGAAGGGGCAACCGTCTGCAATGCCATTGGGCTCATGGGCGCGGCGGTGTCGGATCATCCGGAACTCGGGCCCCTGTGCGAAAAGATAAAACAAAAAAATGTAAAGGTGTCCTTTTCATCCTTGCGCGCCGACGCCATAACACCGGATCTGATCGCCACATTGGTTGAGAACGATGTCAAAACCGCCACCATCGCACCCGAAGCCGGATCGGACCGGATGCGCGCCGTTATCAACAAAGGTATAAGCCGGGAGCAAATTCTCACCGCCGCGGAAACGCTTGTCGGCAATGGTGTTCCCAACATCAAATTGTATTTCATGGTGGGGCTGCCCACGGAAACCGATGAGGATGTGGCGGCGGTGGTGAGGCTATGCAAGGAAATCAAACATCGTTTTCTCCAATCGAGCCGGGCGCGAAAACACATCGGCACGATCACCGTCAGCCTCAATTGTTTCGTCCCCAAACCAATGACACCATTCCAATGGTCGGCATTTGACGAGGAAAAAACCCTCAAACAGAAAATAAAGAAAATCAAGGACGGTTTGCGTAAGACCGCGAACGTCACGGTCCATGCAGATGTACCGAGATGGGCCTATATCCAGGCGCTGCTGAGCCGGGGGGACCGTCGGGTCGCCGACATCCTCGCTCTCGTCCACGAAAACAATGGCAATTGGCCGCAAACCCTGAAAGCTTCATCGGTGAATCCGCATTTCTATGTGTACCGGGATCGCGAAGCATCAGAATGTTTTCCCTGGGATTTCATTGATCACGGCTTAAAAAAAACTTTTTTGTGGAATGAATACCAGCGGGCATTGACGGCAAAGCCCTCCCCTCCCTGCCCCGTGGATCCCGAATCCTGCCGGACTTGCGGGGTATGCAATCCGGGAGAATAGCCCAACCTTCAAATAGTTACATAGTATGACTGCAAAAGCATTTTCTTTTTTTACCTGGACAATCACGTCCTTATAAAAAGGACAGCATACCGCCATTTGAAATTTGAGCTTTGATATTTGTCATTATATTGAAGGTTTTTGCAAAACGATAAGGTGAATGGGGACCTGAAATACCTGGACAAACAGATGCCTGCCGTTTCCCCATTCGTCCTATTCCCCCCGAATCATGATCAACAGCATTTTGAATTGTTTCTCCGCATGCAGGGCATGAGGCACATTGGCCGGCATGATCAGCATCTGACCGGCCGCAACCCGGCTGGTATTCCCGCCGATGGTGATCTGTGCTTCTCCGTCGAGAATATACACCGTGGCGTCAAACGGTGCCGTATGCTCACTCAATCCCTGACCGGCGTCAAAGGAGAACAGGGTGATATTGCCGATGTCTTTCTTGAGCAGGGTTTTACTGACCACCGAACCGATGGCATAGGTGACATGCTCCGACAAACCAAAAGGCTCGCCGATGGGAGCGGATGAAGTGGTTTCCATAAAAAATCTCCTTTCGATATCCCGGAACGTGTCCGGCGTTCAAAATACAATCAGCGGTTGACCGGCGAAGTTCAATTAACATAGTGACGATATTCTTAAAATCAACGAAGTAATGGTGTTGTAGCCAAGTGCGGACAAAACGTAAACCTGATAATGAGGTGTCGATTTTTATTGAAATGCACAGGGGGAAGCGGGTTGTCGGCTTTTTATACCGACGCACGATGCCTGGGGATAAAACAGCTGATGAGATAAGCCCCGATGAAAGCGCCAAGGGTATTGAGAATCAGATCCGGCGCGCTGGATGTTCTTGACGGCATCCAGGCCTGCAGGATCTCGATGAACAGGCTTAATGAGAAACCCGCCAGAACGGAAATGACGATGGCCTTTCCACGGCCGGACCGGTTGAACCCGATCAACAATACCGAAAGCACCATGCCAAAGGGCACAAACCCTGTCAGATTCAACGCCGTATCCAGTATAAATCCTTTGGCAAAGCGCACGCCGTCCATCCGCCAGGACAGCATCTCGTTCTCGAGGAAGATCAATTGTGACGGGATGATCAGGTGATTGCCATTGCCGGAGGCGTCATGGGATTTCGCCTGCTCAATCCGGTCTAGCAGGTAGAACGCGTGTGGCGACGATTTTTCGGCAAAGGCATACTCACGCGAGGGCTTCCAAAGCCGGTAATGCCGCAAAATGGTGCCGGCATCCAATTCGTACGCATAGAGCCCCAGGCTGTATATCACACCCTGCCAGTAGTGACCGCCGTGTGCCGAGTTGCCAAGGATCAGGCGGCTGTTTCCGTCACTGGGCACCTGGAGCCTCAAATCCTTTTTTTCCGCCGCCAGCGCGCCATTGGCATAGAGTTTGGTACCGTTCGCACCCGTGGTAATCGTGAGATATATCGGCTCATGCCCGAAAGACTCCATATTCATGGAAATCCGTTTGGTCTTTCGCTTATGGGCGTAATCATCGCCATTCATCATGATCAACCAGGTTCTGTATTGGGTCAGCAGTAATTGCGAATCGGCATCACCATTGTAAAACAACAATATGAATTTTTGACCGGGTTCCTGCGATAGTGACGGTTTGAGGGAGATCTCAATGGAATAGGAATCGGAAAGGGACTGTGGCGAATTGTTGAGAAACGGCTCGGTATAGGCAATGCTGTAATCACCGAAGCGAATGCCGGGGGTATCGCTGATTCGGTTCACATTATTGATGAAATGAAAGTCTTTGGGATTCAGTCCGAAATAGAGAATCACCGCCGTAATCAGCACCAGGAGGCCGACAAACCAATTTCGGGAACATAAATGTGGGGAATTGAACGGGTTCACGTGCAGCCCTGCCGTACCCATCGGAAAAAAAGCATTGATTCGCTTGAAAAGTCGGTTAAAGTGACTCTCATTTATTATATTTCTGGTACTTTGACAACCACCAAAACGAAAGGACTCTTTTTATATGAAATTCCGCTATGCGGATAAGAGCGAAGGTGCCTATGACCGTTTCATCGGGGTTGAAACCATATTTTTCAGGGATAAACCGGTTTATCGCCTGGATTACCACGGCGGCACCATCGGCCATAGGTGATAAAAAGAGAGGACTACCGACTTCAGCACATCCGGCATCAGCCCTATTTTAATTTGCCGAGCCTGCCCTCCACAGCCGCCAGAATTTTACCGCTACGCATCAGATCGACGACGGCGGCGATATCCGGGGACAGCACCCGGTCCTTGTCCAGGTGGGGAATGGTGCCCCGTATCACCTCGTAGGCGGCCTTGGTTCCCTCTCCGGGTTTCAGGTTGGTAAACAAGTCCAGAGCCTGGGCAGCGCAAAGAAATTCAATGGCAATGACATGTTCCACATTTGATAATATTTCCCGGCATTTCCGGGCGGCAATTGTGCCCATGGATACATGATCCTCCTTGTTGGCCGAGGTGGGAATCGAATCCACGGAAGCCGGATGGGCCAGGACTTTGTTCTCCGACACCAGTGCGGCCGCGGTATATTGCGCAATCATATAGCCTGAGTTCAAACCACCGTCGCTGACCAGAAATGCCGGCAGTCCGCTGAGTTTCGGATTCACCAGACGTTCTATTCGCCGCTCCGATATATTGGCCAGTTCCGCCAGGGCCATACCCATGAAATCCATGGCCAGCGCCACAGGCTGCCCGTGAAAATTACCGCCGGAGAAATAGGTCTCGCTATCGTTGAAAATCAGGGGATTTCCGGTGGCCGAATTGATTTCCGTTTCCAAAACATCCGCCGTGTATTTTACCGCATCACGGCTGGCGCCATGTACCTGGGGTGAGCATCGCAAGGTATAGGCATCCTGAACCCGTGCACAATCCTTGTGTGACGTGATGATTTCGCTGTTCAGCGTAATGCGCAGCATGTTGTCGGCGGCGGCGGCCTGACCGGGATGGGGACGGACCTCCTGGATTCGGGGATCGAATTCGGTGCGGCTCCCCATCAGCACCTCCAGACTCATGGCGGCGGCGACATCGATGAGCTTGCACAATGCCGTTGCGTCAACGGCGGCCAATGCACCGATGGCTGTCATCACCTGGGTACCGTTGATCAGCGCCAGCCCCTCCCCGGCATGAAGTTCAAGGGGGTTCCACCCGAATTTCGCCAACGCCACGGCACCGCTCACGCGCTCACCCGTCACAACCGCCTCGCCCATACCGATCAATACCAGACACAAATGGGCCAGGGGGCACAAGTCTCCGCTGGCACCCACGGATCCTTTCTCCGGCACCACCGGAACGACGCCTTTGTTGAGCATCCCCACCAGGCGGTGAACCGTTTCCAGACGGATACCGGAATGGCCCTTGGCCAGGTCCTTTATCCGCAGGGCCATGACGGCGCGGACAACATCTTCCGGCAGCGGATCGCCGCCACCGGAGGCATGGCTCATCAGCAGGTTTTTTTGCAGCAGACGGCTATCGTCCACGGAGATCATCACTTCACTGAGCAATCCAAACCCGGTGGTAATGCCGTAAACATTGTACTCCGCCTCAACCCATTTCTCGATGAGCGCCTGGGATTTTAAAATCCGCGCCGCTGCCGGTTTTGTGATCTTCACCGCCGCATGCTGCCGGGCGATGGTCATCAGGTCATCAAGGGTCAATCCATCGTAACCCAGGGAAATGGTCCTGCTCATCACTGTCCTCTCTTTCTATCCGTCCATTGCATGACCGCAAGTTGTATATACATGACTATATATTTGCAGATTTTCTGTCAAGCGGTTTCCTTCGTCGATAAAATAGGATAATATCGGTCCACTCATTAATTCAACAGGAGATCGTCTACATGCAAATCAGAGATCGAATCACCGCGCTGCGCAATGAAATGAACGCACAAGGCCTCGGGGCCTATATCATCACCGGAACCGATCCGCACATGAGCGAAACCGTCGCCGCCTATTGGCGGAGCCGTGAATTCATCTCCGGATTCACCGGGTCGGCCGGTACGGTGGTCGTCACGGCGGACAACGCCGGTTTGTGGACGGATTCGCGGTATTTCATCCAGGCCGAAAAACAATTGGCCGGTACCGGCATCGAGCTGTTTCGCCAGGGGATGCCGGATGTGCCCGAATTTCAGGCCTGGTTGGCCGGTCAACTGGAGGCCGGCGGCAACGTCGGTGTCGGCGGTCTTGAAGTATCCGCGGATGCTTATAAAAAACTGAAAAAATTCCTGTCCGAGCGGTCCATCAAACTTGTTCTCACCCAGGACCTGATATCAACGGTGTGGACGGATCGCCCTCCCATACCGACGGACCCGGTGTTTGCCATTGAAGAACTATATACCGGTTCTTCCCGAAAAGAAAAGATCGAAAAGGTCAGGCGTGAAATGAAAGATGGCGGGATCGATCTGGTATTGTTATCGGCCCTGGACGATAACGCCTGGCTCCTGAACCTGCGCGGCAGTGATGTGGTGCATACACCGGTCTTCCTGAGCCATGCCCTTGTGGGCATGAATGATGTCCGGCTATTTATCGATGCGGCAAAAGTGTCCGGCGACATCCGGCGCCAATTGGTGGATGACGGTGTCACCCTGTTGCCCTATACGGATATCGATAACCACCTGAGCGAGGTCAAAGAGACGCAGAGCGTGGCCTTTGCATCGGATAAAATCTGTGCCCTGTACCATTATATCATTCCCGGGAAGTCGAGAAGACCGGCAAAAGTGAGTATCCCGACGCGCCTGAAAGCGGTTAAAAACGAGGTGGAACTGGCCGGGATCAGAAATGCACTAGCCAAGGACGGGGTGGCCCTGACCCGGTTCTTTTACTGGTTCGACAGCGCCGCCGGCGATCAACCGCTGACCGAATGGGCGGTAGCCGAAAAGATTCGCTATTACAGGAGTCTTCAGGAGGGTTTCCGGGGGGACAGTTTCCATACCGGTGCCAGTTTCAAGGAAAATGGCGCCGTCATTCACTATTATCCAACGGCCACAATGTCCAAGCGTATTGAAGGCCGGGGACTACTCCTCAGTGATTCCGGCGGGCAATACCTGGACGGCACCACCGACATCACCAGGGTCTTCCCGGTGGGACCTCCCGAACCGGCGGAAATCAGGGACTATACCCTCGTACTCAAGGGCCACATTGCCCTGGCCACCGCCGTATTCCCCGAGGGCACCTCCGGTGCGCAGCTGGATGCCCTGGCCCGAAAGCCGCTATGGGATCAACATAAAAACTATCTCCATGGTACCGGCCACGGCATCGGTCATTTTCTCGGCGTCCACGAAGGACCCCACAGCATCAGCCCCCTGCCCCGGAAAGAACCTCTGAAACCCGGCATGGTCATCACCAACGAACCCGGGATTTATCGGGAAGGGAAATACGGCATCCGCATCGAGAACATCATCGTCACCGTCTCCAGGACCGAAAGCGAATTCGGGAAATTTCTGGGCTTCGATACCATCACCCTCTTTCCCATGGAACGGGAACTCATCGACCCGGCCTTGCTCTCACCCCAGGAGATCCAATGGTTGAACGATTATCACACCACCGTCTATGATCGGCTCTCGCCTCACCTGGATCAGGACGAAAAAGCCTTTCTGAAAAAGAAAACCGGACCGATATGAGGGGATTGCAAACACGAAAACGCCGGCAACGCGCTGGAGAGCGTGTTAACTGTTAAGTTAACATCTGTTGCCACGGCAAGTTAACACCATGCAGAACTGAATGGGCCTGTGCCGTAATCCAGCCGATATCAAGGGTTTCCATTGCGCATGGTTGTCTGAAACTTGGCATCTATCTTGCTGATGATTACACTTCCATTTTCGGCGAACACAACCGGAATTTACGACGAATACATATTTTCGAACCATATCAATGAGGAGAATGACAAATGAAGAAAATTTCAATTTTATGTCTGGTTACCCTTCTATCCCTGATGATGACCGCCCAATGGGCATTTGCCGAACAATACGGCCAACCTCTCACCCTGACCGAAGTTACCAAAATCTCGATCATCGGCAAAAATCCGGAACTGTTTGTGGACAAAAAAGTTCTGGTCAAGGGTCTAGTGGTAGATGTTTGCGCCAAGCGTGGGTGCTGGATGGATTTGGCCAGCGACGAACCATTTGAAAAGATCCAGATCAAGGTTTTGGATGGTGTCATCGTTTTCCCATTAAGCGCCAAGGGCAAGACCGCCCTGGTGGAAGGGGTAGTCGAGGAGTTAAGCCTGAGTTATGAGGAAGCCCTCGAGCATGCCGAACACCAGGCGGAAGAGAAAGGGGAGGCCTTTGATCCGTCCACCATCACCGGCCCGCAAACCACCTACCGTATACGGGCCCTGGGCGCTGAAATCGAGTAAGGAGCCGGTATGAAATGGCGGAAGTGGAACAACATCATTCACCGTGATATCGGTTATCTCTGTGCGGGCCTGACATTGATCTATGCCATATCCGGCGTAGCCGTAAATCATATGGCCGATTGGAACCCGAATTACAGGATAGAGCGCGTGACCGCAAAGGTCGACGCCCTGCAAACCGGAGAACAACCCGGCATGCCGTATGTGCAACAGGTGCTGGCTCAACTGGCGGAGGAACGGAAGTTCAAAAATGTGTTTCAACCCGATCCGAAAACCCTGAATATATTCGTGGAGGGTAACACCATCACCGTGGATCTTCCCACCGGACAGGTCATCCAGGAAAAAACCATCCCCAGACCGGTTCTCTATGAGATGAACTTCCTGCATACCAACCATGCCAAAAAACTATGGACATGGTTTGCAGATCTGTATGCCGTCGCATTGGGTGTACTCACCGTGACCGGTCTGTTTGTGCTCAAAGGCAATAAGGGACTCACCGGACGGGGCAAGTGGCTGACAGGTATCGGGGTGGCCGTTCCGGTCATCTTTTTGATCGCTTATCTTTGGTAAACCTGTGCTTTTGCTTTGTCCGCTTCAAGGCATCCTTTTGTTTCTGTTTGCCCCCCACATTCTTTTCCACAAAGAGCGTCTTTCCGCTGAAGGGATCGCGCTGGGTGTGATACATCAGGGTTGAAAAGGTGGATGGTGTCGGGGTGAAGATCTGCACCTGTTCCGGCAGCATGCGAAGGCGGCGGAGGGCGTATTCACGCAATGCCTTCATGTCCGCCAGGGTGCAGCCGGGATGGTCGGCCAACAGATAATAGGTGAGAAAGGTCTTTTGGGTCTGTCGCTGATTGAGTTTGTAAAACATCCCGTGGAAACCTTCCAAGATGTCCCGTCCGGGTTTCCCCATGAGATTGAGAACATTCTCCTGTACATGTTCGGGTGCGATTTTAAGCTGACCGGAGATATGGTACTTCAAAATCTGCTCGAGATAGGCCATACCATCCCGCCGGTCACCGGCAATCATGTCATGACGCAAACCGGACCCGATAAAAACTTTCCGGATGCCGGGCAGTGCCCGCAACCGGCTGAGCAGGTCCATCTGCGCCCGGTGCCGGATGGGCAGTTTAGGGCACGGTTCGGGGAAAAGACACCCTTTATCCCGGCAGGGGCCCTTGCGCTGCTTTCGGGAACATTCAATGGCGTACATGTTGGCGGTGGGTCCGCCCACATCGGAGATGATGCCCTTGAAATCAGGATGGCTGCGGAATGAGGCGGCTTCCCGCAGCAGGGAATTCATGCTTCGTGAGACCACCTGGGTGCCCTGGTGGACGGCAATGGCGCAGAACCGGCATTCGCCGTAACAGCCCCGGTGGGTCGTGAGGCCGAAACGTATGGTTTCCAGGGCACGGATGGAGCCCTGATCTTTCTCCCGGGGATGCCCCTGCCGGGTATAAGGCCGTTCGTAGACGGCATCCAACTCCTCCACGGATAACGGAAAAGACGGCGGATTATGGACGAGATAACGGGTGTCCTGTTGCTGATACAGACGCCGTGCCGTCTGTGGATGGATGTTGGCGTAGAAGGTCCGGAACATCTCCGCGAACATCTCCTTTTCCTTGACCACCTCTGCGTGCGCGGGCAAGGCGATGTCCGGTCCGGAGAAAACGTCCACGGGCCCGGGCAATGCCGGGCTGATATAGCAGACCCCCCGGATGCCGCGGACGTCGTGTTTGTCCTCGATGGCCCGGGCGACCTCCACAATGCTGGTTTCGGCCATGCCGTATAACAGCAGATCCGCCTTTGCATCGAAAAGAATGGAGCGTCTCACCCGCCCGGACCAGGCATCGTAATGAGAAATCCGGCGCAGGCTGGCCTCTATTCCACCCAGAACAATGGGTACGGTCTGCTTGAAATGACGCCGGATCAGGTTGCTGTAGACGATGACGGTACGATCCGGACGCCGGGTGTTGCGCCCGCCGGGGGTCAGATCATCACTTCGCCGAGGTTTGCCGGTGGCGGTATAGTTGGCCACCATGGAATCCATGCACCCCCCGGTAACGCCCCAGAAAAGGGCGGGTTCGCCCAACCGGGTGATATCCCTGTCATTGTGGATGTCCGGCTGGGCGATAAGGGCAACCCGGTAACCGGCATCGAGCAGCACCCGGGCGATGACGGCCACCCCAATGTACGGCGAATCGATAAAGGCATCCCCGCTCACCAGGATGACATCCGCCCGGGACCACCCCAGGGCGCTCATCTCCTGCCGGGTGGCCGGCAGGTCAGCGGTAATTACCGGTTCTTTTCTCATAAAGCATGTTGATCTGAAGATGACAGGCCTGCCTGGCCGTATTTTCGATCCTCAAAGGTGCGTTCGTATCGCCACCCGGAACTGCGCATCCAGAGGCGGTGGCGTGGACCTGATCGTTCAATATCCCGGTCGTCATAAGCGCCATCCCCGTAATACAATGCACATTTGCCGTCCGGCAGGGTTACAAGGCGGGGTTCAAACCGGGGGGCGGGTTTACCGATCATTTCGGACAGCATGGTGTCAATCTGGTGATGCGCGGCCAGGTTGGACAGGATGACGAAGGCCGGCGGTGAAAGCATGATATCCCCCCGATGGTGGGCCGACAACGCCTCCCCGGCCCCATACCAGTGATGACCGACAATTTCCCGGCCATCCACCTCGACCCCGTGCTGGCGGGTGACAGTGATATACATCCAGGTGTCGAAACGCGGGCGCACTTCCCGGGGTGAAATCCAGCGGGCCATGAGCTTCAACCCGGCGGGTGACAGGTTGAGCCCGGTCTCCTCGCTGACTTCCCGCACGGCGCACGCCACGGCTTTGTCCATACCCGGGCCTTGAAGCGTGTCGGCAACGGAGATATGTCCGCCCGGAAATGCCCAGGCATCGCCCTGAACGGGCAATTCAGGATTACGGTGCACCAGGAGAATCCTGGGGGCAGGTTGAGCGTCGCGCAATGCAACCACAATGGCGGCCTGGATAAGGGACATGTTCTTCCTGTATTATGGATGCCGGCTCACAGCGTCGTGCAACCGGCTTATGTATCGGCGAAATCATGCGATCTGTCCACCAGTAGCACAAATCATTTACCGAGTCACGCATGCATGCCTGGGGCGGCAGGGCGACCGCACGTAAAAATGATACGGTTGGAACCGTGTCCGATGAAAACAGGCATTGTCAAATGACAAAGCTCACATTACAAATGGCGGTATGCTGTCCATTTGTATGGACCGATTTGATCATAAAGTGAATATATAACGACAGCATTCCTCCATATAAATCACTTCCCCAATGTTTCCAGGCGAGGGTCACGATGGCAGGATTCTTCGACTCAAGGTTTTCGATGTTAAAAAAGAATCAGGGAAGTCGGCCGTCAGGTTCGTCGTATAGCATCGTCCTGCAAGTGACGATAGACATTCAATAAACAACCAGGCGCGGAGCATAACAGGATTATGAAAGATAAAAATAGTACATTGGACAAACTGCTTTCAGAGGCTATTGATGGAAAAATCATGGGTGTACGTATCGGTGATCACATTCAGACTATTAGTGAACGATGGGGTGAACCTGATGCTGTCGGACATGTCGGACGTTTTATCATATATCACCCTGTCGAGTTTTCACTTGGCGACGACGATACTGTGCAGTTGATATATGTAGAAGTTCCTGATGATGTGGTCCTGAAATGCGAGTATATAAAGGATCTATCTTCTTGTTCAATTTCAGCGGATCCTGAAATCGTCACTGCAACCATAGGATGTGCTCGTCTGTGCATAGACCGCCATTCGATGCGGGTGCTTTCCTTTTCTAATTAAAACGTTACCGTTTAGGGCCCAGCCCCCTTGAGAGATAAAGCCACCTCTGCCCATGATTAGAAAAGTGAAGAAGTGAGGCGCTGGTGACGAATCGACAGCATCGTCGCCGTTCTGAGCAAGTTGATCCATACCCGGAAGGCCAATACGGCATGCATCCACATCTGGAACATCATCGCCTGGTTAAAGTTTTCATAACAATTCGCCGATAACCTAAAGAACAATGACTGTATTAACAATATTATAAAATTTCGTGGAGTTATATCATGATACAACAATGGAAAAACTTGAACCTGCGCATGAAATTCGCCCTCGGATTCGGGATGGTCCTGTTTCTCCTGCTGGTGGTGGCCGGGTGGTCGATCACCGGCATCAGCGACATCGTCCATAACGCCGGGCAGGTGATTTCCGGGAACCAATTAAGCGGCATGCTGGCCGATAAAGAGGTGGACCACTTAAATTGGGTAAATCAGGTCAATGCCTTGCTTACCGACAAGAATGTAACAAACCTCAGTGTTGAAACCGATGATCACAAATGCGGTTTCGGCAAATGGTTGTATGGTGAAGAGCGCTCGCGGGCCGAAGCACTGGTCACGAGTCTGTCACCATTATTGAAAGAGATCGAAGTTCCACACCGGCATCTTCACGAATCGGCTATCGCCATCGGTAAGCATTTCAAACAGGCGGATACACATCTACCGGCCATCCTTTCCCAACGGATCATCGATCACCTGAACTGGGCGGCCAAAATCAGAGACACCTTCCTATCGGAAAAGGATCAATTGAACGTTCAAACCGATCCCATGCTCTGCGCGTTGGGAAAATGGCTTCAATCGGATGAAGCCCGGAATGCATACAACGGGGGTGACAAAGAGTTTAAGTCAGCATGGCAGTCCATGATTGCAAAACACGAAGCGTTGCATGCCTCGGCAAAATTACTGCAAAACACACTGGTTGAATCACCACATCAGGCATTTGCCCAGTTTGAGCAGACGACACTGCCGCTCCTGGCGGAAACCGTCGAACAATTGGAATATCTATATGAGCGGTCTGAACAGGATCTGAAGGGCATGCGGATGGCCAATACCATTTATGCAACTGAGACCTTGCCATCCTTGGGTCAGATCCAGGAGTTGCTGCACCTCATCCGAACTGAAGCCAAGCAGCATATCATGACCGACCAGCAGATGTTGAACGCCGCTGTAAAAACCCGAAATGGCGTGGTATTGTTCGGGGGTGTCGCGATCATTGCCGGTATGATTCTATCGTTTACAATTGCCAACGGCATCATCAGCCCTCTGCGGAAAGGTCTGAACTTGGCTCAAGCGGTTGCCCAGGGAGATTTGACCCAAACCATCACCGTGGAGCAATCCGATGAAACAGGTGTACTGGCGGATTCACTGAACCGGATGTCGGCCAATCTGCGGGAGATGTTCGAAAACATTACGGGCGGTGTGGAAACCCTGACCTCCTCCTCCACCGAACTGTCCGCCATCGCACAGCAGATGGCTGTCGGTTCAGAGCAGAGCTCCGGTAAAGCCCAGGTTGTGCTGACCGCTGCTGAAGAGATGAACGTCAACCGGCAAGCCATTGCCTCGGCATCCGAACAGACCTCCAGCAACATGCAGATTGTGGCCACCGCAACAGAACAGATGACCTCCACCATCAGTGAAATCGCCGGCAACACGGAAAACGGCCGCAAAATCGCCGGTGAAGCCGTGGACCAGACAAAAATGACCTCAACTCAGATCAATGAACTGGGAAAAGCCGTGGAGCAGATTGGCAAGGTGACCGAAGCCATTGCGGAAATATCCGAGCAAACGAATTTACTCGCTCTTAATGCCACCATAGAAGCCGCCCGGGCCGGTGACGCCGGAAAAGGCTTCGCGGTTGTGGCCAATGAAATCAAAGACCTGGCCAAACAAACCGCCGATGCGACCAAAGACATCGGTATACAAATCACTAATATCCAAGAAAAAACCGGCGACACCGTCGGCAGAATAGATCAGGTCTCTGCTGTGATTCTTGATCTCAGTGAAATCGTCACAGCGGTAGCCGCCGCCATGGAAGAGCAATCCGCCGCCGCCAGGGAAATCGCTTCGAATATCGGCCATGCCGCCCAGGGCATTGAGGAGGTCAATAAAAATGTGGCCGAAAGCAATACGGCATCAGATAGCATCACCCGGGATATGGAGGAAGTCCATCAAGCAGTCCGTGAGATGGCCACCGGCAGTGCACAGGTCAGCACCAGCGCCCATGATTTATCCACCCTGGCTGAACAACTCAATCAAATGATGGGAAAATTCAATGTTTGAGATAACACAATTACACAGCATCCCAATCCACACCTACGGGTGAACTCGGGTAACCGCATTCGAAAACCTGAAAAGGCGATTATCCTTTAATATCTCCGGCAGTGCAATGCGTGTGTCCGTTCAGTAACTTTGAAAACCGAAAGACATCATTGCATCTGGAATGCGGGAAAAAGGCGCCGTCATGGATGGGAATGTCGCATCCTCCGGATCAAAAAACCGGTAGAACAGCTTTTTCCCTGTGCTCTTCTGAGTATCCTTAATCACGACAATTTAAGCGTAATTTTAGATATCGTTCAAAACTTGATTCGGAATTATCGCATAGTACTGTTTTTATCCAGGCTTCACTTTCGAAATTTATGACTCTTATTTCGTGAACACACGCGATTAAGGATATATCCGGTTCCGCTTTTATTGAACCTGGATTTTCCAAAGGAGAGGAAAACAACAGGTGATGCAGAATGTCTTCGTTCTCCCACCAATCCAGTAGAAACCAATTCCGCATTGTTCCCTGATGGATAATTAAAAACCCTACGCCATACCTGTGCCCGGTCAAAGCGGGCTTAGGTAAATGTGATATAACGAGATTTGTTCCTCCTGACACAAGTTCATCCGGCAGGGGTAGTGATTTTGCGGAAATCCCATACACTTTTATGCGCCACCCTTCTGAGTTAACTTGATCTATGTATTGCAATGTGCGTGCTTCATAAGGTTTAAATATATGCATAAGTCTCCATTGTCTGCCTAACGTATTACGAACCGGCCCGGGAATCTGTAGATATTTTTTCGCAAGGCCTATGGCTTCTGAATAGTAAGACGTCTTCCGCGCTCCGAAATCTTATCTCGGCGTGCCCCTGTATGCCCAAGAGGAAACAGACCTGCCTTCATTGCACAGTCATCGCACATACGATTGCCCTCATAGATATAGATATCGTCTTCAGAAATCTTCTTGCCGCATCTGCAACAAGATATCATTGTGCCTCCTATAAAAAAATCCTGAAATACCGTAACTGTTTGAAAAAATGCTTAATCGCATTGTAGTCACAGCGCCCTCCGGATGTCAAATTACACAATTATCGGGATTTCCCATGAATAATACAATTTCCTCTGTTGTCGACCGAGACTTTTATATTTCGGGTGAAGATTATTGTGAACATTCTGAAAAATTGATCTGGGTTTTTCCTTTTTTTGAAATCCATGTCAAATCGTCGGCAAAGGCATCAAACTTTTTTTTCTTGGTGTATCCTATTTGTATCCCGTGTTGTTGTATTAAGCATTCATAAAAATGTCGCCTTGGAATGGATGCCAGTGCCCTCTGGCAAACATCTTGTTACGAAAGAGGGAACATTTGATTTACGGTGAAGATGTGGCTGAGAGGGCTTTATTCAATAACGGGCGATCGATTATTCCAGGAAACGATTTTTGAGGTATTTATCCTGATGTCAATGGATTTTACGATGGTATTCACCGGGCCGGAATGTCGGATAGGCAACGTCCTGGAAAGTATTGAGCGTGGTCTTTCCGGCACCGGATTTATCCGGAGCAGTGCAGTGGTCAGAGTCGATTTTGATGAATATCGTGGCGTATTCGACGAGTCGGACGAAGAAGGGATCGATGGTATGGGGACGATTTCAGAGGTTTTGAACCCCTTAAATGCGTGGTCCGGAGGCGCCGTTGAATTTAGCCGGCCGGAAACCGGTACTATCTACCTCCTTGTCGGCCGTGGCCGGGAAAACTGCATCAATGCCTGGGTGGATGTGCATGAGCGGACCTTTCGACGGTTGTTCGCGCAAAACCTGGAGGGTGAGTATTATGCGGCACTCAACGTCGTTGCCAAAGCACTGACAGCCGCCGGGGCATTCGGGAATCATGACGGAAGCTTTGAACCACTTTTAACGAACGATCTGCTCACAAAAATCCGAAGAGGTATAAGATCAGACACCCAAGACCCGACCCAATTATTTGTCGTTCCCAACGATCGGATCCCCGCACTTCAAGCACGGGCCAGATGGGGTTGTCGAACCAAAATATGGCAATTCTTACGGGGTTATACTGTGATCGAAACGGAGGCGTTTAAACAGTTCTGGAATCATTGACATCGTTGCATATGGTGTCTGCAGGCGCGCCGTAATGTGAGTATGAAGGGGATATTTGGGGTTGGTAATCACAACATCTACGGAAAAGGAAAAGGACATGGAATGTAAAATTTCAAATTATCAAGAATCTTTAAAGAACCCGCTAAAAATAACGTCATTGAAATTTGATTTGAGATTCGCAGATCAAGAGGATCTAAAGGAAGCTAAAGTGGATTTTAATTCCCTTGATGTTTTCGAGAATGTAAAAAAGATTGCTCTCGTTCAATTAAAACTCAGGAAATTCCCATCTTGTATCGGAAACTTAAAAAAACTCACTGAAATTGATTTAACATATTCAAAGTTCGATTTAACAGAAGCGCTTCAGACTTTGGCAACGGTGAAAAGTTTAAAAAAAATCAAGCTTGCTGAAGTAAATAGAGGGATAAAAAATATTCCGTCAGAAATCAAATATCTTCGTCATGTCGATTCCATTGATTTCAGCTTTAATGAACTGACTGAATTACCCCAGGAGATGTCAGCGCTTAAGTGCTCACAGTTGATTTTTGATCGGAATAATTTTAAAAATTTCCCTCTTGCGCTGACCCAAATGTCCGGACTCAAAAAGTTAGATATTAGCGGCTGTAAAATCAAAGATATCCCTAAGGAGATATCTTCTTTGAAAGAACTGACCAGGCTTGGATTAGGTGGGAACAAAATCAAGTCTCTTCCCGCTGAACTCTTTGACTTGGGAAATTTAGAAGAATTAAATTTGGAGCGTAATAATATTCAAAGATTACCTGAAGACATTAAAAAGCT
This sequence comes from Desulfobacteraceae bacterium, assembly GCA_013003715.1. GTDB lineage: Bacteria > Desulfobacterota > Desulfobacteria > Desulfobacterales > Desulfosarcinaceae > JABDIN01. The sequence goes on along the minus strand of JABDIN010000045.1, from coordinate 3,048 downwards.
TACGAAATTGACAGATATCAGCCTTTTTATCAATAAAATTTCAACCATTCCTGGAGGATTGTTCAAACTATATGAGTTGGAACGTTTATCTCTCGGACATAATAAAATTGGAACCATTCCTGATATTGGAAATCTATCGAAACTTGTGTCTTTAAATGTTGATGGATGTCAACTGAAAAGCATTCCCACCGAGATTCAAAAATTAAAAAACTTGAAAATTTTGTCAGCGGAAAAAAATCCATTTGAACAAAGTGAGGCGGAGATAAGATCGTATTTACCTGAAAAAATCAGATTCACTTTTTCTGTACCCGACAACCAGGAATGAGACAAGGCCTTGCGGAAAAAATTACTATAAATTTTGTGGCGCAGGTTTCCTGGTCAAGCGTGCTGCGAAACCCCATTTATAGTTTGATACTACAGATTTTTCGCAAACTTTTTTACCGTTGACAGGCGTTGAGGTTCCCATACTTTTTATTGCGCGAACCCCAAGGAGCAAATGAATGAAAAAACAATGGCAACTATCGGATTATGATCATGAATTTGAGAAACATATCGAAATAACCCTGCAACTTGAAACGCTACAAGTGACCATTGAACAGTCGGTTGAGATCAATGAAGATTATCTGGATGATGAAGATGAAGAAGATGATTTGGAGAACCGGGAAACAAAAGAGGATCTTTACTTTTCAGGGATCAATGATCTGAAAACATTTTTAACCGGTTTAATTGATATCCTTTTGCAAGGATGCTTTATATCCTATGTAAAGGATACCCGTGGCGTTACTGTTGGAGAGGATTCCGACTTGTCCCGTCAAAATCTTCATGCATTTTTTGAAGGAATTGATTCCACAAAGCAGTATTCACCATCCAATGGGGCGGACCCCATACATGCTTCGAAAATTGAGGAATCAATTGAAAAAATTGCGGAGTGGTTTTAGGGCAACCCTATTTTTCCCTTTCCCTTATGTTCCTTCTTGTACAGGGATTGATTGGCCAGCCACAGACACATAATTTCTGATGATGCCTTGAGCCCTTCTTCCACTGCAAGAAAGTGTACAATAAATTCACTTGGCATTGTCGTCACATTGCAGTTCCTATAGCCTGCCAAGCGGCATTTTATTGCCTCCACGTTTTGTCATACGTCAGTATTATCTTTCGAACCATTGAATAGCCTCGATTCATTTAAGATCACATACTTAGACACAAAGTCACTGAAATTGGAATTACATTATTGGAGGGGCGTTGATTTACTAATAAAAGGATAAAAACTTGGTCATTTTAAGTTCATGAAGGCTTCTCATTTTTACTAACTAGTCTGATTAATCGGCCGTTAATGCCGCAGCAGTGAGAGTGCTCGCCAAGACACTTAGTGACAATAGGAGCTTTATCGGTATCGAAGGAGAGTATTCATCTTTAAAAAAACCATTTTACTCCTTTTTGAGATGTTTTTCCTGATTTGTCACTTCAAACAAAATAGGATATTTTTGTTTCAACAAGTAGAATGACGCCGGTGGACCACGCGACTCTCATTGCCGGTTGCATTAGCTTTGACATGCTTTTCTGTCTTTACTTTTAATGGTTTAAAAGTAGGTTCGTAATAAATGTTTTTACCTTTTATGCTGCCTTCTCCTTTTTGAAAAATTGCTTGTTTCGGACAATAATTAACACAACGCATGCATTGTTCACAGGTATTCGCCCATTTAGGTTTTTCATGTACAATTTGGATACTTTCAGTTGGACATAATTTTTCACATAATCCGCAAGAATCGCATGTATTATCTATTCTAAAATTTCTCCACAGACTACTGACGCCTAACCATTTGAACAAATAATAGTCTCTATAAAACCCAATTTTACTGCACTTGGGTGGATAGTTAAAAACATGATGATGAGGTATACCATTAAGAATGTCGAGTGCTATTTCCTTTGCTTTTTTAACGCCCCTATCAATTATCGATAGCGCCTCTTTTTTTGATGGCGGGTTCATTGATACTGTCCAATTTATAGGCATTTGAATAACGTCACTATAAATCACAGTAAGTCCCTTCTTTTTTAAAATTTTCGCGCTTTCTTTAATAGAAAAACCTGATTCGTCTGAGTCGCCAGCTGTAATTAATATGAACGAATTTATTGGACGCTTAAATTTTGGCAAATTTAATAGATACTTCCTACATATACGTGGTATTCCAAACGCATAAACAGGAAAACAAAATCCAATTAAATCGGACTGTTTTCTGATAATAGGCTTATCTGTTACAGAAGAAAGCGTAGTTTTACAACCGTTCTGAAGAAACATTTCTTTACACGTTTCTATAGTTTTATACGAGTTGCCTGTTCCGGAAAAGTATATCAGATCTACATTCATAATGATTTTTCTTTGCCTTTTTTATTGTAAGCAGAACATCTCACCTAACGCGAAAGGGGAAGCCAATCGAAATGCTGCTTTTCACTGGTTGCGCTCCGGTGATTGTTGGCTGCATTTTCCTTGCCTTCTCTTTATATAACTATGAGTCCCGGTCTGCCTCACGAGTCGAAAGCCATTTCGCTTGTACATTGTTAATGCACGATTGCCCCTCAGGAAGGTAAATCTCGTCACGATGTGGTTCTTGCCTGCTTTCTGCATTACCTTGCGCAGGATGATCGACCTGATCCCGCTGTTCTGATATTCCCGTAGTATGAAGATTTGCCGGATCTCAATGTACCCGTCACATTCGGTAACCTTCTTGACTTTATAGAATACTCAAAGTCTTCATCGGGCGCAGTGGAGAGCATATCAATTTCTCGTTCATGTATTGTTTAACCAACTACTTTCGTAATCCGGCTGCTTGCTAAGGTTATCGGTGATCTTGAAAAGCGTCATCTAAATAGACATAACCACCTGGGCATTCATCACTTTCGCTCTTACGCATACAAATGACAAGGTAGGGCACTGTCACATTTACCTTCACCTTAGCTCGAGGCAACAAATTCCTGGCCTTCTCCATTCTGTGAAGGTAATATGAGTATAACAGTGAAAAGGCGAGAAACGGTGCTCCGATTAAAAACTGC
>JABDIN010000052.1 GCA_013003715.1 Desulfobacteraceae bacterium | reverse complement strand
ACCTTCTTTTTCAACTCATCCGGATAGGCGCTCTCGGAATTCAGGTAAATGTCAATCTGCTTTTTCAAACGGCCGTTTCTGTCAAAAAGGGCGCCTTTGATCCTGGGAAACAGTTCGATTAACATTTCGAGACAATCACCGACGGTGGTACCTTCCGTGTCAATGGTTTCCAGTCCATTGGTATATTGGCGGTGGGTTTTATGAATATTCAGTTTGATGCCCATGACTTATCCTTATATCGCCGTTTGCAATGATCGTCTTGCCGGTGTTCCATTCTCGGGATTCCTGCCGATATGCTGACAACTCATCGGCCGAAAAAATCGATTCTCATACCAGTGTCTTCCGATATACACCGGAATGGTTCACAATGGAGAATTTATTACCAATAATAAATCTGGCACTCTTACAGCTTTTTTGATATATATGACACATATTTCGTTGTAAAAATATAATATTAGCAATATTCAGCTTTTTTTAAGACAAGCATTGATTAAATCACTATAATGAATTCAATCCCGATACCACTCAACTGAAATCAACATGGCCGAAATACTCATGAAATCCGAAAATCCGACGACTGACCGGGAAAAGAATAAAAACCTGAACATCAGTTATAAAGCACCCGCCGTACATAAGGCCTTTCAACTATTGAGGGTCGTGGCCAAAACCCAGGAAAGCCTTGGTATCGTGGACCTGGCGAAGCGGCTGGGATACAGCAAAAGCACCACTCACGGTCTCGTCCACGCCCTGCTTCGGGAAGGCGTCCTCACCCAGGGTGCCGGTGGCCGAAAACTCTATCTTGGACCGACCATTGCGGAACTGATGTTTTCAAACTGGCACCAGGAAAGGGTCAACAAACTGGCACGGCCGATTCTCAATGATATCCGGGATACCATCAATGAGACGGTGATTCTGGGGGTACGCATTCGTCACCGTGTTCTGATCATCTCGACTGCGGAAACCCAGGATTCTCTCAAGATCTCGGTACCGATCGGGTCGACCATTCCGCTGTTTGCAGGCGCGGTCGGAAAGGTGTTTTTATCCGCCGAAAACAATGAACTTGCCGCTGACCTGATCAAAGAACGAGGTCTTCCCCAATATACGCCGCGATCCATTACCGATGAAAAGGAATATCTCTTGGAACTGGACCGTGTCGGTTCACAAGGTTATGCCGTGGATGTTGAGGAATATCTGCCCGGCATAAGGGCGGTCGCGGTCGCCGTAAACAACCGGAGAGGTCTTCCAGCGGCTATCTGGGTGGTCGGCATGTCGGCAACCATGGAGATGGATAAAATCCGGCGGATAGCCGATCTGACCATGGAAAAGGCGGACATATTCCGTCGGGCGCTCGATGAAGACAAACAGGCGCCTGCTACCCCCTGATTCCTCCACAAAATTCAAAAGTGATGAAAACTATCGACAGGACATGTTATCCTGTCACCCCATTCCGCAATCCATCGGCGCCTGTCCGCGAACCAATGACATTGTGACCATACCTGATCTTCGGTCCGGCCGTGAGCTATGCGTGTTCACCTGCGCTTACCTGCAACCGGTTGGCTTCGGACTGACGGGCGGCGCTCTCCCTTTTCTTTTGTGCGCTCACCACATTTGAACCTACGTAATCCACCGCTTTTACCTCACAAAACCTTACGCATTGCGGGTCTCCGCCGCACAAATCGCATTTGAACACCTGGTGACTGGTCATATTGAAGCCCATGGCGCCGAACGGACAGATGCCGACGCATGACCGGCAACCGATGCACACCTCATGATTCACATTCAGAAATCCCAGATCTTTATCCCGGGAGATGGCGCCCACCGGACAGACATTTTTGCAGGGCGCATCCTCACACTGCTGACAGATCATCGGGACATAACGCCCCTCCTCTTCCCATTTCACGATTTGAATCCGGCTTTTCGCGGCGTTGGAAACCCCTTCATGCATGACGGAGCAAACCAGTTCGCACAGGCGGCATCCCGTGCATTTTTCGGAATATACGGTGAGAAACTTGTCCATTATTTTCTCCTTCGACATTTTTAAAGCAGATGACTTGGCTCTTGCCCCAGGCCTAAACGATCCAGGGTTTCAGCTGTGGGAACACCGTCCTTATCCCACCCATGGTGCTCATAGAATTCATCCAGCATTATCTCGAACTTGTCCCGATCGATGGTGGCACCAATGACATCCGGGGCTCCCCTTCTGCAGGGTTCGTCAAAATAGCGATGATTGAGCGTATCGCCCTTGACCGGGTCGTCGCGTGTCAGGCCTTCCCGCAGATTGAAAAGTCGCTCCAAGTTATTGCACCGTTCAGCCACGGCCCAAATCTCTTCCGGTGTAAATTCAAGCCCTGTATTGTAATAAATGACCTTGGGCCAGTCTTCGAAATTGGGAAGTGTCGCGCCGAGGAACACGGTATGATATTTACAGATGCCCAGGCAGTCCACAGCCATGTAGCAGTTCTCCTGCCAAAGGACCTGCCAGGGTTTTCCGATATACTCAGTGTGTTCCGACGACAGGGGACCGTCGTAAGGGATCGGGCTGCCGTAAATTTTTCTCAACACCTGTTCTGGAAGATGGTAGAGATCGATGGCCGGCCGGCTTCTCAGGTGGTCGGAGCCGCGTGAAGCAGTGGCGATATTCAGCGCCAGCGCAGGTGTACCCCGCTCATCCGAGTGAAGGTTGTTCATCCCCTTCACCTGAATGAGGTAATCAAAGGAATTTTTACCTATGGCCTCGGATGCCGGGATTCCGCCGTCCGCCAGGACATTCCCCAACCACCCTTTGCGGTTGCTGATATTGTGAACCATCTCCAAAAGCGCTTCATCATTTCCAAAACAAAGGTCCAGGCCTTCGGTCTCTTTACTGGTGAGAATTCCCAATTCATAGAGTTCCATGGCCCAGGAGATGATACTGCCGATTTCAAGGTTGTCCACACCGTATTGATTCACCAGGTGATTGCCGGCCAATACCGTCTCCACATGCTTGCAGTCCGGTTCGGCCCCGAAGGCTCCCAGGGATGTATATTCCGGGCCTTCGTCATATTTACCGGCATATGGACCGGACGGCACCTTGTACTGGGCGCGGCAGTGAACCTGGCAGGCGAAACACCCCGTCATATGATGGGGGCCAATGGTTTCGGTGGCGACATCATCGATGGCTTCCGGCTCGATCTCATCGGCATACTCCATCTGATTGTATTGAAAATTCCGGGTCCGGACACCCCCCAGCAATTGGTTGCACCCCAGATGAAGGGGGTTCCC
>JABDIN010000019.1 GCA_013003715.1 Desulfobacteraceae bacterium | reverse complement strand
GACATTAACCGACTTGATGACGGTGCGTGAAGTAGCGGGCAACATCAGTGGCCGGACCATCGTCATCGGCGGCGATATCTTTTCGAACTACTCGGCAAGGTCCAATTGTATCGGTTTTACCAAGCTTGGCGCACAGGTGCTGATTGCCGGTCCAATGTCCCTTATTCCACCAGGATTCGAGGATATTGGCGCCACCATCTGCCCGGTGGATGAGGCCATACGCCAGGGCGATGTATTTCTCTGGCATTCGGCAACTGATGAAACGGGTCCGCCGATAAAAGGGGTGTCTCAACCGAACATTCACCCTCTTTTTCAATTGTCCGATGCCTCCATCCCACATATGAAAAAAGAAGCCGTGGTCATACATAACGGGGTGTGCAGCGAACGGAAAAAACTGGCGTATCAGCGTAATGGCATCAAGATACTGGATATGCTCAGCCAGGCCGGCAATGGCGTGGCGATCCGCATGGCGCTTTTATACCTGATCGCAGGAGGCAATCGTGGTCCAACTGCTTATTAAGGGCGGTGAAGTCATCGATCCCGGCAACATCACCGGGGTCATGGACATCATCGTGGATGACGGAAAAATAGCGGACGTTCTGCCGTCGGCCGGTTCCGACATAGAAGCCGCCGCATCACAAATTATTGACGCGTCCGGCAAGATCGTGACGCCGGGTCTCATTGATCTGCATGTTCATTTCAGGGAGCCCGGGTTCGAACATAAGGAAACCATCGCCACCGGATGTCAGGCGGCGGCGGCAGGCGGATTTACAGCGGTTTGCCCGATGCCCAACACCCATCCGGTCAACGACTGCGCCATGGTGACGGACTTTATGCTGAAAAAAGCCCGGGAAACCGGTGCCGCCCGGATTTTGCCGGTGGCGTCCATCAGCCTGGGATTGAAGGGTGACACCTTATCCAATTTCAAGGAATTGAAAGATGCGGGAGCGGTGGCGGTTTCCGATGACGGCATGCCGGTGGTCAACAGTGCCTTGATGAGAAAGGCGCTTGAATATGCCGGGGCACTGGATCTGATCGTGATTTCCCATAGTGAAGACCCGGATCTGGTTGCCGATGGGGTCATGAACGAATGCGGCCTTTCCGTTCGGATGGGCCTGCCGGGAATACCCAACGCCGCCGAAAGCATCATGGTGATGCGCGAGATCGCCCTGGCCAAACTGACCGGTGTTCCCATCCATATCGCCCATGTCAGTACCGCGGAATCGGTGCAGGCCATTCGCGAGGCCAAAGCCAGGGGGGTGCGGGTCACCGCTGAAACGGCTCCCCATTATGTCACATTGACCCATGACGCGGTGAATGGATACAACACCAATGCCAAGATGAACCCGCCGCTTCGGTCGGAAAAAGACAGGCAGGCCGTCGTCACGGGTCTTAAGGACGGCACCATAGACTTTATCGCCACGGACCACGCACCCCATTCGGTTTCGGAAAAGGAAACGGCCTTTGAAAAGGCCCCCAACGGCATCATCGGACTTGAAACCGCATTGCCCCTTGGGTTGAAGCTGGTGAACGACAATACGCTGACATTACCGGAGCTTATTGACAGAATGTCCAAAATACCCGCACGGATTTTAAACCAAAAAAACGGTATTGAATCCGGAAAACCTGCCGATATAACCATAATGGACCTGAACCGGGAATATACAGTCGATCCGGAGCGGTTCCGTTCCCTGAGCCGAAATACGCCATTTGCGAACTGGCGGCTCAAGGGAAAGGCCGTTTGCACCATCGTGGCGGGTAAGATCATTTATCAGGATGATGAAAATGGCTGATCCGTTCACGGAAAACAGATGATATCTTAAAAATTAGGATAAATATGAATCAAAATCCCCCTGAGCTACTTGTGGTTGATGATGAACTGAGCATGCGCGAACTCCTTGAATTCATGCTGTCCAAAGAGGGATACCACGTAACCTGTGCCGAAAACGGAAACACAGCGATATCCAAACTCGAAAAGCAGACGTTTGATCTGATTCTGTGCGATATCCGGTTGGGTGACATCACCGGGTTGGAAGTGCTTCGGGCCGCCAAAAAAAACAACCCGAACACGGTGGTCATTCTCATCTCCGCCTATGCATCCACCGAAACCGCCGTGGCCGCCATGAACGACGGGGCCTACGATTATGTGCCCAAACCGTTCAACAATGAAGAACTCAAACAGACCATCGCCGATGCCTTGTCCCGCAAAACCATTGAGCATGATCGGAAATTCATAGAAGATGAGCTGAAGGACAAGGTGCATTTCGGATGCATCGTGGGCAACAGTCCCCGGATGATCCATATTTATGACATGGTCCGGCAGGTGGCCAAGACGCGCACAAGCATTTTGATTACCGGGGAAAGCGGTACCGGAAAAGAACTCATTGCCCGCGCCATCCACAACGAAAGTGACCGGGTGAAAAAACCCTTTGTCACCGTTAACTGCGGCGGCATCCCGGAAACACTGATCGAAAGTGAATTTTTCGGGCATAAAAAAGGCTCCTTCACCGGTGCAACCCAGGACAAGCAGGGGTTGCTGGAAGTTGCCCACCGGGGCACCATCTTCCTCGATGAAGTCGGGGATCTCAGCATGCCCATACAGGTCAAGCTGTTAAGAGCCGTTCAGGAGCGGGTGTTTAAACGGGTAGGGGGCACCCGTGATATTGAAGTGGATATCCGCATCATTTCCGCCACCAACAAATTGCTTGAAGAAGAGGTGATCGCCGGAAATTTCAGGGAAGATCTGTTCTACCGGTTGAATGTCATTGAAATCAAGGTCCCCCCCTTGCGGGAGAGGAAGACCGATTTAAAGATCCTTGCCCAGCATTTTTTGGATAAATATTCCAAACAAATGAACAAGGACATGAAAAAAATATCCTCCTACGCCATCGATATGCTGAATAAATATGACTTCCCCGGCAATATCCGTGAACTCGAAAATCTCATCGAGCGCTCCGTGGCCCTTTCCAGCACCAACATCCTGCTGCCCGACAGCCTGGCCATGTCCATCCACAAACGGCGATGGGTGGAAGGAGTAAAGGACCGGCGGTATGATCTGGATGAGGTGTCCAAGGGGGTGTCATTGGATACCATTCTATCGGAAATTGAACGCGCCTATCTCCAAAAGGCTCTGGAATGCACCCATGGAAATAAAAACAAAGCCGCCGACCTGCTCGATATCAGTTTCCGCTCATTCCGGTATCGTGTCGATAAATTAAAAGCCGAATAAACGAACAACCGATTCCGGCACGGAACATCGGCCAACCGAAACCGTCGTTGCATTTTGTTTGCGCAGCTATTCTTTTTGCATCCGTCCGAATATCAACATTCTCTATCCGGTTTTTTAAAATTTCCTGCCGAAGAGAACCGAATATTTGATTCCAAGACCTTAAGGTTTTAAGAGAATTGTCGATATTTTTTTACAGGCCGACAATTAAAGACGGCGTGTGACAACCCAGAGAATCACGACTGACAAAAATTGTCAGGTTCCTAACATATTTTGTGATGGCCATAGTTCCTTACACTTCCACAACGTGGCATGAATCTCAAAATCAAATCAATTTAAGTTAATATTACTGATGGTTACGTAAATAATAATTTTTCCTTAAAGATGGCACAATGCTTGCTCAATAACATTCTCAATTATTCATTCTTTAGAAAGGGAGGTGAGGCGCGGAGTTCAATAACGGATCAGATCAACTTAACGTCTAAATAATAACAAACCAATCGGAGGGTTAACATGCTATCAAAATTAAGAAACAACAAAGAAGGTTTCACACTGATCGAACTGATGATCGTCATCGCCATCATCGGCATCCTGGCCGCCATCGCTATTCCGAATTTTATTGCTTATCGTAATAAAACTTTCTGCAGCCAGGCTGAAAGTGATGCCGAAAATATTCAAGCAGCTATTGCAGATTACTTCTCGGAACCAGAACATATAAACACGCCCACTCTCGCTCAGTTGAGAGGCTTCGGTTTTTCCGGTAGCGCTGGTTCAGTAAATACTGGAACAATTATAGGTGCAGCACCAAACACACTGATTGCTGTATTCGTGACTGACGTAAGTACCAGATGTCCAAGAGGGGCACGATATCAATCCAGCGTTCCCGGCAGCCCGACGACCGATATTTGGAGATAAGCTAATTCGTTCGTTGTTAAAATATTAAATTTGAATCATTAAAAAAAGAAAAGACTAGGGAGCACTATATCATCCTTAGTCTTTTCTATTCCTCCAATGAGCTATATGCCGTCGAACCTCGAAAACTCACAAAGAGCCAAATCATGCCAGATGCCTATAGATAATGGCCTTGCACCCATTAAAAAAACAATTTCGACTCTTATTATTTTAATAACTTTAATTTTCCTATCATATTCCAATACATTCCAAAGCTCATGGCATCTAGATGATTACATAAACATCGTAGAAAGATCTGAGCTGCATTTAAATACTCTTTCCTTAGAGTCAATTAAAAAAACCTTTTTTCAAAAAAAAACTACGCATGACAGATTATATCGACCAATTCCTTGCCTGTCTTTTGGTTTGAATTGGTATACAAGCCAACAAGCTGTTTTAAGTTATCACTTAGTGAATATATCTATACACCTTCTGACAGCATTTACACTATTCTCTGTAATTCGGTTATTATTCAAGACACCAAATTTATATTTGAAATATCGATCTTTTGGGTATTCTATAGCACTCCTGAGTTCAGTTATTTGGGCCATTCACCCTATTCAAACACAAGCAATTACATATATTGTACAGCGAATGGCTTCCATGGCTGCTTTGTTTTATGCCGTTGGTTTGTTTTTTTATCTTAAGGGAAAATTTGCAACTGTATTTAATAAAAAAATACTGTTCTATACCTGTTGCTTGTTATCTTATATGCTTGCAATTGGATCAAAAGAAAATGCTATTGTTTTTCCACTATCATTACTTCTAGTGGATTTTGTTTTTTTCCGAGATGAAAACCTCATTTCCAAAAAATTGCTTTACTTTTTAATTTTTGTGCTCTTAACTATTTCATTTATTACAATTATTTACTTTTACGGCGTTAGAAGAACGGATCCTATCACATTTTTGACAAAACTCTATCAAATCAGACCTTTTTCATTTTTTGAACGGATGCTCACAGAACCTAGAGTACTTATTTTTTATCTCTCGCAAATCTTTTATCCGGTAGGTTCGCGGCTATCAATTGCGCATGATTTCGAGTTGTCAACTTCCTTTCTGTCTCCATGGACAACGTTAATCTCCATTATTATAGTGTTTAGTCTTATTCTGTTTGGGGTTTTGGGAAAAAAAACTTATCCTATACTATCATTCTCGATCCTTTTTTATTTCTTAAACCATACTATTGAGTCATCCATATTACCTCTGGAATTGATTTTTGAACATAGAAACTATTTACCCTCATTTTTCTTATTTATACCAATATCATTAGGTTTAATTAAACTATTATCACGATATAATCGATCCAATAAATTAATAATGTATTTTCTGATGGTATTCGGTGTTGTTTTAGTTTTTTCAATGGGGATAGGAACTTATCTAAGAAATGACGTTTGGAAAGATGAGAAATCTTTGTGGAATGATGCCTTAATGAAAGCCCCATCTTCAGCCCGACCATATATACAATTAGCATATGGGCATTATTCTAAAATCGGTGACACAAAAAAAACATTAGAGCTAAACCAAAAAGCCATAAACCTAAAAATGCATTCTAATACTCAAATGCTAAAACCTTGGATACTATTGGAGGTATTTATTACAATACCGGAAAATTTGATCTCGCTGAGAAAACGTGGAAGGATGCATTAAAATTGAAACTTGACTATGCGCACGCTAACATTAACTTTGGACTAGCAACATTAATGGCTATAAAGGGAGAATTCGAAAAAGCTATTGAATACACCGAAAATGCATTAGAAATATATCCGGAGAAACCAGATTATCATAATCAGAAAGGCTTTTTTCTATTACGTTCAGGAAAGAATATGGAAGCTATTTCGAATTTTAGCATTGCACTGAAAAACAACCCGCATCATTATAAAAGTCTTATCAATATTGGGATGGCGTTTAATGCGATTGGATATCACCGCAAGGCATTTTGGTACTTGAACAAAGCACATCATATTGATAAAACAGATATATTACCGATTTTGTGCTTAATTCAAATCAGTTCACAATTGGGTGACAACAATAACTCTGACGAGTGGGCAAGAAAATTGTTTGCTTTGATTGATCACTCTGAAATTTCTTCAGTTATAAAAGAATTATCTAATAGTTATTTAACAGTACCAGTATCTTTTGAACAAATCACACCAGTAATTTTAAGGCAATTTTCTCTGGAAAAACAAGTATTAACGAATGCGGAGAGAGATCTCACCTCTGATTGATTCAATATACAATTTAAATTCAACTATCAAAAAATGAGATGAATCAAATAAAGAGTAGACATCTATCCTATGATAATTATCGTATAATTTTTATCTGTTTGTTATTAATAGGAATTATCGATTCTGTATATCTTTCGATTAGTCACTTTAGGATATACACAGATATAGGCTATGAAAGCTTTTGTTCAATTACAAAAACACTAAATTGTGACTCTGTGTCATTAAGTGAGTATTCTATTCTGTTAGGAATACCCATACCAATTATAGGTATTTTTGGCTATTCATTTTTACTTTTATTATTATTATTTTCTGGATTAAAATATAAGAATAAAAAAAAAGCAATGTGGAGTCTAATCTTCATAACTGCATCCTCTTATTGTTTTTTCAGCATTTATCTATCCATAGTCTCGTGGCTAATAATTAATAGTTATTGTATTATGTGCATTCTTAACCATGCTATTAATTTTTTCATGGCATATCTTTCCTGGCTAATTCTAAGAAGATTCGGTGATTCCAACCTGATTAAAAGTCTGATGAAAGATATTAGACTTGTTTTGCAGACCAGAGTTCTATTTAAATACTTGTTTCTTCCTTTTTTCTCATTTTTTATTATTACCGGGTTGTTCATGCCTAATTATTGGGAAATGTCGCGTCATACATCATATAAAGCCGTTACCAATGGCTTGACTCCGGATGGCTCACCTTGGATAGGTGCGCTAAATCCGATCCTCTCTATAGAGATTTTTTCAGATTATCAATGTATACAATGTAAAAAAACACATTTGTATCTTCAAGAATTAGTTAGCCAACATCCCAACAAAATCAGGCTAATACACCGACACTATCCTATGGACCATGAATTTAATGATATACTAGTAAAAAAACCCTTCCATGTAGGAGCCGGTAAACTATCGATTATCGCAATTTACGCTGCTTCACAAAATAAATTCTGGGAAGCTACTGACTTTTTATTTGAATTTGCAAGTAAACCTGATGAAATAAGTATTAAACGAATTGCGGAAGAGTTAAACCTCTCACAAAGAGAATTGTATCTGGCACTTGAGAATCAGAAAATTAGAGAAAAATTACGATATGACATTCGCGAAGGTTTGAAGATGGGAATAACTGGAACACCTAGCTTCATAATATATGGTGCATTGTATGAAGGAACGATTCCTGCACATATTATTGAAAAAATCATTGAGTAGGTTTAGATTATTACAGCGGTGGTTAAATTTCATTAAGGGTAAGCGATAAATGCAAATGAAACAGTTTACCATATCAACTATGTTGAAAATGTATGAATAATAGTAGAAAAATTATTACCTATTCACATTATGCAACATTAGCAATTTTAATTATTTCTACCTTAATTCTGAACTATTGCCCTCCTACTAGCCGTGATGCACTAACACACCATCTTGTAGTTCCAAAGATGTGGATCGAACATGGATATATTTATGAAATCCCACACTTGAATTTTTCCTATTACCCCATGAATTTGAATCTGCTCTATCTTATTCCACTGCTATTCGAAAACGATATCGTTCCAAAATATATACATTTTCTATTTGCCCTGGGAACAGCTTGGTTAATCTTATCCTATTTAAAAAAACGGACAACCCAGACATTATCGCTGTTGGGTGCCTTGATATTTCTTTCCACCCCGGTGATTGTTAAGCTTTCAACAACTGTCTATGTCGATCTTGGTTTGGTTTTCTTTTCATGGGGATCGATATTTTTTCTCTTCAAATGGGCGAATTCATCACAATCACCCAGGTATCTCATTTTTTCAGCAATATTCTGCGGGTTGGGTTTGGGTACGAAATACAATGGCATCATAGTCCTATTCCTGCTTACTTTGCTGGTCGCTATTATTCACGTGCGGGTACCTGATCAAACGAAAATCAGGATAGGATATGCTATATGTTATCCAATTGTATATTCTATAATTTCAATAGCTGTTTTTTCCCCATGGATGATAAAAAATTATTGTTTGACAGCGAACCCGATCTATCCACTCTACAATCATCATTTTAACAGCAATTCAGAACAAAATACGAATTCCAATATGTCCATGAAACCATGGATGCAAAGAAAATTGATTTATAAGGAATCATTTGTGGAGACGGCCTCCATTCCACTGCGTATTTTTTTTCAGGGAGAAGATGACAACCCGCGGTTATTTGACGGAAAGCTTAATCCCATCCTGTTTTTTTCCCCTTTCCTTCTCTTAATCGGACGTCGGAATACTGATGCTCAACTGAAACTCGAGCAGTTGATATTGTTTTCGTTTTGCATTTTATTCGTATTATATGCCAGTTTTATGGTTGATATGCGAATTCGATACATCGCTCCGATAATTCCACCCCTGGTGGTGTTAACGATTTTTGGATTGCAAGATATCCTAAAAAGGATTGATGGGATTAGTAGGAAAAGAAACCGGGTTTTCAGCCGATGGATGATTTGCGCAGTCGTATGTTTTTTTCTTTCCATGAACGTCAGATATGTCGTCGGTCTTTTTCAATCCGTGAACCCCGTGCCCTTTATTCTGGGCGAAACTACCCGAGAAGAATACCTGACTGAAAAACTGGCGGAGTATCCTGCGATACAATTCATTAATCAGATAGAAAATGAAGGCATCAAAGTTTTAGCCTTGTTTGTAGGTAAACGATTATACTACTTTGACAGACCTGTCGAATCCGGAATCCATGCCTTTGCTGGTATGGTTGCCACTGGCAACGCTTCCGAAAATAATATAGCTTTGCAATTGCAAAGTAAGAAATTTACACATTGTATTATCGGTGTCCACCATTTTGGATCATGGGCAAATCAGATCTTTGACCCTGAGCAACAGAAATTCGTCTCACAATGGTTGAAAAATAATTGCGTTCTGCTCTTTTCGAAAAACGGCTACGCTGTTTTTGAATTGGTCCCAAAGAATGAAAACAGTCCATAAATGTTCCTTCAGAAAGGATAAGCCAATCAGATGTACCAAGATAAAGTAATATGCGTCGTAGTGCCGGCCCACAATGAAGAGACACAAATCTCAAAAGTCCTTCGTACAATGCCTGACTATATCGACGCGATAGTCGTGATTGATGATGCCAGTGAAGATAAGACCGCTGAGGTTGTTCGGGATGATATGAAAAATACAAAAAAAATTCATCTGATAAAACATCCAACGAATCAAGGGGTCGGCGGTGCAATTGCCTCAGGATATAAATGGGCCCGTGATAATGATCAGCATGTTACCGTTGTGATGGCAGGAGATGGACAAATGGATCCTGAGGATCTTCCCCAGATAATTGATCCTGTCGTTAACGGATCTGCTGACTATACCAAAGGGAACAGGTTGTTCTATGGGGATGCATGGGACATGATACCCCACTATCGATATCTCGGGAATTCCATGCTATCCCTGATGACGAAGGTCGCTTCCGGCTATTGGCATGTCGCGGACTCTCAAAGTGGGTATACAGCGATCTCACTGACAGCTTTAAAACGAATCGATCCCGATTTAATTTATAAATATTATGGTATGCCGAATGATTTGTTGATCAGATTGAATCAATTCGATTTCATAGTCAAAGACGTGCATATCAAACCTGTATACGATGTCGGTGAAAAATCAGGAATAAAGCTGAGGAAGGTGATTCCAAAAATCAGTTGGGTGCTATTTAAAGGTTTCTGGAGAAGGCTTCTATTCAAATATGTAATCAAGGACTTCCATCCATTGATATTCTTTTATCTTCTTTCATTTATTTTATTATGTTCAAGTGTACCACTATTGATTCGACTGATATACATTTGGATAACATTGGGAAATATACCTGATATTAATGCGATGGCCCTGATTTTCACCCTTATCAGTGGTCTGCAAACTCTTTTTTTTGGAATGTGGTTTGATATGGAATATAATAAGGGCTTAAAATAATACCCCCAACTCTAATGATAAAATTTTGATATCAAGACTTTTGCAGAATTTGCCAGATAATCTGACAGGCTTTCCATCAACCATTCTAATTTGTTATTTGTCCATCGATTTGGATGGGTCAGGATACAAATCGCCTTTGGGTTTTCACTTGAGATATATGTGATCAATTCATCTGTGGAATCCAAATCAGGTATCGTTTTCCCTTCAACTCTATCCCTGACATTATATCTTGTTGAACGCCAATTTCTACCTGTATCCGTAAAATAATATATTTTATTATAATCAATTGACAGATAAACTTCACCCAATAACCCAAAGTGAGATAGATCGGCATATGTCCATAGATCGCGATTGTCCCATCTCGATAATGGCCTGCCATGCATGGAAATGGTATTTATTTTGCATATTTTTCTTAGGTTTTGAAGTTCTGTATCAAACAATTGTATCGCTTTCTTGATATTTCCCCTTGTTTTGGATAATGTTTCGTAATGATAGCCAATTTCATGCCCCATTTTCGATATTTCATCAATCAATTTTGGTTTAAGAACGGAAGGTGTGTGACGGAAATAAAATGTGGAACAGATACCAAATTTAGCCTCAACTTTTGCTAGTGATAATGCATTTTGAGGTTTGCGATCTACATCATGTCTCAGGATTATATATCTGGACGGTAAACTCCTACTTGAAAAGTAACGCTCCATTGTTAGTGTGGAATAATCCGATTTTAAAATAGCCGCACAAAGTTGCTCATACTTTTCTATTGTAAAGTCATGTATCATTTTTAATTGGTACTCTTAATTATGGCAGGGAATAGTGAATAAATGAAAAAAATGTTCTTTGTTTCTACTGGTCGTTGCGGCACGAAACGGATGTATGAAATCCTTACGAACACGCTACCCAATAATTTTTCAGTAGTCCATCAAATGAAATATTCAAGGATGGCGAATATAATTGGGAATTATTCATTATATAATCACCATTTTAAGTTGGTCATTGAGCTTTTTTTTCACAAAATATTAAAGAACTATGACACAAAAGATTTTTTTATTTCCACGGACCCATTAACCTCTCATATCATTCCAAAAAACTTCATATTGGACAGGAATGTATCAATTATTCATATTAAAAGGGATTGTGAGCAATTTGCTCATTCTATGTATTCATTATCAAGATCCAGGGGTAGAAGCTATATTGCGCACAATCTTATCCCTCTATGGCAGCCAGGTTTATGGCCATTGGAGAATACATTGAATCCCAAAATTATTGAAAAGTACAAAAAAATTCATCGATTGAAAAATGAACTTTTTGAAAAAAAATACAAGTTCAATTCAAATTATTTGCAAATTGAAATGGAAAATTTTTTTTCATCCAATATTCTACAAAAATTAATATTTGATCACTTTGGCTATAGCATAAAAATAGCACCGGCTGCATTAAAAATTAAATCAAATGAATCAACGCATTGAATATTATACAAAATTAGTTGAAAAATACAAATTCTTATTTTCTTGGGTCAAACTTTTTTATCCCAAGTCTAAGGGGATACCTATTTTCTATTTGCTTTACTTTTTTTTCCCTCAAAAAATACTGAGGATTAATGGAAGGGTACCCTGGCCCGTTCATTTCACTTCACGAGTATTATATTATAAAAATGTTTCTGTTGGTAATAGGTCAGCTCCCGGGATGAATGCTTGTTGTTACATACAAGCACGTAATAGTATTAAAATTGGCCATAATTTGAGAATGGGTCCGGGTGTTGGGCTTATCAGTTCGAATCATAATTTGAACAACTATGATACACATACCCATGATGCGCCAATTCGGATCGGTAATAATGTCTGGATAGGGATGAATTCTGTTATCTTACCAGGTGTAATAATAGGGAACAACGTTATGATTGGTGCAAATTCTGTTGTCACAGATGAAGTGGGCTCTAACCTTATTGTGGCAGGGAATCCATTACGCATTATCAGGGAAAAGGAACCATATGAAGGAAATACATATGAAACGTGAAATGTGGGCACATGTACTCCTCAAATAAGTTTATCAACCCTCGAAATCTAATTTCCATCCTTTTCTTTATCATTCTGGTTTTAATAATATTTCTAAAGGGAAAAGAGGTTTATCAGAAAATAATTGCAATTAAGCCGGGCTGGCTTTTTGCTGGGATGCTATGTTATTATATTAATTATGTATTCCGAGGCATCAGAATACATAATCTTTCTGATAGAATTATCAGAAAGTGGCCAAATGCTATCAGAATCTCCATGCTTCATGGTTTCCTTTCGTACATGCTACCCCTGCGTACCGGAGATATGTCCCTGCCATTTCTAATTAAAACAGAGAGTGATTTGAAAATATCAGATGGAACTATATTATTGGCTCGAGCGAGACTTTTGGATTTAATCGCGTTGGGGATTTTTACACTTCTGGCCGCTTTTTTAGGAACTATCAACATCTCTCAGTCATTGAAAATAGTTTGGATAATATTAGGTTTTATGATGATTTTCTCATATTCAGCGGTTAGAATAATAAGCAAATTATCAACACCTATAACTTCTGGTATTCTAAAAAAGATTCTATTATTAGGACATTTTCCTCCACTACAAATATATGATTTGGTTTTAAGCTTCTTCATCTGGACTTTCGTTGGAGTTTGTTTATTCTGCACAGTCAAGGCAATTGGTTTAAACATTTCTTTCTGGGAGGTGTGGATTGTTATCTCAATTCAACTTCCATTACAATTTATACCTATACAAGGTATCGCGAATGCCGGGAACCATGAAGGTGGATGGGTGGCAAGTCTATCGCTATTGGGTTTATCAACTGCTGAATCCCTTAACTTCGCCATTGTATCCCATGCGGTCTTATTCAGCTATGTGCTGATGTTAAGCTTGCCGCTATTATTGATAAACATTTTTTTTATGAAGGAAAACAAACCAGTATAAAATACTATGATTTCAAAGACAATTAGCTGTTCTGAGAATTTTACGATAACAATTGTCCCCAAATAAAATGGACAAAAAAAGAAAGTACCAGGGCCCTCTGAAACCACGGAGGACCCTATTGAAAAACATTATTCTCTATTCTTTTATACTACCAGCACCACCCCCCGCCCCTGGGGCCGCCGGAACCTCTCATGGGGCCGCCCATCGGTCCGCCGCTCTTGTAACCGCGGCCCATATTCGGGAAGGTTTTTTGCATTTCGACCCGATGATTGAGCCTGATCTGGTCCAGGTCCGACCGCAGGTCGGAGATCTCTTTTTGGATCTGGGATGCGTTGGCCATATCCGGTTCGTCTTCGGCGAGCAGGGTCTGCAGCTCCTGTTGCTTTTCAATGATGCTGTCGCGGAGTCCCTTGGTTTCGGTGAAGAAGGCCTCACGCTTTTCCCTCAGCATGGAGACTTCTTCATCGGTAAGATTTCCGCCATTGGGTCCCCAATTTCCCCCGCGTTGATGCCATCCCTGGCCGCCTTGATCCCAACCGCCGCCGCGTCCCATGCCCCGGCCGTGGGCGAATACATTGAATCCCATCCAGATGATACCGATACTGATTATCCCGATAACTAACAGTTTTGAAGTACGCATGGTAATATTCCTCCTGATTTGTGAGTTGCGATTTCATGAATTGCGCTGTATTTACATCTCCTATAGAGCAACCCGTATGCCAGAGGAAGATCAATTCGGTTTGAAATTGGTAACTATTAGTAATTATAGTTAATATAGTTCAATTTCGATACTCCCGAATATCCAGTTTATAAAAAAACGCAGTATGGGTGTATAATTCTTACCCGTTTTTTCAGATGGTAGCCTGGTGTACGTGTCTTTATTACCCACCACTTTCATCTTGATCCATTTGTTCCATCCAGCACGTGCCGAACGGTAATTGCCATTTTTCGGGTATCAAGGGGTTTCATGACAAAGGCGTTTATGCCATGTGCCGATGCTCTTGTCTCATCGATCAGGGAGTTATACCCGGTGAAGATGATAACCGGCAGATCCGGACGAATCGTTCTCAGTTTTTCCGACAATTTCAGGCCTGTCATCTGCGGCATGGTCATATCGGTTATCAGCAGATTGTAGGCATCAGGCTGTTGTCGGAACAATTCGATGGCTTCCACCGGGTTGTTCTTTGTTTCAACCTGGTACCCAAGCCGGTTCAGCAACCTCCGGATCATATTCGTAATGGATTCCTCATCGTCAACAAACAGTATTTTTTCATCGCCACCCTGTATTTCATCTGCCGATTCGGTAAAGACTTCCGGTTTTTCCGCGATCACCGGGAACCGTATGGTGAAACAGGTGCCGTCACCGGGTTGGCTGTCCACGGCAATGGTACCACCATGATTATTAACGATGCCGTGAACCACCGCCAAGCCCATGCCTGAACCTTTATCCAGGGCTTTGGTGGTGAAGTACGGATCGAAAATACGGTCAAGGTCGTCAGGGTCTATACCCTGGCCCGTATCGCGGATGGTGATTCGGGCATATTCGCCTGAAGCCTTTTCATGAAAGGGCTCAGGGGTTTCCTGATGGTTGTGCTCATTTTCAACACTTATACTCAGAATCCCGCCCGTCTCTTCCATGGCCTGGGACGCATTGGTGAGCAGGTTTATCAGTAGCTGATCGATCTGGATCGGGTCGGCAAGGATGTTCAATTCGTCGGCAGCATAAGTTGCTCGAATATCAATGGAGGCGGGTATGGTGGATCGCATTAACCTGAGTGCGTCCTTGATCACGGGTATTACATTGACGGATTTGCGTTCCGGGTCGGCCTTGCGGCTGAAATTCAGCAGTTGTTTGATGATACCGGCAGCACGTTTGCACGCACCGGTGATATCCCTGAGATTTTCATGGGCGGGACTTGACCCGTGGATATCTTCCATTGCAAGCTCCGCATTCCCCATGATCATGTATAGAATATTGTTAAAATCGTGGGCGACTCCTCCGGCTAACGTGCCGATGGACTCCATTTTCTGCGCCTGGCGCAAATGGGACTCAGCCTCTAACTGTTTTTCCTGAAGTTCCTTTAATCGGGTGATATCCGTGGCGATCTGTAAATGGACGATACGGCCGTCGATCCATTTTATCGCCCTGTCATAGTTGAGATACCAGGCATTGGTTATCGGATTCTTTTTTTCCGAAACCACCACACCGTTGGGATTTCCCGATTCGTCCAGTAGTTGATCATTGGTGCAATTGCCGCAGATTTGCCTGTTATGACAAAAAATCTCGTAACATTTCTTGCCGGCGTCCCCTAATCCGTAATGATCGATGACATACTGATTCATAAACAGGATGTCATGGTTTTGCATATCGGCGACATAAATGGTCGCATCAATGCTGTTCAATATGGTTAGAAAAGTGTCGTGGGCCTGCTTACGATCCTTTTCGGCAATCTGCCTTTTTCTGAAAAACTCGAGAATGATGATCCCCAGAATGGTCAATAGTGCGATTACCATCAACCGCGAGACAATCTGATAGGGGGGAACCCTTAGCAGCAGGGTATCAACATAGGAGGACGGTTCACGGACGATCAAATTTTTCAAGTTGTATTCAAACGACAAAAAAGACCAGATACTGTCAAGTATCCAATAGACGCAACATACAATGAAAACGCCTAAATATCCTTTTAATCGCAAGGGCATGACTATTCGTATTTTTCTGCTGCAATTCGTAGAATGCTCTTCGGTATTTCAATTCCGATTTCGCGGGCGGTCTTAATATTCACGGCAATTGCCAATGGATCCTCAAAGACTTGTTCGAGCGATATAGGTTTCTTACCATTGAGGATTTCTCCGAATTTTCCGGCGTTGTACCGGCCCAATTCGGTGTAACCGGAATCGCTGGAGATACTCAAAAGCAATCCTTTCCGGACATATTTCGAACCCACCAATGAAAAAGAGGGGACACCCGCGGCTTTAAAAAGATCCGCAAGAGCCTTCACCTGCCGGTCCACGCAGGTCAGCGCCGTGACATAAACAGCCTCGGCTTTTTCGACTAATTGACGGTAACAATCCATGCAGGAACGATCCGAAAGTTCGGTATCAGCCGTTGAATCGATCACATGGCAGGTGATGACATCGAAACCTCTTTCTTCGGCAATTCGATGAACTTCGCTGACGGCGGAATAGAGCAGCCCATCCGGTGTATCTTCATATGCTATACCTAATTTTTGAAATCCCGCTATCCGATGGAACATCCGTATCTGCCGCAAATATCGACCCGGATCGACCCTGGCGGTGACGTGTTCAAGTCCCGAACTTCCCGCGCTGTTGATGATTCCTGCTTTGATGGGGTCGGAGGTAGACATGACAAGAGTCGGTATGGCGTGTTCGTTGTTGGCCAAATCCTGACCTGCCCATGTCCCCATGGCAATAACCAGATCCAGGGTGTTCGCTTTCAGCTTTTCCAGCAACGCACTGCGGATCGTCGACCGTTTTTGTTCATCCCAGGAGGCGGAATAGCCGTCTTCGGCCTGGAAAGATAAAAACTTGCTGTCACACTCCGCCAACCACTTCCAATAGGGCTTGGGTATGTCGGAAAATAGTTCCGGGGGCGGTGTCTCCTGGATCCACCCCAGCTCAATCAATCCCTTCACGAATGTTCTCATGGTGTCCGTGTAATCGGAGTAGGGGCCACCTTCATAATATCCGATGCGCCATTTTTTGCCGTTGTTGAGCCTGGGCGTATTCTCGGCCCACGAAAGCGCCGAAAACAATAGCAAAAAGGATACGAAGAACACAAAAACGGCTTTATAGTCGACCCTTGATTTGAAGTTCATATAATGTCCGACATGCCTATAGTTAAATCAACGTCCTATTTTTCGATTTCGGGTAATCATCACTTCGAACGGGAAGGGATGAGTTTTATCATACACCAATTGTCCTATTTTTCAATCCGGTAACCTCACAGCTAAATACCGGAGGAAGGTAATTGCCTTTTTGCATTGGCCTTGGCGATGCATCAAAGGCGAAATGCTGATGAATTGACTACCGCCATTAGTGTAAACCTAACCGTCTTCCAATTCCCGCCGAAGGGTTTTTCCTATTTGCTCCAACGAATAGGGCTTTTTGATATACTCACCGGCCCCCAACTCCTGGGCGGTCCTTACATCCGCAGTCTCTGAAAAACCGCTGGCGATGATGGCTTTTTGGCGGGGATTGATCCCGATTATTTTTTTATAGGTTTGCAGTCCGTCTATTCCCGGTGTCATGATCATATCCAATATCAGGATATCCATAGCTTGTTCCGTCAGATAAGCTATAGCCGCTTCTCCGCTGTCGACAGCATGCACCCGGTATCCAAGCTTTTCCACCATCTTCGATGCTATTTCCCGTTGTTCCTCCACATCATCCACAACAAGAACGCTCTCACCATTTCCCTTGATACTTTCCAGGGTTATGGCATCGCCTTCAACCTGCAAGGCCACGCGTGTCACGGGAAAATAGAGATTGAACGTGGTGCCGGACCCTTCCTGACTTCTGACATCGATGTAACCGTGGTGATCTTTGACGGTACCCCATACCACCGACATACCCAAACCGGTGCCGCTGCGGCCCATTATTTTTTTGGTAAAAAACGGCTCAAAAATGCGTTCAAGATTGTCTTCGGATATACCGATGCCGGAATCGGATACCGTCAAAATACAATAATTACCCTCATCGATGTTATCATACCCTTTGATGACGGCATCCACATACCTGTTTTCGGTACGAATGATCAATTTTCCGCCGTCCGGCATTGCTTCGGCTGCGTTAGAAACCAGGTTCATAATGGTTTTCGATAAATGAATCGTCGATCCCATAACATTGAACAAATCCTCCGCCAATTCTATGGTCAGCAATAGTTTGGGATGGTAGGATTTAAGCTTTTCGAATTCCGGACTGTTCAGATAGTCTTTAATGGTGGCATTCAAATTGACCGGAACCATGGAGGCGACCCCCCGCCGGGCCAAAGTGAGCAGATCCTGAACGATTTGAGCGGCTTTTTCGCCGGATTGTTTAATGGTGAGAACGGGTTTCCGGAGGGGGCTGTCTTCGGACAACTCCAACAACAGCAGTTCAGGATAACTGACGATGCCTGAAAGTATATTGTTCAAATCATGGGCGACGCCGCCGGCAAGCGTTCCCAGCGCCTCCATCTTTCGTACACGCTCCAGCCGCAACTCGAGCTCCTTGCGCTCTGTTTCCGCCCGGCGTCGCTCTTCCATCTGCAGTTTAAGGTCATCATACATTTCTGAAATTATGGATGTCCGGCGTTTGACCCGAAGCTCCAGCGAACGATTGGCATCCTCGACATCACCACGTACGGTGACCATCTCATTATAGGTGTCCTCCAACTTGTCCATCATATGATTGAAATCAATACACATATTCTCTATTTCATCTGAGCCGTCCGCTTTGGATTCCGGAAAATTCAATAATCGGATACTCAAATCACTTTTTCCGGAAGTGACCATTCTCAATGCCTGGCTGAGCCGGTGGACCTTGTTGAAGACCCGCCGCTTCAACAGCAGGAAGAAGGCGATGGATATAAAGATCGATATGACGAACGGCAATATATGACTGAAGAGCAATTGTGTTTTTTGACTCAGGTAGTTTTCGTTGGAAAAAGCGATGGCCAATTCGCCAATGGGTATGCCCGCATAATTATTCAATTCGATTTTGGCTGAAAGGTAGGATTGTCCGTTGATGATAAATTGGTCAAGGGCATGTTCAACCCTTGTGTTTAAGGGCAGGTTGGTCAGGATGGGGGCCTGGTTGCGGTCGAAATAAAAAATATCCGCGTCGGTGTACTGCACCATCTGTTCCGCCAGCCTGTCATTTCCGTTGATGAATTTGACCAATACCACATGACCGTAAATTTCACCGGTATCATGAACAAGCGGTATGGTCGATTTAAACCCGAGAGTGGAACCGGCCCTGGTATTGTAGGTGTTATCGGTGAACTGATCCATGACGATCTGCGGGTTAATCTCTTCAATACCCACCCATTCCGTTTTTATGGTAATAAGGCTCTTGTATGCCTGTATATCCGAAAACCCGGAACCTTTTGGGTATGTGGTGATGATTTGGCCGATTTCATTGAATATCACCGCAGTATCGACATCATGAATGGTTCCCAGGGATTTAAGCATATAGGTAAGGGCGCGGACATTGTCATAATCGATGAAATCACAAAATTTTTGATTTTGTTCCGTTACAATCAACGATATAGTCGCCAACTTGTCGATCTGGTTTTGATGTATTGAAGTGATGTTTTTGAGCCGGTAATCGAGTTCTTTCTCCGCATAGGCAATGATATCTTTACTCGTATGATAAGCGGAGAAGAAAGCGTTGGCGATAATGACGAAAAACAGCAGGCCGAATAACATCATGATCTGATGAATAATCTGCCTGCGGACCGGTTTGCGTTCTATAGAATTCATTGACTGCTTCGCAATTAAAGTCGTGTATCTGTTTCAACGGAGATAACTGATGAACATCAATCTTTCATGGGGGTCCGGTCTTCGACCGGATAGAGTTCCGCTTTCCAGCGTTCGAGGCCTCCTTTTAGCACACCGATGACCCGGTACCCTCTTTTGATGAGATATTTAGCGGCCACCGGTGATTGTTTCATGGCCCAATCCGTGATGATGATTTCCCTGACCTTTGGAACCTCATCGTATTTATCCGAAAGATAAACCAGGGGGCATAAATGGGCGCCATGAATGAAACTGGTATCCCGTTGAAAATTCAAGGGGCGAACGTCCAGAATAAAAGGATTTGCTTTTTCTATGCTTTCCTTGACCTGTTCCGGTGTCATTTTTTTGACTTTAATCTGCTGCCATTCCACATCGAATTCCATGGGATAACTGAATTTTCGCCACTCCGGAATACCGCCCACAAATGCATAGATTTCGGTATATCCTTTTTCTGCTGCAATCCTTGCAGCACGCAGACTATAGGGTCAGCGTTCTCCCATGCAATAAAAAATCAGGGGGCGGTTTTTATCGAGGGGCAGTAAATTCGTGGAAGCCATCTTTATGATGGGGATATTTATGGATTTCGGAATGTGTTGAAACTCAAACTCAATTTCACTGAGCACATGTATTAAGAGGGCCTGGTCGGTTTCGACCAGGTTTTTAACTTCAGGTGCGCTGATCCGTCTGATGTCGGCAGCTTCAGCAGCGATTACAACATGCGTTAGAAAAAAAAGAAGAAAAAGAGCCGTACTGGAACCATAAACGCATCTTCCGATCATGTGTTTCTATCCTCCATTAACATCGCTCAGTTATAACAGTTCTGTGGCATATCAAAAACAATGGGCAGGGACAACTTAATTTGAACAGCAAAAATTACGCCAGTCTTTCGGCCAGCTGTTGATCATCAACAGAGGTGTCAGGTATTGACCGGATAACATCGAAGGGCGACGAGGTTGTGGAGGTGATGGGGGGAGGAACCGCAGTAAAATTGCGACTCCTCAGGATTTTGGATATATCAGATCAAGTGTATCTTGAACATATCAAACGGGCTGTGACTGGAAACCATCTGCAATTCATATTTTGTTTCAAGATCAAGGCGGCTCCAACACCGGTATCGGGCAAAAGGTCTTTTGGGGGAGCGCCTATAGTAATATCTATCGACGTGCCAACCACCCCGTTTTGG
Organism: Desulfobacteraceae bacterium; assembly: GCA_013003715.1. Taxonomy (GTDB): domain Bacteria; phylum Desulfobacterota; class Desulfobacteria; order Desulfobacterales; family Desulfosarcinaceae; genus JABDIN01. Next base: position 12,071 of record JABDIN010000019.1, on the reverse strand, counting down.
AAAACAGGCCATATGCAACACCTGCCATCAATCCGAACACCAGCAGCAAATGGCCGATATCCAGGGCGATAATAAATGAAGCCGGAAAGTAGATACCGGACAGATTTCGAATGACCAGCAGCCCGCCGGTGAATATCAGCCCGAACAGTGTCAGGACCATCAGGTATCCCCTTGGGCTGAGTTTCCACACCTGCTTTTTTTCTAGCATGTATTCCGCCGTTTTATAGGTCGCGATGGCGACAAAAATGGCTGCAAACAGATAATGCAGGAAATGGGTCACATAGAATTGGGCCAACCATCCTAATCCGGGAATATCGGCGATGTAGTACCTTTTAAATATCGGCATTTGCGCAAATCCGGTCAACATCAGCAGAAACAGGATACCGCCGTTAAAGGTCGCAGACCATCTGCTGGATGACTGAGTTGCGGTGGTGCTATTTGGTTTCATTGGCGTCTCCTTGATCGATACCGGATTTGAAGTGTTTTACGATTTTGCCGGCAGCGGCGGCCAGCCCGGCAAAGGGAGCGATGACCATGGCAAGCGCCAGATTTTCAGCCGCCTCCATCCTGTTCGTCGCAGCACCCAAGTGAGGGATACCTTTCCCCCCCTCCATGGCCCTGTTTATCTCTTCGAAAGGTACCGGTGAAACATATATGGTATTTGTACCGCCATTTTCATGTTCACCATAGATATAACCATCGATGTCCGCTGCAATCCGGTGGGCTTCGGCAATAATTTCATCACGCGGGCCGATGGTCTGGACATCCTCGGGGCAAGCGTCTATACACGCCGGCAGCTCTCCCTCTGCAATTCGATCATGACACCTGTCGCATTTGTACATTACCCCGTTTCCGGCCAGAGATGGGAGCAGATCCAGGTAGAGCCCCGTTCCGGTCTGGCGTTGGGGAATTTGCCATGGGCAGACATTCTTGCATTTGGATCCCCCCAAACATAAGTCGGCATCGATTCTCGATATACCATTATCCAGTTGCTGCGCTGCGCCCCATGGACATAATTTAACGCAGGGCGGATTCGTGCAGTGCATACAGCGCCGCGGAATGCTCAGCTCCGTTTCTTCCCCGTTAACGTCCACATAAGCACTCTGGATGAAAAGCCAGTTGTATGGCGTCAGACGATCCATAACATCCTGTTTTTCAGACCAGTCTTCCACCGGCACCCGATTCGGATACATTTTTGGAAAGGGTTTGGCCGGATTCGGAAACTTTGTCTGATTGCTGTCACGGCATGCCTCCACGCAGGATTCACAACCGATGCATCGTTGGATGTCAATGAGCGTCGCCAATTGCTCCGAGGTGTTGTCTTGGGGCAGCGCCTTGGCCACCGGGCTCGCCGCAACGGTTCCGGCTGCGGCCACCCCACCACGCAAAAAAGCACGTCTCGATAGTAATGTGGACATTCGTACTCCTTGTAAAATGGATTCAATACCTAAGCGAGATTAGAGAATCATAATCGGGCTTGAGGTTACATTTGTTTTTCATTTCCCGTAAAATATTTTGGATATTATAAAACCCTGCAGGTGCATTGTATTTAAATTTTATCCCGGAATTATACGGTTTTTCAAATTATATGATGATTGATTTTGAAATATTTTCAAAATCGGGTATATTCAGGAATGTTCGAGCCGGATATCGCTATCCCCGAAATACCGACATTGGGGAAAGCCGGTGAACACGGCCTCCGGTGTTTGATGTCAAAAAAAAGAATTCCCGTAGCATCTGCCGTGCGGTTCCGTAGGCTCATAAAAATGACACCGAACCCGACAATCGGAGTGCACATGGCCGGGTAAAACTACTATTAAATCAAATATTTGAATTGGGGGATGAGATGCCGGTTGAATCCATTCAGGAAACAATGAAATTTGAAATACAGGCATACCGGAAACCCAGGAACATAAGGGATTTGCGGTCAATGAACGTTGCCTTCAGCGGGTCACCGCGAAAACACCCCCACGACCATCAGCGTGTGATCCTTGTTGTGGATCCGGTGAGCACGAATACCTTTTTTTATGAATTTCAAATCGACGATATCACCTATGTGGAAAACCAAACCAATATCGTCAACTTTGAGAACGAAACCATCCCCATGGTCAGGGTCTGGATTAAAAAGGGGAGTCTGGGTATTCGCAGTACGCCTTTTGTGGTTGAGGACACTATCTGAGGACACTATCTAAGGAACGAATGAAATTAATGCCGAAAACAGAGATTATCAGCCGGACACAGCAGAAAAAGGAAGTCAGGAAACTTCAGCGGTTGGGCGAGGAGATGGTGGGGCTTGCGGCCGAAAGACTAAGAAAAATTGACATGCCAGCGGACCTGCTGGATGCGGTCCTGCAGGCCAAAACCATGAAAAAACATGGTGCCCGCAGACGCCAGATTCTCCATATCGGCAGCCTGTTGCGCAGCGTCGATGTCGAACCCATACTGCAGGAATTCAAACGCATGGCCGATGGGGATCATCTAAGTGCAGTCAGGGCCGGCCAGCTCAGGGATAGAGCTGAACGGCTAGCCGCAATGGATGAAGATACACTGGCGATAGTAGTGTCCGAATATCCGCATGCCGATATACAGCGCATCCGTAATCTGGTAAGAAACGCGAATAAAGAAGCACTGCAGGAAACACCGCAGCATGCGAAAGCATTTCAGAAATTATTGGATTATCTGAAAGAGCTGAGTGTGTCTAAAACGCCCCCAGCTGGCATGGACTGATTTTGAATTTCAGCGTTTCACAAGCCGCCGCCACCGCCATTTTGGGGATCCCGAGCTGTTCGGCGATGTCCCATGTGGATTCGCAGCTTATTCTGCCTGATCTTGTTTTTTTTTCGATGGCATCAGCCAGGTCGGCGGAAACGGTTGCCGCCGGCGAAACCTTTTTTTGCTTCGGCCCATAACCAAACAGCCCGAGTTGGCAGGCGGTCAGGCGCAGTTCCATCAGGTCCATGGACATACCCACATCACGGGGAGGTTTTTTTCCTGTTTTGGCGATATCATGGGCTTGAGCACAGGTAACACAACCATCTCTGGTTTTTTGCCGGAGGGGATCGGCAATTTCCGGGCTAAGGGGTGTGCCCTCGGGATGTTTTTTTTTATAATGTCCTGCATCAGCATGTGTCATGTGTTATTCCTTTTATTTTTCAGTCTGTTCAACACCAAGGCGGCCATTTGATTATCCGGTGTCCCGACTATTCCATCCGGTGCTGCCGGATGTGAGACTCGACTCCACCGGTTCGTCCGAGCTGATAACCAATTGCATATCGAGATATAAATGTCCAGTATTTCACCATCTTTGAAATTTTTTCACCCCCTGGTATCACAATGGTTTGGTAACACTTACGGCAACCCCACCGACATTCAGAACCAGTCCTGGCCACGAATCGCACGGGGGGAGCATGTACTCATCACGGCGCCCACCGGCAGCGGAAAAACCCTCACGGCTTTTCTGTGGGCGGTCAACCAACTGGTATCCGAAACCTGGTCCGGGGGTGTTCCGCGGATTTTATATGTCTCCCCCCTGAAAGCGCTCAATAACGATATCCAACGAAATCTGCACGAACCGCTGGATGGAATTCAAGCCCAGGGTCATGCGAAAAATCAACCGCTTCCGGTAATCCGGGTGCTTACCCGAAGTGGCGATACACCGCAAAGCGACCGGCGCCGTATGCTGAAACAACCGCCTGAAATCCTGATCACCACTCCGGAGAGCCTGAATCTGATGCTGAGTTCAAAGGGCGGTCGTTCCATTCTCACCGGTTTGAAGACGGTCATTCTTGATGAAATACATTCGGTCTTCGGCAACAAACGCGGCACCTACCTGATCTCCGCGGTGGACAGGCTTGTCCGGCTGAGCGGTGAATTCCAGCGTATTTCATTATCGGCAACCATCAATCCGATGGAAGAAGTGGCGGCTTTCGTGGGCGGTTATCGCCGGGAAGGGCACCCCACGGCATCGTCATACAAGGCCCGGAAGGTATCGGTCATACGGTCTATCACTGGCAAACAATACGACGTCCGGATCGAAATCCCGGATGATGTGGTAAACCGGCCGCAGGACAAGTCTATTTGGGAACCTCTGGCGGAAACCTTCCACCAGTATCTACGACGAAACAAATCCACCTTGATTTTCACCAACAGCCGAAAGCTTTGTGAAAAACTGGCATTCCTGATCAACCTGCGGCAAAGGGAACCGGTGGCTTATTCCCACCATGGCTCGCTGTCCAAGGAAATACGTCATGAGGTGGAGACCAAATTGAAACAAGGTGAACTGAAAGCCATCGTGGCCACCAGTTCCCTTGAAATGGGGATCGATATCGGCGCGCTGGATGAAGTGTTTCTGGTGCAGACCCCACCGTCGGTATCCGCGGCCGTGCAGCGAATCGGCAGGGCAGGGCATCATGTGGGAACGGTCAGCCGGGGCATCATTTTCCCGTCCCATCCCATGGATACCATCACATCGGCGGTTGTTGCCGAAGCCATCGTTCAACAGGATATCGAACGCGCCTCCGCCCCGATTTGCCCGCTGGATGTCCTAGCCCAGGTCATTGTATCCATGGTTGGTGTTGAAGACCATGAGACGGATGAGTTGTTCGCTGAACTGAAAACCAGCTATCCTTTTCATCCCTTGACCCGTCTCCAGTATGATCTGGTGCTGAATATGCTGGCGGGCAGGTATGTGGAAACCCGGATACGGGAATTGAAACCGAGAATCGCCATCGATCGCCTGCACAATCGGCTGACTGCCCGAAAAGGTGCGCTCATGTCCCTGTATCTGTCCGGTGGTGTGATACCGGATCGCGGTTATTACAACTTGCGGCACAACGACACCCAGGCGCGGATTGGCGAACTGGATGAAGAGTTCGTCTGGGAAGCCAGAAAAGGGCAGGTATTCACCCTCGGCAACCAGGACTGGAAAATCCGGCATATTACCCATAATGATGTGTTGGTCGTGCCGGCACGGGCCTCAAAAGCCCCGCCCCCTTTCTGGAAAGCGGAAGAAACCAATCGTGATTTTCATTTGTCTGAGAAGATCGGCCTTTTCCTTGAGAACATCAATGACCAACTGAATCAAAGCGGATTGGCAGAGCGGCTTGCGGCACAATTTATATTAAATAAACATGCAGCCAATGATATTATTCAATTCTTAAAATACCAGAAAGCCAGAACGGGGTGCGATTTGCCGCACCGGCACCACCTGGTGTTGGAATGGATCAATGCCGGCCCCGGCGGCGGGCCCGGCTCTCAACTGGTGATACACACCATGTGGGGCGGCCGGGTCAATCGTCCGTTTGCTTTGGTACTGGAAGCGATCTGGGCCGAAGAATTCGGATACAGGATTGAAGTGTTTGCCGCCAACGACTGCATTGCCATGCAATTGCCGAAAGCTTTTTCATCAGACCGGTTTATCCGCCTGATCACCAGTGCCGATGTGGATGCCCTGATTCGAAAACGCCTGGAAAGCACGGGCTTCTTCGGCGCCAGATTTCGTGAAAGCTGCGGCCGGGCGCTCCTGTTGACCCGCCGAAAAATCGGGGAACGCATGCCGCTGTGGATGACACGGCTCAGGTCTCAAAAACTGCTCGAATCCGTTTCGAAATATACTGATTTTCCCATCCTGCTGGAAACCTGGCGTACCTGTCTGAAAGATGAATTTGACATGGAAAACCTGAGATGCGTGCTCACTGAGGTCGCCGAGGGAACGATCCGATGGACCCGCATTCACAATAGTAACCCCAGCCCCATGGCTCTGACGGGGGCATGGCGTCAGGTCAACGATTACATGTACAGGGATGACTCCCCCTCTGGCTTAGGGACGTCGGCCTTAAGTGAAGATCTGATGCGACAGGTGGTGTTTACCCCCGGTCTTCGACCCACGATATCAGGAGCCTTGATCCGCGGTTTCGAAGAAAAACGCCAACGCCTGGCACCGGGATATGCGCCCGGCAGTGCGATGGAGCTTGTTGAATGGGTAAAGGAACGATTGCTGATTCCGCAGGCTGAATGGGAATCACTTCTGAAAGCGGTCACAAGGGATCATGGAATTCATATTCCTGACCTGATGGGTGTGATGATGGTGCATCTCATATGCATCTGCGTTCGAAAACCTGATCCATCCGCTGGAGAGGCGGTATATATAGCGGCAATCCAGGATGCCGCGAGACTCGTTGCGTTTTTCTGGGATGGTGCAACCGACGATATCCGGTATGCATCTCTGGATGGTAAACCGGTCACCGCACCCGCAATTTCCGAAGCCCGTTCCGTTGGAAATACAATGAACGACGCAATGGATGTGCTTTCGTCCGTAAGCCAATGGTTGTCGTACTATGGACCGCTCACCATGGTATTCATCAGTGATGCACTGACCCTGCCTGAACACGTACTTCAAACGCACATGAACAACCTGATGGACGACAATGCGGTTATTTCCGGGCAACTTGTCAAAGACACGGGCGATATCACGTTCTGCGATAGCGATAACTTTGAAATCCTGCTCAGAATGAACCGGGCCGCGCAGTCAAAAGCATTCGAACCCCTTGATCTTGCCAAGCTGCCATTGTTCCTCGCCCAATGGCAGGGGCTTACCCGACAGACGGACAACCGGGACGGTTTGCATGACATCATGGTTCAATTGTCCGGATACGCGGCACCGGCCGAGCTATGGGAAACCGCGTTCATACCGGCCCGAGTGCCTTCCTACGATCCGCTGTGGCTCGATGCGCTTATGAACGAAAACAGGATGATGTGGAAGGGGCGGGAGAACAAGCAGGTATTATTCTGTGTTCATGATGATATGGATCTGATCGCGCCCGAAACAAATTCCGATGTGTCAGCATTGGAAACCGGAGAGAATAAGATCCCATCTGAGGACCGAGACTCCCCGACGGCACCGGAAGTACTGCCCGACACCTATGGACGCTATGATTTTGCATCGTTGTTGCGCTTATCGGATATCAGCGGCAGCGACCTCTGGAACCGAATCTGGGAGAGGGTATGGGCCGGCAATCTGACCAACGATACCTTTATGTCGGTTCGAAAAGCCATCGAATGGAAATTTACCTTGGCCACAGGCCGAAAGATGACCGCGGCCGGTCCATACAAGCGGCGCCGGGGATATCGAAAACCACTCAAATCGTCCAATGACCGTGGCATGATGGTTCCTGGCAATTGGTATGCCATTGAACCTCCGGTGCAATGCAGCGATCTGCTGGAAGTAGAGGAGTTGAAAAAAGATCGTGTTCGTCTGCTGCTGGATCGATACGGTATCCTTTTCCGGGAAATACTCAAAAAGGAACTACCGGTTTTCAGATGGACCTCAATTTTTCGAACACTGAGGCTCATGGAGCTTTCCGGTGAAATCATCGGCGGCCTTTTCTTTGATCAGCTACCCGGCCCCCAATTCATCTCCCGCCAGGCCTGGCGAACCCTCAACAACAACTTGCCGGAAAGCGCGATCTACTGGATGAGTGCCGTGGATCCTGCCTCCCTGTGCGGATATGGGTTGGGCGGTTTGCCGGCCGACCTGCCCACCCGGTTGCCCGGAAACCACATAGTTTATCATGGTTCACGCCGTGTCGTCGTATCACGACGACACGGCGGGTCATTGAAAATATCCGTACCCCCCGACCATGAACATATGGTAGAATATCTTTCATTTATGAATCATTTGCTCACACGATGCATTGATCCGCTGAAATACATCGATATCGCGGAAATCAACGAGTTGCCGGCTGCAAAAAGCCCGTACCTCGATACGCTGCGCACCCTGTTCGACGTCAATGTCGAACATAAAAAAGTGGTTGTTTTTCGAAAAATGCAATAGTCAAATGATCCCAGACCGCAGTACGAATTGTAAAATGGATAATTGAAATTTTCGAAATAGACCGTATGGATATTACCGCATTCATCAAAACATTTATTACTCCGGATTTCAAAAAGCTTGATCACCGGCAATTACAGCTGAAAAACGGGGATCTACTTATGGGGACGGTCTTATCGCTCAAAGAAGATGGCACCGTATTGGTTGATTTCGGCAAATTCCGTGCGTTAACCGAAATTCGGTTTCCGGTGAATACCGGCGACCGCCTCCCGCTTCGGGTGATTGAAACCGGACAACAGCTAAAGTTGCAGTTGAATACCGATATGATCGGGCGGACAGGTGTGGAACAGCATACACCCACCGGTGCTGAACACCCGGCCAAATTATACCCGGCCATGCTAAAGGACATTGGCCGGATTCTGTCACCGGATCGTCCGGATGGGCAGCCGCCGATACCGCAGGAGATCCAGGACGCCTTGTCAACGATCCGACAATTTTTAACCCCGCTGCCGGTCACTGAACCAACGGACGTGCTGGTCAGCCAATTAAAAAACATGGTGGAAAACAGCGGTTTCTTTTTTGAAAAAAAGATGGGGACGATTCTTCAGCAGGTCATGGCCGGTACGGATAAAATGTCTCCGGAAAAAAATCCGAACCCAGTATCTCTGCCACCGGGACCCCTGGTTTCCCAGCCCACGCTGCCGGAAAGCACCAACAAACCAGGTCCCGCCTTACCTGCAAACCTGGTTGCCGAAAAGGCACCCCCGGGGACGGCAAGTCAAACGCAACACGGATTGACGGTCCAGGCATTGTCCGGCGACGCGGCCCAGCAGAAAATCATGGTCCGGGAGCTTGTCCGTGTTCTGACGATGGCACCGCGTCAATTGAATGCAGCGGCACTTCCCCGGCAGACACAGACCATGCTGACGGACATGGCCAGGCTCCTGTTACCGGCGGAGACATCTCTGCGGCTTGACGAGGTGGTTACCGCATTAAAATCCATTTTTATAAAAGACGGCTCCCTCAAACAGGCAGACCTGGAAAAAGCAGTGCTGGACATGCTTTCGTCAAAAGACCGGTCTACTCCGGCGTCACAAGTGAAGCAGGCCCCGAATACGGATTCTCCTGATAAACGTATTGTTATTCATTCGGGGGATACGGCGGATCGTGGCGATATCAAAGCATTGATTAGATCTGATCTTAAACCGAATATCCTGATGGTGCAGCAGTTCCTGGAAAATGGTTCGGAAACGCGAAAGTATATGGACATGAAAACGGCACATCGGCTGACGGCCGCATTGGCGTCCATGATTACGGAAATGGACCGGCAACAGGATCACGCCGCAGAGCGCAAAGGGAATGCCGAGCCCTTCCAGACCATGATGTATTCACTACCGGTAAAATCCCGCGACAAGTTGGTGAATCTGCATGTATATTATCCGAAGAAACAAAAAGGCACGCCGGTAAACCCCAAAATATCCCTGTTGTTGGATCTGGACAGGCTTGGCCCGGTCAGATCGGATCTGACATTGATTCAACAGGACCTTGATATCACCTTTTATGTCTCCGGGGAAAAGGTGAAATCTGAAATGCAGTCACATCTGGGGGACATATCCGGCGCATTGGCAGGCCGATTCAATCATATCGGCCTGCATGTGATCGTATCCAGGCGTAAAATTGAACAATTTGAACACGAACCTTTTAAACCATTGGACGGCAAACTTGTGGATATAAAGGCATGAAGAAAAAAAAACTGAAAAAAGCGGCGGCCCTAAGCTATGATCACGGGTCGGACACCGCTCCTCTGGTGGTGGCCAAAGGGCAAGGGAAAATAGCTGAAAAAATTATCGGCATCGCCAATGCCAATAACATTCCCCTGCACGAAGATCGAAATCTGGTTCAGGTGCTGGACGCCCTTGACCTGAATCGTGAGATACCATCCGAACTCTATCGCGCAGTAGCCGAAGTACTTGTATTTGTTTATAAACTGAACCGTGAATATGGAAAAATGTAACCCCATCGACACACCGTTGTCCGGGACAACTCTTATCGAGGCCGGCGCCGGCACCGGGAAAACCTATACGCTGACCGGGTTATTCATCCGTCTGATTCTGGAAGAGGGGATTCCGGCGGACCGGATTCTCGTTGTCACGTTCACCACGGCTGCCACTGAAGAGCTCAAACAGCGCATCCGCCAAAAGCTTTTAGGGGCCCAACAGGCGTTTCTCACCGGGAATAGTGATGATGCAATACTTCAGGCACTACTTGATAAAAAATTAGATAACCAGCTTGCATTGAAGAAAATACATGATGCGATTGTGGATTTCGATAAGACCGCGGTATTCACCATTCATGGATTCTGTCACCGTGTTCTGTGCGATCATGTGTTTGAAACCGGCGGATTATTCGACACGGAACTCACCAGCGATCAATCCACCATCATCGGTGAGTTCGCGGAAGATTTTTGGCGGACTGAATTGTCATCGGCACCACGGGAATTCGTTCAATATGTATTATCAAAACTCGGCCACCCCGATCACCTGGCCGGACTGCTGTCGCGTCATTTCATACCCGGGATTCGCGTGTTACCCCAAATTATGGACGCTCCGCTGTCGTCCCTTGGTGAATTCCGGAAACTGTTTAAGGAACTTCAGGCCAAATGGCCGGATCAGCGAGCGGCGGTTCTAGAGCGGTTAAGTACGGACGACTTGAAAGCTAACATATATGGCAATACCGAACCATCACAATACCCCGGCTCGCCGACACACCGGGACATTAAATTGAAGTCCATCGCCGATCAAATGGACCGGTACACGCACCGGAACAGCATCGGGTTCCCGATTTTCGACGGATTCAATTATTTTGCCACCGTCAAGATCAGGTCATCCACCAAGAAGGGAAAACAACCGCCGTTACACCCTTTTTACGATATTTGTGAGCGGCTCGCGCAGATCGGGGACCACCTTCAGTCGCAAATGGACCATCGATTGCTGATGCTCAAGTCGGCACTATTCAGCCGCTACCCGGGGGCAATTGCCCAAAAAAAACAGAAATCCAATGTCATGTTCTTCGACGACTTGCTGCTCTCGCTGCACAGGGTGGTTTCTTCGGAAAAGCACCGGCAACTGACTGATTCGGTCAGGAATACATACCATGCCGTCCTGGTGGATGAATTCCAGGACACGGATACGGTTCAGTATGACATTTTTAAACGGCTCTTCAGCGACCGCAGAGCGCTTTTCTTTATTGGCGATCCGAAACAGGCCATATATGGTTTTCGGGGAGCTGACGTCTTTACCTACATTAAAGCGTCTCACGATGCCGAACGCAAATGCACCCTATTAACAAACTGGCGTTCGAATCCCGGGCTGATCACCGCCGTCAATACCATTTTTTCAAATAATAACCGGCCGTTTGTAATTGACGGCATTTCTTTCGAACCGGCTGATAGCGCCCGGACGGAGATCGGAGAAACAGGTGATACGGAACAACCGGCGGATATCACGCCATTGACCCTTTGGTTTCTGGATTCACCGCCGGAATCAAGCAGTAAACGTCAGTTTTTACATAATAAAGTGGAGGCTACCCGGAAAATCGCTGAAGCGGTGGTGGCGGAAGTCGGCCGATTGGTTGGAAAAACGCAAAGCCCGATCAGACCGGAACAGATTGCTATTCTGGTACGCACCAACGCCCAGGCGCATTTAATGAAAAATCTTCTGACGCAATACCGCATTCCGGCCGTCCAATACAGCTTTGAAAATGTGTTCTCGACACCTGATGCATTGGAGATGGCGTATGTGCTCGCCGCGCTTGCGGAACCCTTGAACGACCGGTTGGTAAAACGCGCATTGGCCACCGGCCTTATGGGATTCAATGCTGAAGATCTTTTCGAGACACCGTCATCGATCAGGTCCCTCGAAAGCTGGTATTTGAAATTCAAACAATGCCTGTCCGATTGGGAACACCGGGGGTTTATTCCCATGTTCCGATCATTGCTGGTGGATGCCACGGTGCGGGACCGGCTTCTGTCCCTCCCGGATGGAGAACGCCGTATCACCAACATTCTCCATCTGGCGGAGTTGATCGATCAAGCCGCCAGGGAGTACGATCTGGGTGCCGGCGGTACGGTAAAATGGCTGGAAGAGCAGCGTCGCCAAGCCCTGATTTCCAGCGACAGCAGTGTGTTGCGCCTGGAATCGGATGACAGCGCCGTAAAAATAGTCACCATCCATAAAAGCAAGGG
>JABDIN010000006.1 GCA_013003715.1 Desulfobacteraceae bacterium | reverse complement strand
TTTCATATGCTTCACCACCGCTTTATTGCTGATACTTTTTGCATGGGTCCATGCCGGAGAAGTCACCATCCCCAACACCTTTGAATCCGGCACACCGGCCGTGGCCGCCGAGGTGAATGAGAATTTTTCGGCCATGGAAACCGCCGTTGATGACAATGACAGCCGCATAGCCACCCTTGAGGCTTCTCTGGCGGCACTTCAGGCCACCAACACAGCACAAGCCGACACCATTGCCGCTCTACAGAGCCGACTGGAAATCTTGGAAACCAGCGAGGTCATGGCCCTTGACGACTATCTCCTGGTGGATGAAACCGGTGACAGTCGCGGAACCCAGATACGGATATCCGGCGCGAACCTGCAGATCGTCAATGGTTTGGGCAGTACCGACACCATAAACGGACTGGGCAATCTTATCGTCGGCTATGATGAAAGAACCACACTGTATTCCCTCTGCTGTTCCGATGGTGCCTATACGGACCAGGCCAGCTGCGAGGGGGCAGGCGAAACCTGGAGCCATTCCCATAAGACCGGTTCCCACTACCTGGTGACCGGTTTTGGGAACAATTATTCCCAATACGGCGGCATGGTGGGAGGTCGCCGCAACTATGCCACGGGTCCATACAGCACAGTGACCGGCGGAGATAGAAATAGAGCCAACGGTAGTTTCAGTAGCATAAGTGGGGGCGCCGGTAACACTGCAAGCGGCGACCGCAGCAGCGTCAGCGGAGGATTAGAAAACACCGCCGCCGGTTTAACCAGCAACGTCAGCGGCGGCAGGTGGGGTCATGCCGACGGTGAAAACAGCAACATCAGTGGAGGGCTACGAAATCAGGCCAATGGTCGTGACAGCAGTGTCAGCGGAGGGAACCAGAACGTTGCCGATGGAAATATGAGCAGTGTCAGCGGCGGATATTTTCGCACAGTCACCGGAGAAAATGATTGGGCCGCCGGAAGCCTGTTTGAAGATCGTTAAAGTTCAAAAAATACCAGCAAGAAAATCCAATACACGACGTCCATTATTAAAAAAACAATCCTGAAACAAAAGGAGAAAAATAATGACTGACAGATATGCACCGGCGTTCAAACTGATTCATTTCGTGATGTTTATAATGCTCACCCTGTTTACCATCACCGGCTGTGGGGGCGGGGCCGGGGGGTCTTCTTCCGGTCCGGATTCCGGCACCAACAGCGAGTGGGACACCATGGTCTGGGACCGGGACAACTGGGAGTAAATTGTGTAAAATCATGTTCAAGGAGAATGCTCATATGAACCCATCAACAAAAATACTTATGCTTTGCATTGTACTGATGCTGGCCGCGATACCGGCCGTCCATGCCGGAGAAATCACCATCCCCAACACCTTCGAGGCCGGCACACCGGCCGTGGCCGGGGAAGTGAACGTAAATTTCACGGTCGTGGAAACCGCCGTGGCTGACAATGACAGCCGGATTGCGGTCCTTGAGTCAGCTCTGGCAGAACTTGAGACGACCATCGCGGCTCAAGCCGGCACCATTGCCGCTCAAGCCGATACGATCACCGTCCAGATCAGCACCATCGCCGCCTTGCAAAGCCGGTTGACAACCGTGCAATCCAGGGAGGTTATGGCCCTGGACGATTATTTCGCGGTGGATGAGACCGGTGACCCGCGGGGCACCCGGGTACGATTGTCGGGCGTGAATCTGCAGATCGTCAACGGGCTAGGCAGTAGCGCCACACAAAACGGGTTGGGCAATTTTATCATCGGCTATGATGAAGCAAAAGGCTATTGTACCATGCTCCGTACATTAAGGGACCAGGAAGCTTGTGAAAGTAGAGGCCTGACCTGGATCGAGCCCGATAAGACCGGTTCCCACTATTTGGTGACAGGCCAGCGAAATAATTATACCCGATACGGTGGTATGGTGGGGGGCTACAAAAACAATGCCACTGCGCCCTACAGCACCGTGATCGGCGGCAACTTTAACTTTGCCTGCGGCCCATACAGCAGCATCCGTACCGGGAATGAGAGTACCGCATGTGGCAGCTCCAGTAGTGTCAGTACAGGCTTTTTGAATGAGGCCAACGGTGATTACAGCAGTGTCAGTTCGGGGAGTTGGAACAACGCCAACGGCGATTACAGCATTGTCAGTGGAGGCACCACCAACGAAGCCAACGGCAATTACAGCAGTGTCAGTGGCGGAGTTAGGCGCACGGCCTTAGGCCTCTATGATTGGGTGGCCGGAAGTCTGATGGAATATTTTTAATATTAACGAATTACCGGCACAGCGTCCATGAGAACAGATGCTGCGCCCTGCGGACACAACCATAATGGAGAAGATGATGATGACTATATCGAAACAAGTTATGACGTATTATATTATTCTGCTACTGACCATGGCAACGGCCGCCGGCGCCGGGGACGTCGCCATCCCCAACACCTTTGAATCCAACACACCGGCCATGGCCGCCGAGGTGAATGAAAACTTCACGGCAATGGAAACCGCTTTGAATGACAATGACCGCCGGATAGCCGCCATAGAAGCGGCGCTCGACACACTTCGGACAACCATCACCGCGCAATCCGAAACCATTGCAGATCATGCCGGCACCATTGCCCACAATACCAACGCCATAAGTGTTCTACAAGGCCGGATGGTAGCCGTGGAAACCAGCGAGGTCATGGCACTGGACGACTATTTGCTGGTTGATGAAACCGGCGATCCCAGGGGCCCCCTGGTACGATTGTCGGGTGTGAACCTGCAGATCGTCAATGGTCTGGAGAGCACCCACACTATAAACGGGTTGGGCAATCTTATCATAGGTTATGACGAAACAAACACAACCAGCGCCCCCCGCTGCTCCCATAGCGACTATACGGACCAGGCCGGCTGCGAAAGGGCAGGTGAAACCTGGAGCAATTCCCACAAGACCGGTTCCCACTACATAGTAACCGGCTCAGAAAACAGTTATTCCAGTTACGGTGGTATAGTTGCAGGTCTCCGCAACTCTGCCACTGGAAGGCACAGTACGGTGACCGGCGGCATTGATAATGTTGCCAGTGGATATATGACCAGCGTCAGTGGGGGATGGGCCAATAGCGCCCAAGGTTACTACAGTAGTATCAGTGGAGGGGCGGTTAACATTGCCCGAGGCAACTACAGCAGTATCAGCGGGGGTATGGCGAACAAAGCCAACGGCTTGTACAGCAGCGTCAGTGGGGGAATGTCCAATACCGCCGACGGTGAATACAGCAGCGTGAGCGGCGGACGGGACCGTACGGCCGCAGGCGAATTAGATTGGGTGGCCGGCAGCCTGATGGAGGATTTGTAACGTTAACGAATTACCGGCACAGCGTCCCTGAAAACGGGCGCTGTGCCCCAGCAAATACCATCTTGAAGGGGAGAAAGAGCATGATGATTTTAAACCAAATTTCGCTAATATTCTTTATACTGCTGCTGGCAGCGGTACCGGCGGCCCATTCCGGGGACGTCACCATCCCCAACACCTTCAAGGCCGGCACACCGGCCGTGGCCACCGAGGTGAATGAGAACTTTGAAGCCCTGAAAGCCGTACTGACCGAGCTTCAGGCAATCATTACCACTCAGGCCGAGACCATTGCCGCCTTGCAAAACCGGCTGGATACCGTGGAGACCAGTGAGGTCATGGCCCTGGACGATTATCTCACAGTAGATGACATCGGCGACCCCAGGGGGGCCATGATACAGCTATCCGGTGTGAACCTGCAAATCACTAACGGTTTGGGCAGCACCAACACTATTAACGGATTGGGCAATCTTATTATCGGTTATGATGAAGTAAATAGAATACGCTCAATTTATCGTTGTTCCAATGGCGACTATACGGATCAGGCAAGTTGTGAAGGGGCGGACGAAAGCTGGAGCAATTCCCACAAGACCGGCTCCCACTACCTGGTAACCGGTTTTGGAAACAATTATTCCCAATACGGCGGCATGGTGGCAGGCCAATCTAATTTCGCCACCGGCAGGTACGGCACAGTGACCTGCGGCTGGGGCAATACCGCCAGTGGCGCCAACAGCAGCGTTAGTGGTGGTCGTAGTAACACATCGGATGGGTATTGCAGCAATGTCAGCGGCGGGGCAGAAAATTCAGCCACCGTCGAGAGCAGCAGCGTCAGCGGCGGTTACCAGAACACAGCCAGAGGCGGTTACAGCAGCATCAGCGGCGGACGTGACCGCGGCACCACCGGGCAATTCGACTGGATCGCTGGAGGTCTGTTCGAGGATCTTTAATTTTGATGAATTGTATTCCCCGGTCTGTCGCCATTGTTTGTTTTCAATCCGGGGCATCAAATATCGTCTATCCGTTGATCGTGCGGATCGGGTAATCGTCGAAACCATATTTTTCTTGAATTCGCAGAAGGGCCATTTTAAGCTGGGTGCTGACAGCAGATGATTCGCGCAAGTTATATGGTTTGAATCGAATCCTAACCACTGGATATGCCCGACAGCAATATGCCCACAGCACCCTCACCACCCGTATCGGATACGGAACTGATCCACGGCTGTTTGACCGGCGACAATCACGCACGCGAGACCTTTGTGCGCCGGTTTTCGCGCTTGGTCTACAGCACGATCCAAGGGGCGTACAAATCCAGGGACGCCGGTGCCGGTGAACAGGACATCGAAGACCTGCACAACACGGTGTTTGTCTCTTTTTTTGACCGGCGCTGCCGTAAGTTAAGGCAGTTCGAGGGCCGTAACGGGTGCCGCCTGGCCAGTTGGGTGCGCATGATAACGGTGCGCGCCGTGCTGGATCATCTGCGGCGCAACAAGGACCCCCTGGCCGAACCCCAGCGTCTGATCCCCATCGAGACGACCCGGGAACTGGTGGATGAAAATCAGGCGTCGCCCTGGGCGCTCATCGAAGCCGGAGAACGGCAGGCCTTGATTGAAAAAGGGTTGAAACGGCTATCGTCCAGGGACCAGCTCATGATTCGGCTTCACTGTCTGGAAGAGCGTCCGCTGGCCGAGTTGGCGGTGATACTCAAGGTTTCGGAGGCCAATGTCCATTCGGTCAAACACCGCGCCATCCAGCGGCTTAAGGAGGCTGTGGCGCAATTGACAAAAAATCCGACCGGGACTGCAAGAAATCTCTGAGACCGGCGTCTATTGATAGTAGTCGAAACCTAACGAGGCCATGTAATGAATAACTACACTGCTTGTCCGAACGATGAAACCTTGATGGACTTTCTGGAACACCGGCTTGCCGCGACAATGCGGGAAAAGGTGGAACACCACATGACGCGCTGCGCCGACTGCCGCGAGCAGGTGGCGGTATGCGCCGGCCTGCTCAGTGACGGTGCGGACGAGGATATGGTCACAGTGCCCGCCGGGGTGACCCAGCGCGCGGTGGATGCGGTGTTGGCCGTTGACCGCGAGACCTGGCCGCGCAAATTGTCCCAGAATGCCCTCCAGTGGATGGATCGTGGTGTCGAGGCATTGGAACGCCTGACCTGGAAGGCGGTTCCCGCCGCAGTGGCCGTACGCAACAAGACGGCCGCTTTCAGCACCGGAATCATTCACCGTGAAAAACGGTTCGACGATGTGGAAATGGTCATCGAGATAGAGAAAAGCGGTGCGGACCATGCGATGATCCGTGTTTCCGAAAAATCGGCACAAAAGGATATGGTTCCGGTGCGGGTAGCGCTGTTCCGGCAGGAGCGGGAAATCGCGTCCGCCGTTCTGGGTGATGCGGGTGTCTGTTTTGAAGACATCTCCCTGGGAACTTACGGCCTTGTTTTTGTCAGGGACAATAAGAATCTGGGGCAATATGACTTCGAGATAACGGATCAACCCTGATGGTCCGGCCGGCCGATATCAATTATGGAGTAAAATGCAGCAGCAGATGACGAATATCCGGAAACTCCGGAACATGAATCCATCCCAGGTTCTCCATCTGGAGGCAAGCCTGGAAGAGGACCGGGTCAAAATCAGCCTTGCCGTCCAGAGAACCGGCGAAACCCAAACGGTCCGCCAGGTGGAGGATCTCACCGTTTCCATGGACCTGCTCAACCGGCGCTGCGCGCTCATGCTGGATTCTCTCAACCAGGCGAATCGCCGGGGGCAGTTACCCCCGGATGTACTGGAACGATTGGCCGAGAGCGGCCAGTTGTTTCGTGATGAGCTTTTTTCCGCCACGATCAAGGAACGGCTGAACATTGACACGGCGGAGGCACTGGTCCTTACCCTGGATGATCACCTGGTGCATCTGCCCTGGGAATTGCTCCATGACGGGCAACGGTTTCTCGGCCAGCAGTTTGCCATGGGGCGGGTTGTGCGTACCCGGCAGCAGGTGACCGGCGGGCCTTTACGAGCCCTCGTCCCGCCGTTGCGCATGCTGGTGCTGGCCGATCCCTGCGGGGATCTGAACGCGGCCTACGAAGAAGGTGTTCACATCCGTGATGTCACCGAATCCAGACACGATATTATGAAGGTCGACTTTCGCAGCACCGGGGTTCAGACCGACTTCGTGAAAGCCAAATTGCGACAATTCGACCTGGTCCATTTCGCCGGACATGCCGATTTCAGTGACGCCCATGCCCGTGAGAACGGGTGGTGTCTGGGCAATGGATGCCTGACGGCCGAAGATATCCGCCGCATGGCCGGTACCGGCAACATGCCGGCGCTGATATTCGCCAACGCCTGCCAATCGGCCCGAACCCGGCCCTGGCCGTCCCACGCAGAGGTTCAGACCCGCTTCTTTGACCTGGCCAATGCATTTCTGCTCTCAGGAGTCCGTCACTATCTGGGCACCTTCTGGGAAATACCGGATGAGCAAAGTGAAGATTTCGCACTCTCCTTTTATAAAACACTGCTCGCCGGGGATTCCGTCGGCGCAGCCGTTTTGGCGGCCCGACGTAAAATCATCGCCCGGTTCGGCGACCGGAGTATCGTCTGGGCCAGCTATCTGCTTTATGGTGATCCCACCACGACGTATTTTCAACCCGCGGACGCCGCAGATGAGAAACCACCGGCCGCAGCGGCCAAACCAATGCAACCGGTCACGGCAGTGGCCTCCGGCGTACGCTCTCCCGAAGACACGCTTCGCCTGCATGCCCGGAGGACCCGGCGCTCTGCCGTTAAAAGGTGGGTATTGGCGACTTTGGTCTTGCTCCTGCTGGCAGCCGGTGCATGGGTGTTCATGCCCGGCACTTTTCGTGATGCCGTAAAAGAATATGAACGGAATGCACTGACCGCTTATGAGACCGGACAATATGAACAGGTGAAGCGAATCTGCATGCATTTGCAGCGCGAACACCCCCGCCGGGCCCTGGGATACGTACTGATGGCCAACGTGGATTTTCTCAATGGGGATCTTGACAACGCCCGGACCTTATATCATCAGGCGGTACAGGCGGACCAGGGGCAGGCAATGGAAAAAGCCGATGCCCTGATCGGCTTGGGACGCATTGCCTCAGAACAGGGAAACACCGACCAGGCACTGGCCTTATACCGGCAAGCGGCCGAGATGGCGCCGTCCAGCGATCAGCCGCTCATGGCCCAGGCCCTGCTGAAACACCGGTCCGGTCAGCCGGAACAGGCGGTGGCGTTTCTCAACAAGGCAAAACCGGTGGCCTCGGATGTCCGGGCCATTGAAGCCCTCACCCTTCAGATCCAGGCTAACGCCGCCATGGCCGCCGACCAGCAGCGCATGGACCGTATCGACCGGCTAATCCGGGAATTGGGTGAAAAATTGGAAAAGGACGCGCCAATACTCGACAACCCCATGTTACCGCAAGACCCCCGGTCCCTGACCTTGTGGCTCAATGACCTGGAAACGGTGGGATACAGCCTCCGGGAAGGTACAGCCACCCTGATCGCCAGCGGTCTGATGGAACGCCTGCTACAGACCCGCCATATTAAAATTGTGGAAAGGGTCCTGTTGGATGGCCTGATGAACGAAATAAAGCTGGGTACAACCCGGCTCATGGATCCCAACACCCGGTTGCAATTGGGCCGCCTGACCGCCGCCCATACGATTCTGACCGGACGCGTTGTGCACAGCGCGCCGGACATCCAGATCTCCCTGCGCTGCATAGAGACGGTCACCGGCCAGGTGTTTGCCGTAATCAATGCGACGTTCAACAGCCAGACCCCCATCGCCGTAATCGTGGACCATATCTCCGATGACCTCATCTCTAAAATACACACCCACTATCCCCTGCTGACCCGAACCGATACGGCCGTTATCGACTGAATCCCACCTTTTTCATCCGTATACACTCCTCCTGTTTCCGGACGGTGTCCGGAAACTTCCCGGTATTTTTTATAATTTTCTCAATTTTTTCCTGCAAGAAACCGGTCAATAAGGCGTCTGTTGTTTTGAAAAGGCAAAACAATCCTCCAGTTATTGAATCAACCAGGAAGGAGAATCCGGATGAAAACAAATAAAAACTTACAAAGAAGGACACTGAAAACGGGCCTGATGCTGCTTATGGCCATGTTGGTGGCTTGCGGGAGTGGCGGCGGCTCGGACAACGACACCGAACCGGCCGGCAACAGCCGCACTTCCAGTTACATCGGCACCCAGTCACCGGGGGATGTATGGTCCTGGACCATTACCATGACCGGCGGCACCGGCATTTTCGATGCGACCAATGAGACATTGGATTACGAATATGCGGGGGATGTGTCCATGCTGCCCAGTGGATTTTTGAACCTGACCATCACATCCAGCACCGATCCGGACACACTGCCCGGGGACAGGACCTATGCCCTGGAGTTCCCCGATACCGCCCTTCTCGCCATACCCACCGGCGGCGATCCCTTGATTGTGTGCGCCGCAGTGGGCCCCTGCCCTGCGGACGATGCCGTCTATAATTGGGTGAGCCTGTTGGATGACAGCTATGATGCATCGATGGATGACGCCTATGGTGTCACGGCCATGACAATCGCCGGCAGCGATATTGATTTTGCACATGAATTTTTCCTGTTGGACGGTACGGACGCGGGAACCGGCAGCAGTTCCGATTTCACCTGTGCGGATGGACGTCTGACACATCCCCTGAATCCCGAGGTATTTGTGGCGACGCCCTCGGGGCTGTTGATTACCGACAACGGACCGAGTCTGGGCGGTATTGTGGGAATGCAGGCTCCGGCAGGACCCATCGACCTGGCTGATCTGACAGCCGCCGGACGCGAGTTCCGGGGGGTGGTATTCAAGACCAGCGCCGGTGCCGATGTGGAAACCGAGGCGGTATGGGTCCGAACCGATGGCAGTGACGGTTTAATCACCGGAAACTATGTGGATATTGAAGCCGGGGTTGAAACAACCTCGTTGGCCACGGTGGTACTTACCACCCAGACCAGGCCCGGCGTGATCCGCATGACCCGAACCGAAGGTACCGAAATCAACCACTCGGTCATCATGGTCAATCGTATAAACGGACGTTATTTCATCTACGGTGTGGGCACCGGGCTGCCGCATCATGCGGGTGAGAATTATCTGGTTATTGAGCATTAAAATCAATGGTATATGCCGGGATAATCGCAGGTTCATTTTCGTTTTGCCCATCGGCGCATGACGGGTTTAACCATGACTCACCTTTTTTAAACAACAATGATCGAATCGCTTTTTATTGTTGAAATTGAACATTCGAATTCAGTGGAGATAAAAACTATGGAGCCGACCATCGATTTTAAAGCTATTGTCGAGGAGCTGCGGGACAGATTTACAGATGACGAAAAAAATTCAAAACCTGTCAACGAAAAACTCAAGGAGAGAACCCGCGTAAACCTTGCGCGGTTGTTGGAGTCGGAACCCGATACATCCATGAATGCCATTCTGGATAAACTTGAGGAGAGATGGCGCAGTGACGGGTTGATCAATGGAAATAAAGACGGCGCGCTGGCTGTGTTTTCCAAGCAGCTTATGCAGGAAAAGAATATGCGATTGGGGGCGACCATGCAGCAACAACTATTGATTTCCTACCTATCGGCATGCCCGGTGAACTGGATGGCCGGTGAATCGCTGGCGGAAGGTAAACTCACGCCGGGTATCCGGGTCATCTCCACACCCACTGAACACTATTGGGTGATGATGGTTGACGGTTTCGAACAGAAACATGGCACCTATGCCCGCCTTCACCGCAATGGCAAGAAGCGGGTGGATGGCAGTTATTTCTACGGCAAAAAGAACGGTCTTTGGCAGTATTGGACCAAAACCGGTTGGAAGATTAAAGAAGAAAGCTATCTGATGGGTAAAAAACACCGGCTATGGATTCAATGGTATGCCAAAGGAAATAAAAAATCCGAGGGTTGCTATGAAAACGACCGCCCTGTGAAAACCCACCGGCAATGGCATGAGAACGGTGTTGTCAAGTCCGAAACCATTTATCAGAAAAAAGAGAATGGTGTCTCGGCGCATAGAAAAACCTGGACCCGGTCAGGCAAGCCACATTCCGAGTATGCGCTTTTCAATGACAAAATGCACGGCCTGTATATCAGTTGGTATCCAAACGAACAGGTCCGGGTGGAATGTCACTACGATGGCGGGCGGCGACAAGGCAAATACCTGGAATGGTACTCCGACGGCGAACCCAAAGCCGAACACAACTATGATAAAGGCTGTAAAATCGGCACCTCCAATGAGTGGTATGAGAACCGACAGATGTGTGCCACGGGCGTTTATAACACCAAGGGGAAAGACGGAATATGGACATATTGGCAAGAGTCAGGCGCCATTCACAGCCACATCACATACCGGGACGGTGAAATTGTTGAGGAATAAAGGCGCACCGGTAATTGTTTCCCGCCGGGTTGTGCGGGCCTGTTAAAACATCAACTCATTTCTCCGGCATTTTTTTAATTTTATAACCGCTGAACCGCGGGAAAAACATACCCGTGAATTGCCGGTACCGGTCGTGTTCGGGGAATATGGCGCGCAGCTTCCGCTCTTCGATCCGGGATCGATGGAGTTGGCCGAGAAGAAACGCAATGTAGAGGATCACGGTATAAATGTGCAGCCGTAGTAACAGGCTGCCGAGGAATATGATGAAATGGCCGCTGTACAGGGGATGGCGGATATACCGGAAAATACCCGTAGTGATGAGTACCCGGGCTTCCGTCATGATGGTGAACCCCTTGCGGAGGCTCAACAGGCCGATGAGATTCACTGCCCCGCCCACGGCAATCAGCAATGAAATCAGGACATAAAAATAGACGTGCCGTGGCGACGATACCGGCACATACGTTGGCAGCGTGTAAGGCGCCATGAATATGAGAACCGGCAGGCCGGCAATGATGACGGGATAGGCGGTTTCCATAAACCCGCGGGCCACGGAGACCGCTTTGGCCCGGCCGATGTAGGCCAGGATATAACCGAAATAGACGGCGATCTCCAATCCCCAAACGAGTGCTTTAATACCCCAGACCACCGCAATGGCAGCGTTTGAATAAACGGGGTCGCCTGTCACGGTGCGGAAAGCGCCATAAAAAGCACTGGTGGCCGCGAAGGTTTGGGGGAACTGGTCGAATTGGATGAACCTGTTGACCAGAAACGCCCCGACAACCAGCAATGCCGTGGTCCGGCTGAGGATTTCCCCATGGGGCCATCGCTGTGGATGAAAAAAAATCAGACCATTAAACCGGTTCCATATTTTCAATAACTGACCGTTACCTTTCATTCTCCAATCCGCATCGCTTTTATTGCCGAAGTAAATGCCAACCAACCGCTGGGACCGGCAGCTTCATCATTCATCGCCATCCCCTCCCCGCCCATGCCTCCCGGTTTCGTATTTATCTGCATATTTTTCGCCTTATGATTATTCCAAAAAAAAGTTTGACACAATAAAATATTGACTTATAATTAAGTAATTGCTTAAAAACTTAAATAGTGACTGCCATGAATGTAGAACCCTCCGAGATTTTTAAAGTGCTGAGCGTTGAGACACGTTTTAAAATCATTGAGCTGCTGAAATCACAGGGCCCAATGGGCGCTAAGGTTATTTCTGCAACAATCGGTATAACCACTGCCGCTGTATCCCAGCACCTCAAGATATTGAAGCAGGCCGGCCTTATCAGGAGCGAACGGAAAGGATACTGGATACCGTATTCAATAGATGAGAAGGCAATGGAAAAATGCAGGCAATTATTAACAGAAGTTTGCACCTGCGGATGCCAAGGTACAGGTGGGTTCAATAAATCTGAACCGGAAAGATCGAATCTGGTATCCTTGAAGCAGTATGAAACAGAACTCAAAAATGAACTGGGAATTGTGCGTCAGCGGCTAAAGGAATTGTCGACCGAAAAAAATTAGTAATTTTTTTTGGTTTTTTATTTTACCAATTGCTCAACTACTTAATCAGAAAGGAGATGATATGAATGACTGAAAAAAAGAGAACCGACGGATGCGGATGCGTTTGTGGTTGTATCCCGGTAAAAAAAGCCGGGGACAAACCCGTAAAGAAGGAAGAGAAGAGCCAAAAATCCAAGTAGGCAAGTGCCGGGGTCTTTTTTAATTAGAACCCCGCCTGCTCCCCAAGCAGGTGAATCGGCGTTTGGCGGAATCTGGGAGGATGGGATCGACGGAGAGATTTCCTATCCTCCTTTCCGATTTGAAACGATGTAAAGTAATTCATCCGATCGACAAACAGGAGACCGTCCACCCCCATCGCAAAGAATAATACTCGGCCATATGAAACAACGTTAATGGTATTCTCACCGATACGATCCGCCAGCAGACCTGGATTAGATTGTAATTTATTTACCGGGTGCGTTTTAGATATGCCATTAATCTCGATACCGAGGACACGTTCCTTTACCGAGAGAACCTTTCTCCCTTCCCAACAGGAAACATGAGACCACCGATTTTACGATGGCCCTCGTCGGGATCCACACCATACTGCCGATGGTATCCGGTATCTACGGAGAGTACCAGGGTTTGTGGATGACGGTTTCGCCATTTGTACAGGTCCATACGGGCCGCAGCGATAACCTCAACCATCGGTATGTCATTCATCCGGCGATTTCATCGGCGGCAAAAATTTTCCGACCCTCACCTGAACAAGTGATTGACAATAAATATGAGGTACGTTAGATTCCGACTGACTGGTCAGTTTTTGTCTTGACTATTTTACTTTTTTATATTTTAAATCAAAAATAAAGCTTTTCCAGAAAACCCAATAGTCGGTAATTCAATGTAAGAGGGTTAGTGTTCATGAAACAAGGTTCCACAATTGAAGAAAAAAAGATACGGATTCTGGGGGCTGCTTCCCGGGTATTTGCCCGGAAGGGGTTCGCCGGCACCCGGATTGCCGAAGTCGCGGTGGAGGCCGGGATAGGCAAAGGTACGGTCTACGAATATTTCGACAGCAAGGAAGTTTTGTTTTTCGATGTCTTCCAATGGTTTTTCGAACGGAACAACTCGTCTCTCAAGGTGGGCATCAACGCCCTGCGGGGCACGGCGGCGGATCGGTTGATGGTGATGAACGACTCGATCATCACGGCATGGATGGATGAAATGGACAGTTTCGCACTGGTCATGGAATTCTGGTCCGCCTCGTCCTCCTCGACACTGCGAAAGCGGTTTAAACTGGCGTTCAAGGCCGCCTATGACGCCATTCGGGAGCTGGTTGCCGCCCTGATCCGGGAAGGTATTGATACGGGAGAATTCCGTGCAGATTCAAATCCCGACAGCATCGCCGCTTCGCTGGTGGGGACCTGGGATGCGCTGTTATTACAGAAATGGTTCGGATCGGTCGAGGATCCCCTGGCCTATTCCCGTGATTTCCTAGCTGTCATTATCCGCGGCCTTTCGAAAACCGGAGAGATAACTCAATAAAGGCAATAAAATGAAAACCCGTTTGGTATCATTCATGGTTATCGGTCTTCTAGTCATATCCGGGGGCATTTCAGCGGATACCCGCAGTGCGGATCAACGGGTACGGGATGGTTTTGAATATTACCGCGGCAAATCCTCGGAAGCCGCGGTGGAAATGATCATCCACCGTCCGGATTGGCGCCGGGAGATGAAAATGACAGCCTGGACACGTGGTGATGCCGACAGCTTGATCCGCATCGAATCTCCGGCCCGGGACAAAGGAAACGGCACCCTGAAAACGGGCAAGGACATGTGGATGTACAATCCCAAAATAAACCGTGTGATCAAGCTGCCGCCCTCTATGATGTCCCAGGCCTGGATGGGATCGGATTTTTCCAATAATGACCTCGCCAAAACCGATAGTATTTTAAACGATTATACGCACACGCTCGACAAAACCGAAGAGGTGGACGGCAAACAGGTGTATTGGATAAAATCCATGCCCAGACCCGATGCACCGGTGATTTGGGGTATGCAGAGAATCGCTGTCCGCGAAGACGACATCATCCTGGCCCAGGAGTTCTATGATGAGGACCTGGAACTGGTAAAATCCATGAGATGTTATGATATCAAAATGATGGGAGACCGGCTCTATCCCGTGAAATGGCGAATGAAAAAAGCCGATGCCGGGGACAGCTATACGGAATTGATCTATACCGAACTCAGGTTTATGGACACGCTTTCCAGCACCATATTTACGGTTTCAAACCTGAAAAACCCGAGGAGATGATCATGTTCTCCATTGAACTCAAAATGGCGTGGCGAAACATCTGGCGAAATACCCGCCGTACCGTCCTGACTACCGGCGCCATCTGTTTTGCCTGCGTCTTGCTGATTTTTATGCTCTCTTTCCAGTTCGGCAGCTACGCAACCATGATCAATGCATCGGTGAAAATCCACACCGGACACCTCCAGGTGCAGGCTGTAGGGTATCATGAGAAGAAGCGAATGCGGATGGTGGTGCCGAATCCTTCATATATCGCATCGATTATTGACGCCATCGACAAGGTGAGTGCCTTCACTTACCGGGCCAATGCGTTTTCCCTGGTGTCCTCGGAAAACCGGACCTATGGCGCGCTGGTCCTGGGTATCGATCCGAAAGGAGAAGCTGAAGTCTCCACATTGAAACAAACCACCTTCGCGGGCGGGTATTTTCCTGACACACCGGACGATCAGGACCTGGTCCCTGCCCTGGTGGGCCGTCTGCTGGCCGGAAACCTCGGTGTTTCAGTGGGGAGTGAACTCACCATCATGGGACAGGGGCGGGACGGTTCAATGGCGGCAACGGTGGCAAAAGTCATCGGTATATACAAATCAGGGCTGGACGATTTTGATCGCAATACGGTTCAAATTCCTTTGAAACGATTCCAGGAGATATATGCCATGGATCGGGCCGTTCACGAGGTGGTGATCATCGGCGATACACTGAAAGCCATACCCGGCATCAAAAGTGCGGTCATGGCGGGAATATCGGAGAAATACCCGGATGCAGACCTGGCCGTCCTGGATTGGGAAGCACTGGTGCCGGGGTTGCGGCAGGCAATATCCATGGATCTGATCATGGGTGTGATCATGTACCTGATCCTGGTCATCGTGGTGGCCTTCAGCATCCTCAACACTTTCCTGATGGCTATCTTCGAAAGGACCCACGAATTCGGCGTGCTCATGGCCATCGGGACCAAACCCGGCCGGTTGACCAAGGTGCTTGTCGCGGAGTCGGCAATGCTCACCCTCATGGGTATCCTTTCCGGCATGATCGCCGGTGCATTGATCACCTTGTATTTTCAGTCGAACGGAATCGACCTGTCGGGATCCTCCGACCTGCTCAGTCAATACGGGATATCCGGGAATATTTACCCGCGATTGTCCATGTTTACCCTGGTGGCCGGGCCGGCGGCCGTTTTTATCATCACCATTCTATCGGCGCTTTACCCGGCGCTGAAAATACGGCGGATGAAGCCGTTGGAGGCCATGAGTCATGTTTAACCCAATCGTCCGTCTGTTCGGGAATAAATAATGGATATCACCATCGCCTGGCGGAACATCTGGCGGAATCCCCGGCGCACAGCGGTAATTCTCATCGCAGTGGTGATCGGTATTTGGAGCATGGTGTTTATGGGGGCGCTCATGCGGGGGGTCGAAGTCGGGATGATTGATAACGGGATTTCGACATTAACCGGTGACCTTCAGGTCCATAGCCGGAATTACCGGAACGATCCCATTGTCGAGAACAGTATCCGCGAACCGGAACTCGTGCACGCGGCGCTTTCAAAAGTGCTGCCGCCCGGCGCCCACAGTGCATTCCGGGTACGCCTCAATGCCGTGGCCGGCAATGCCCGACACTCCGCCGGTGTGACCCTTGTGGGGATCGATGCATCGGCGGAAAAAGCGGTCTCCTTCATCGGTGACGCCGTCACTGATGGCGAATACCTCTCGGAATCGGACGCCAATGGCATCCTGGTCGGGCAGGAACTCCTGGAGACTTTCGACACCCGGTTGGGCCGGAAAATAATTCTCATGGCCCAGGACGCCGACGGCGAGATTGCATCGAAGGCCTTTCGCATCAAGGGTATTTTCCAGGCGGAGATGAAAGCGACGGAAAAACAATTTGTTTTTGTATCCGGATCCGCCGCCCGGAAAATGTTGAAGATGGGGAATCAGGTATCCGAGGTTTGCGTGGCATTGCCCGGCCACCGGAACAGCGAAGCCGTCGTGGCGGATCTGCGGCGGGAGCTGGGAACCGGAGGAGAATTCGAGGTGAACACCTGGAGGGAATTGTTGCCGGTGTTGAATGCGTATCTTGAAATGTCCAACAGCTTTATTTTCATCTGGTATGTGGTGATGTTTGTCGCCATGGGATTCGGGTTGACCAATACGACCCTGATGGCGGTTTTTGAACGCATGCGGGAATTCGGACTGTTGAAAGCCCTGGGTATGCGGCCGGCAAGGATCATCCGCCAGGTATTGATCGAATCCAGCATCATCCTGATGATCGGTATGGTTATCGGCAACCTTCTGGGAATTCTCAGTGTATTGTTGCTGAGCAATACAGGAATTGACTTGTCGGATCTGGCTGCGGGGGTGGAATACGCCGGGATGTCAAGGATGATTTATCCCGTGCTGCTGGAATCGGACATCCTGGTGTCCAACCTGGTGGTATTCGTTCTCGGCGCCCTGGTCAGTCTTTATCCGGCATCCAAGGCGGCGCGGTTTACACCCATCCAGGCGATGGCCCAAACATAATTTTAGAAAATTCGGGGAATGGATCGAATGGAAACCATAGTGCAATGCAGGGGCATTCAAAAGAAGTACATGCAGGGCAAGGTCGAAGTACGCGCCCTGGACAATGTCGATCTGGACATTGCCAAAGGGGAATTTGTGGCCCTGGCAGGGCCGTCCGGTTCCGGAAAAACCACCCTGTTGAACCTTATCGGCGGGCTGGATACCGTTGATGCCGGCAAGGTGATCGTAGATGGCGAGAATTACGCGGAACTTAATGGCGCGGCGCTTGCCGAATTACGTCTGCACCGGATCGGGTTTGTATTTCAGGCATACAATCTGATTCCGGTTCTCTCGGCCCGGGAAAATGTCGAGTATGTCATGCTGCTCCAGGGTGTCGGCACGGCCGAACGCCGGGAACGGTCCCGCATGATCCTCGACGAGGTGGGCCTGGAAAACAAATACGACAGGCGCCCGTCGGAATTATCCGGTGGTCAGCAGCAGCGCGTGGCCGTTGCCCGCGCCATTGTCTCCAATCCGTCCATCGTGCTGGCCGATGAGCCCACCGCCAACCTGGACTCCAAAACCGGAGAAGGCCTGCTGAAGATCATGCGGGAAATGAATGAGAAGAAAAAAGCCACCTTTATCTTCTCCACCCATGATAAAATGGTAATGGATTGTGCACGTCGGCTTGTGATGATCCAGGACGGAAGGATCGCTCGATAACTATACGTTGGCGATTGTGCCTGACGGTCAATGAGTTGAGGTGTAGCAACTAAAACAGATAATGAGAATTGAAAGGGAGACATAATTATGAATATCAAAAAACATCTGGTATTGATCACTGTTGTTTGTGTCGCCTGGGCCGTGTTTTATCTTATCGGATTATCTTCTGACTACTTTCTTACCTGGACGACAGCAGAACAAATGTTAATTACGTGGATGGGATTTTTTTCGATTTTGCCCTTCTTTTGTTTTTTTGTGGTCGTGTTCTTAGGTGGTGACTACTTCAAGACGAGCTTATGGTTCGCCTTCTACGCCTCAGTGGAACTTTTTGCTTTTGATTATGTGGTTGTCGGTCTTATTGAAGGTCAGGGATTGGGTTTTCTGATGTCGCATTGGTATCTCACCATTGGCTATTTTGAAGCCTGGATTGTAATGCCACTTGTCGGATCAGCACTGATGAAATTTAAGGAAGCGAGTTTCAGTGGCCAAAAGCGTAATACCATGCAAATGAGCATATGATTTGACGCGAATCGCAGGGTTTTGCCACTCGAAATCAAACAACGTCTGGACGAATATAAGGTGAATCCGGTTAAGGTATTTCTCATATTATGTCTTCTCGCTGTCCCGGGTCTCACGATGCCGGCAGCGGATACGGCCCCCTCCGCTCTTTCCTTTGATTGGGGCGGCCGCGTCAAAGCCGCGGGGACTCGTTTTTTCCCGGAAGCCGGCACCCTGTATCACGATGTGGACAGCGGTCCCTATGACGACGTCAGCCTGGATGCACGGCTGAACCTTGCGGTGATCTCCGATACCGGCGCACAACTGGATATTCACTACGAAACCATTTTTGCAGGCGGGGACTTCAGGGAGGTTCGCACAACGCTTTTAGGTGGCGGAACGCCGGGATCCGGTCTATTCCCGGATCAGACGGTGGAAGATGATCGCCGATTAATGGACCTGACGGCAACGATTTATGAAAACGACCGCCAATATGGTTACCACCGTATTGACCGGCTTGTGCTCACCCTGACACCGGCATGGGGTACCCTTCGGATCGGCAGGCAGGCCCTGACCTGGGGAAACGGATTGATTTTCAATCCCATGGATGTATTCAACCCCTTCTCCCCCACGGATGTGGACCGGGATTATAAGGTCGGCGACGATATGATCGCCGGTACACTTCTGACACCAGGCGGAGGAGAAATCCAGTTAGTGGGGGTAGCGCGAAAAGCGCCTGATGATGCGGACGTGGAAGTCGACAACGCCTCTTTCGCCATTAAATACCATGATATGGTGAACAGCCTCGAGTATGATATCATGGGAGCGCGTCACTTCGAGGATTATATATTAGGGCTCGGCACTTCGGGATATCTCAAGGATGCGGCATGGCGTATGGATGCCACATACACCTTCCTGGCCGATGGCCGATCAGATCCCGGATTCTGGTCTTATATGGCCAACCTGGATTACTCATGGGTATGGTGGGATAAAAACCTCTACGGGCTGATTGAGTTCTACACAAACACGTTGGGTGTCGATCACCCCATGGACGCATTGTCCAATCCCGATCTCATCGAACGTGTGGCCCGGGGGGAGATTCATACCCTGGGCATGTCTTACCTGGGCGCCAGCGTTCAGATTGAACTCCATCCCCTGGTGAATCTGCATCTTACCTCGATCACCGACCTGCATGGCCCCTCCGGCATCCTGCAACCGCGCCTGATTTGGGATGTGCGGGACAATCTCCAACTCACCACCGGTGTAAACAAATACTGGGGAGGGGGCGACACGGAATTCGGCGGCTTTTCGCTGCCCTTCACCGATACTCAATTAAAACCTCTGGATGGTATTTACCTCTGGCTCACCTGTTTCTTTTAAAGATTTTCAGTAAATCGCCGTTAATGAATAAGAGAGACCGAAAGCATTCAATTAAAACACAAACTTCGGAATAATATAAATTGTAAAGAGGAGAAACAGTCATGGGTGCAGATAATCTGGTATTTCTTGAAAACCTGGAATGGTTTGATGAATCCGGCAAGGAACTCGTACATCGCCTGCCGGAAAAAGGCTCCGGAGAAATCAAATTCGGCGCACAACTCACGGTCAGAGAGAGCCAGGTGGGCGTCTTTTTTTATAAAGGCAAGGCAATCGAGGCGTTTGGCCCCGGCCGCCATACACTGAAAACGGGGAATATTCCCATCCTGACCAAAATCGCCAGCCTCCCGTGGGCCGGCACCAGTCCCCTTCGGGCGGAGATGTACTTCGTGAATATGAAAGTATTTACCAACCTGAAGTGGGGCACCCGGGACCCGGTGGCATTCAAGGATTCTGAGCTGGGGCTGATCCGCCTCCGGGCTTTCGGCATATTCAACCTCCAGGTGGTGCAACCCGTTCTGTTTATCAACAAACTGGTGGGCACCCAGGGGGTTTTCAATACGGAAGAGGTGGAAGAGTACCTGAACCGCGTCATCGTCTCCCGATTCAACGACTATATGGGCGAAATCATCGATTCCATCCTGAACCTGCCCGCGAAATATGATGAGCTCGCTGACGGGTTGACCAAGCGGATACAGCAGGATTTCAGGCACTTCGGACTGGGGTTGACCCATGTCTATATCAATGCCATTACGCCGCCGCCTGAAGTTCAGAAAGCCATAGACGACCGGAGCCGTGTGGGGGTGTTTGACGACATGAACAAGCTCATGCAAATGAAGGCCGCCATGGCCATGGAAAAGGCTTCCGAAGCCGAAGGCGGGGCCGGAGAAGGCATGGGCGCCGGTATGGGCCTGATGATGCCGGCCATGTTTGCCCAGTTTTTTGCCGGTGCTGGTGCGGGCACCAAAGAGGGGGATGCGTCTCAAAAAATTACCAATTGCCAGGAATGCAAACACCCTATACCCATTGATTCTAAATTCTGTCCGCAATGCGGTCATCAGCTGCTTGTGTTCACCGAATGCTCTGAATGCGGTAAAAACCTGACGCCCAATGCCAAATTCTGCTCACGATGCGGTCATCCGTCGGGTGAAAAAACCGGACCGAAACGCTGCCCGGGATGCGGAGTTGAAAACCTGGGCGACGCTAAATTCTGCACCGAATGCGGAGAAAAGTATTAATTTTCAAATCGAATACCAGTGCCCCCAATGCGGGGCACCTGCCATCCTCGACGAAACGGACAGGCTCTTCACCTGCGCTTTCTGTCGGGTCAAGTCATACCTGATGCCGACGGATTTTTTCAGGTACATGCTGCCGAACAATGCACCGGTGGAGAAGGAATTGATCTATTTCCCATATTGGCGATTCAAGGGAATGCTCTTCTCCTGCCTTCACCGCAGCATCGAGAACCGTTTTCTGGACGTCAGCCACCAGGCCGCTGCCTCACTGCATTTTCCGGTATCCGTGGGATTGAGAAGCCAGGCGATGAAACTGCGTTTCGTTACACCCGAAATCAAGGGAAACTTCATTAAACCACTGATAAATGTGGATCAAGCGATGGATATCATATTGGAAAGATTCAGTGTGGACCTTCCCAAACCGATCCTGCACCAGGCCCGGATCGGTGAATCCATCAGCATGATTTATGCCCCTTTTTATGCGGATTCAAAGCTTCACGACGCCATATTGAATCAACCGATAACCGGTGTGTTA
>JABDIN010000064.1 GCA_013003715.1 Desulfobacteraceae bacterium | reverse complement strand
GTCCGGCACGGGTGAGCATGGTTGCCGTCCCCGGCATTGATGACCGATGTTTTCAATCGTTGTGCGAGCGCCGATGGGACACCGGCATGGGGATGACGGATCACAATGATGTCCGTCCGTAAATGTTCCAGGTACGCGACCAGACGGCTGACGGCACTGTATTGAAGGTGAGAACAATCGGTTTGCGAGACAAGCGTATGATCCGCGCTTAATCGCTGGGCGGCGACGTCGAATGAACAGCGAACGCTCACATCAGGCGCCAAAAAACAGAGCGCAACGGTTTTCCCCCGAAGTGTCGGCACTTTTTTAATGGGGCGGCTGGATATCTCCTTCATGCTCTCGGCATTGTCCAGGATGAGTGAAATCTCCTCCGCTGACAGGGATTCCATATCAAGTATGTCTTTTTTAGTAAACTGCAAAAGTGAGACTATCCTTTATTCCAATACTTTCGCCAGACGATTCCACCGGACACCCGAGTGGATACCGCTCCAGGAAAAATGCTCGCTGTCCCAGGACCAATAGATGATGAACGCCTTGCCTTTGACGGACTCCTTCTCAACGAATCCCCAGAACCGGCTGTCACTGCTGTTATCCCGGTTATCGCCCATCACAAAGAGCGAGTCGCCGGGGATCTTTACCGGTCCGTAATTATCCCTTTTTTCCGGCCTCGGGTAATAGGTGGGATCCTTGAATTCGGCAAAGCCCGAGTCGACCAATTCATCGTTGATGTAGACTGATTTGTTCCGGATCTCCACCATATCCCCGGCCATGCCGATCACGCGTTTGATGTAGTCCTTGCTCGGGTCCTTCGGGTACCTGAAAACGATGATATCCCCGTACGCGGGGTCCCGCCCCGGTATGATGGTTTTGCCGGTGAAAGGCACCTTGACCCCGAATATGAACTTGTTGACCAGGATATGGTCTCCCACGAGCAAGGTGTTTTCCATGGAACTGCTCGGGATTTTAAAGGCCTGGACCACAAAGGTCCTGATGAGGATCGCCAGAATGACGGCGATGATAACGGCCTCTATATTCTCCCGCCGGGCACTTTTAGGGGGCTTATGAATTATGTCGTCCTGTGAAGATCGTTTGGCATTCAATGGTTGCTATCGAATCTCCCGAGTAAAGTTTTCCGCGGCACATTAGTATCACGCCATTTAGGTGAAAACCATAACCAATCTGAGCAATAAATTCACCATGACGCCTGCCGCGACATCGTCCATGACAATGGCCGTACCACCACTTAGCCGCCGTTCGATGGTGCGGATGGGTATGGGTTTAAGGATATCCAAGACCCGGAACAGCACAAAGCCGCCCGCAATAATGCCCGGTGTGAAAGGCAGTCCCATGAAAACCACAAACATACCGGCAATTTCATCGATCACGATGCTGCCGGGATCTTTTTCATTCAACAGCTTTTCCGCATTTCCGGCAATCCATACAGCAATGCCGACGAATATGATGATGACGGCGATACTGGCATATGTCGGCAACACTGACAACAGGAAACAAAAGGGTAAGGCCGCCAGGGATCCGAAGGTCCCCGGTGCTTTGGGGATTTTGCCGGAATAGAATCCCCAGGCCAGAAAAAGACACGCCGATTTCCGTATATTCATTGCCGTCTCAACCGAAAGGTCCCATCATTGCCGATACGCCCGGACATACACTTCCGGCAGTCGCCGGCTATCCTATTTGTTTCCGATATACTCAAGATGCCATCATTTAAATTCATCATGGGGCGGATTCATCATCGGGACGATGGTCGCCGCCATCGGAAAACGCAAACGACAGTTCCTCGTATATTGCGGCCAAAGGCTTGCCGGTTTCCAAGGCAATTCGCCGGCACTCTTCGTATTCCGGTAAAATCCGGACCGAACCATCCATTCGGGTAATTTGTTTGCCCTTTACCCGTCCGTATGAGGTGTTGACATCAACGGTTTTCCGGGGAAGCGCCACCCGCTGCATGGTTTGAAACCGGACCCCCAAGGTTGAGGTCTCCGTCAGGATCCGATGAACGAGTTTCCGGGTGTCCGCTTCCCGGCAGACGACATGGATCATGGTCCCCGGCCGGTTTTTTTTCATGAATACCGGCGACCATAGGACATCCAGGGCGCCATCACCGAACAATTGTTCCATCAGATAACCGAAAATCTCAGGGTTCATGTCGTCGATGGCGGTCACCATCTCCACGACGGTTTCACTGTTTTCCACGGCTGTCTTTTCAGCAGCGTCTCCGGTGAGCATCCGCAGCAGGTTCGGCCGGTCCGGGTGTTCCCGGGTACCGGCGCCATAGCCGGTGTTGCGGATCTTCATCACCGGCATCGGTCCGAATGATTGCACCCAGGTTCTTAAAATGGCGGCGCCGGTGGGGGTTACCAGTTCATGTGGAACATCCGTGCCGTACGTGGGAACCGACGCCAACAATTCCAATGTTGCCGGCGCGGGTATGGGAATCACCCCATGGCGGCAGGTTGTCAACCCGGTGCCCAACGGAATCGTGGACGCGGCAACGCCTGATATGCCCAGATTTTCAAAGCAAAGTGCTGTACCGACAATATCCACGATGGCATCGATCCCCCCGACCTCATGGAAATGCACTTTCTCTTTTGCACATTGATGAATTTTGGATTCCGCCGCCGCAAGGCGGTCAAACGTGTCGAGACTCTTTTTTTTAACAAATCCGGACAAATTGGACGCGTCGATAATTCGTTGAATATCCGAATAGTTGCGGGATTTCGTATCGGCTTTTGCGTCAACCTCCACATGGATCGCCCCGATGCCGTTTCGGGATACGCGGTCAGTCTTCAGCGTGAAAGATTTCAGACCCAGCGGAGAAAGGGCTTTTTTCAACCAGCCGGGATCAATTCCCAGGTCGATGAACGCACCAAGGATCATGTTCCCGCTGATTCCTGAAAAACAGTCGAGATATGCCAGCATAGATATTCTTTAGTCTAAGTTGTTTCCGTGGAGTGCAGCCGGATAAGTTCAACAAGAAGTTCCGCTGATTTGACCATATCCTTTATTGCTATCGATTCATTGACCGAGTGGACATCCCTCATGCCGGTACCGAGAACAGCCGCAATAATATCCTTGCCGAAAAACACATTCGCATCCGAACCGCCGCCGGCCTTTTTCAGGCCAAGCTTCATACCGATGTTTTGGGCCGCCTGCATGGCAACCGTGATCACCGGATGGTCATCGGCCAGGGTGGTAGATGTGTAGTCAGCCGTTTTCACCACATCCAGCCCGGGCAACTCGTCCGTATCGTTCTTTTTGTAGGCGGCTACGGTGCAGACAAAAGCATCGGTCATCCTTTTCGTGACCCGCTCCAGTTTATCTGCGTTATGGCTCCGGATCTCACCTTTAACATTCACCAGGTTCGGGATGACATTGATCGCACTTCCGCCCTCGATGACGCCGATATTGCAGGTGGTTTCGTCATCGATTTTGCCCAGCTCCAAGGACGCAATGGCTTTACTGGCTATGGAGATGGCATTGATCCCCTTTTCAGGCGCTGAACCGGCATGGGCGGCTTTCCCGTGAATATTGAATTCGATCTTGTTCGAACCGGGTGCCTTATTGATGACATTCTCCACATCCCCGGCATCCAGCACATAACCGGATTTGGCTGTAATTAAACTATAATTCAGGTGTTTCGCGCCAAGCAGGCCGACTTCTTCACAGATTGTGAATACGAATTCCATGGGGCAGCGGGGCAATTGTTTGTCCAGCAAACAGGTCAGGACCTCAATGATGACGGCAAGGGCGCTTTTATCATCCGCACCCAATATAGTTGTACCATCGCTGGTGATCCGGCCGTCTTTTTCAACGGGCGTAATGCCTCTACCCGGATCAACCGTGTCCATGTGTGCGCTCAATAAGAGGGGCGGGGCATTTATGGTACCGTCGAGTTTGCAAATGAGGTTACCGGTGTTGCTCCCGGCTTTTTCACCGGCATTGTCTATGGTGACACTTGCACCGAAATTTCTGAAGATATGTTGGAGATGTTCACAAACCGCTTTCTCGTCACGGGAAACACTGTCGATTTGAACCAGTTCCTTAAAGGTGTTCACGAGTCTTTTTTCATTTATCATTTAATCATGCTTTCCTGGAAATAAATTTATGATTTTATACCCATTTCAATTTTATTGACAAAAATTAAATTGCCGTTAAAATACGTCTCACACTTGTCTCTGCGGAAGTGGTCAGCTCACTGGTGGGGCTCCCGGACTTCAAATCCGGTGTGGGGCGCTAGAACCGTCCCGGGTGGGTTCGATTCCCATGCACTTCCGCCATTTTTTTCTTTGATTTTAGGCAACTATATAGGTAACCCGTCTCAAAATCAAGGTTGTTCATTCCCCGGTCAACCGTCCGGATTACCCTGCAAATCATCTTCACCAGCGATCTCCCTATATTAAAATGATATGTTTTTTCAATATGTTGATCACTTGACAGTGTATATTTTTCAAGCTATTACAAGCTATTCATCGATGTCTGTTAGATTTGATATCCCGCCGACTATTGAAACCAAATGCCGGTATAACTACCTGTAAATAAAACCATAAATCGAAAAATACGGAGCATCCCGGGGATATGAAGCACAAAAAACACCTCAACCTCATAGTTATCATCACTTTATTTTATGGCATATTGTTACATACGCAAGCGGTCGCGCGTCCATGGACTGAAATCGTCGATTCCGCCAAGGGACAAACCGTGGACTGGTACATGTGGGGAGGATCACCGGCGGCGAACACCTATGTCAACGGATATGTTGTGCCGGAAATGAAAAGACGTTATGACATCACCGTGCGTCAGGTCCCCATCAAGGATATCAGTGAAATCGTCAGTAAAATTCTGGTCGAGAAACAAGCGGGGAAAAACTCCGATGGCAAGGTCGATCTCATGTGGATAAACGGCGAAAACTTCAGGACCTGCAAGCGAAATGATCTGTTGTTCGGACCCTTTGCCGATCAGTTGCCCAACGGGAAATATGTGGATTGGACCCGTCCGTCGGTTAAAAACGATTTTGGCGAGCCGGTGGAAGGTCTTGAATCGCCCTGGGGCAGCGCCCAGGTGGTCATGATTTATGACTCCGGGCGAACACCGAATCCGCCCCGAAGCCTTGGTGATCTGATCGCATGGATCCGTGAAAATCCGGGACGGTTCGCCTACCCGGCGCCACCGGATTTTACCGGGTCGGTTTTTGTCAGGCATGTTTTTTACCATGTATCCGGCGAAGTGCAGTTATGGCAGAGCAATAGTGACCCCGAGGTCTTTGATACAGCCGCAATGGCCACATATTCGTTATTGAAAGGCCTTGCCCCGTCACTTTGGCGCGGGGGGCGGACATATCCGGAATCCCCAATCCGGCTCGCCCATCTTTTCGCGGACAGGGAAATTGACTTCGCCTTCAGTTATCACCCGGCAGATGCTTCCAAGAAAATCCACGACGGCCTTTACCCCGCATCCGTGAGAACGTTTATTTTTGATGAAGGAACGATCAGCAACACCCACTTTGTCGCCATTCCATTCAATGCCGGGGATAAAGAAGGGGCGATGATATTGGCTGATTTCCTTATCTCTCCGGAAGCGCAGCTCGCGAAAGCGGACCAGGAGAATTGGGGCGACTTTCCGGCCATAGAGGTGAGCCGACTGAATGCCGGTTGGCGGCGGAAGTTCAGGGATTTACCACTGGGTATCGCCACCTTGCCCAACGATGTTTTGCAGGCGCACCAACTGCCAGAACCGCCATCCGAAATTTTGATCGAGCTGGAAAAAGGGTGGCAAACACATGTACTGAAAGCCAGGTGATTTTTCCCCACACATCGACCAGGTATAAAACCGTCTTTGGCCGACAGCCGATGACGATGAATGCCATTCTCATGTTAGGACCGGCACTGCTGACGATTATCGTATTGTTCGGCGGCGGCCTTGTGTTGGGGATTCTGCAAGGGATGGGCTATCAGTTTTCATCGGGTTTAAGCCAGCTGACATCGGCCCACTTCGTATCGATTCTGTTGGATCCGGATTTTTTTTGGAGCCTGCTTCTCAGCCTTTATGTCTCCATTACCTCCACCACCATTGCAGCCGTTATCAGTGTTCCACTGGCGCTTTTCTTTTCATCCATCGCCCATCGCAACCGTATGGTCCAATTCGTTTTTCAAATCCCCCTCACCGTACCACATGTGGTCATTGCCGTAGCCGTAATATTCATGATGTCACCATCCGGCATGATTTCCCGCGCCATGGGCAGTCTCGGCATGATCTCCAACCCTTCGGCCTTTCCCCTGTGGATCAATGATACCTGGGGCATCGGCATCATTACCGCTTATGTCTGGAAAGAAGTACCGTTCATTACCTTGATGATCGTATCGGTGCTGTTGCACACCGGCAAGGCATACATGGATGTGGGACGCACGCTCAAAGCCGGACGGGTGCAACGTTTTCTATACATCACACTCCCCATGATTTTCCCCAGCTTAGGGGCCGCCTGCCTGATTGTTTTCGCTTATACTTTCGGCGCATTCGAGATTCCTTTCTTGCTGGGCAGGACCCATCCGATCCTGCTGCCGGTCTGGGCGTATAAGAATTATAGTGATGTTGATCTATTTGCCCGTCCGGAAGGCATCGCAACCGGAATCATCATCGCCGTGGTGGTGATCGTCAGTATCATACTTTCCGGCCTGCTCGCACGCTACGCCCGGAACACAGCGGGGATCGGTCGAACATGAGGCTGAGATATCTCCTATACACCGTCATCATCTGCAGTATCGTGGCGTTGTTCATCCCCGTGGTCATCTGGTCGTTCACATATCAATGGTTTTATCCGGATCTGTTGCCTGAACAATGGGGATACCGTGCATGGGAATACATTTTCGGGCCAGCCGGGACCCAGATAACCAGCGGCCTGGCGCAAAGCATGATCGTGGCGGCCATTACCGCCATTCTTTCCGTATGCCTGGGCACACCGGCCGGTCGGATACTCGGTTTATACGATTTCAGGTTGAAAAACATCCTGTCCCTGGTGATTATCCTGCCGGTGATCGTCCCGCCCCTGTGCGTCGCCATGGGTCTGCATCTCTGGTTCATCCGGTTGGGATTGACTGAATCCATCGTCGGCGTCGTGTTGATCCACCTGACCTTCTGCCTCCCCTATGCTGTTTTTGTGATGTGGGGCGTATTTGCCAATTACAATCCCGAATATGAAGATCAGGCCCGGTCTTTGGGCGCCACGCCTTTTCAAGTCTTCGTGCGTATATCAACGCCCATGGTATTTAACGGAATGGTAGTGGCCGGTTTATTTGCTTTTCTGCTGTCCTGGAGCCAATACCTCAGCACCCTGATCATCGGCGGCGGGCAGATTACCACCCTGCCGATCCTTTTATTTGCATTGATAAACAGCGGGGACCGCCCGGTGGCCGCCGCCGTCAGCCTGGTGTTTATCACCCCCGCGCTGCTGGCCCTGGTTTTCAGTTCCAGATATCTGGGCAAACAACATCTGACAGGTATACAGTGATGGGAATTCTTGAGCTCAAATCGTTATCACTGGGATATGGGGATGATCGGATAGTAAAAGACCTGGATCTGACCGTCGCCGATGGGGAGATGGTGTCGCTGCTGGGGCCGAGCGGGGCCGGAAAAACCACTATTTTAAAGGCCGTCGCCGGCCTGCTGAACCCCCTGTCGGGAGATATCCGTATCGACGGAAAATCAGTACGCGAACAGCCCGCAGAACATCGTGATGCCGTGCTGGTATTCCAGCAACCCCTGTTGTTTCCGTTCATGAACGTGGAACAAAATGTGGGATTCGG
>JABDIN010000056.1 GCA_013003715.1 Desulfobacteraceae bacterium | reverse complement strand
CTTTTAAGCAACCCGGGCTACGGCATAAGAAAAGTCAACTCGATCCGTATATCGATAATATTAAGGCCTGGATTGAAGAAGACAATGCATACACGGCCACTTGGATCTATGATCGGTTGACCAATATTGGATTTGCCGGTAGCTACGAAATCGTCAAACGAAAGGTTCGCCGATTAAAAGACAGCTACCAGCAAGGTGGCCTTTATGCGTTTTGAGACCGAACCCGGTTACCAGGCCCAGGTGGATTTTGCCGAGTTTAAGGTTGATCATCCCAATGGGGACACTTTGGGGACGTCCGTCAGTAATCCAATATCGATAATTTGTAATATTTTTCAAATCAATCAAAACAGTGCCCGTTATTTATTACTGGATTACTTTAGGACGTCCCCTATTTGCCCGTGAGCCTCCTTATCCGTTGAACCGAACGCCCGCGGTCAGTGGCAGCCAGGGTTTCCACAGACAGCAAGAGAGTTTAAAAAGTTGAAAATCTGGAAGTTCACATAAGCGGCACGGCCCTGGCTGTCTACTGCACTGCTTTGTTCGGCTTTAACCTTCTGAAATTATGGTATCATCGATGTGGGAACCAAGATTTTCAGCTAACCGTTGCGTGATCTTTTTCATAGTGGCTTCTGGTCGATCAAAACCATAAACCGTCAATGGGAAATTGAGTGGTTCTTGTATCTTCCATATTTCTTCATGTTGACCGGGCGAAAATAGCTTAGCTGGGTTTCCAACAGCTATCCATCCTATTGGCACTAAAGCACCAGGTTCAAGGTATGAATTTAGATGAACCACTGCATTGATTCTAATTTGTGAACCTTTGCCCAAATGAGCCCCATGAAAAATTGCAGCTCCAGTTGCGATAAAGACTTCGTCTTCAATCGTGCATCCAACAACATGTGCATTAGGACCAATCAAACAAAAATTTTCAATCGTTGCAGAATGCTTGGCATTGCTCCTAACCACAGCATTTTCAAAAATGATACAATGCTCACCAATCGTAATTTTGCCGCCCTCTGCAATAATTGAAGCACCATGCATCACCCGGCAATTCGGTCCAACTCTCACATCCCCACAAATCACTGCAGTTGGCGCAATATATGCCGAGGAATGAACTTCAGGCTTTTTTCCTTTATGTGAAATGATCATTTGTACCTCCAGTATTAGCCGAACACCTATCATAACCGGCTGAGAAAAACTGCAGAGCAAATCGGCTCAGTTTTTCTCAGTCCGTGTTAATGCTGACGTTATGTCTATTCATTATTTATGATATCTGTTAATTGCTCTATAGCCAGGTTGTACGCTGGACTTGGAACATTATACATAGCTACGTGATCAGGGCCTGAATACTTATTATTCGATCCAGCTTCTATTGCAGTCTTGACATCAGGAAATAGTCCAAACCATCGCTCTACCTCAATGGCAAATATTGACGAATTGATTTGCAGTGCAATTTTTTGATCCTCAATTGTATCATGAAAATTTAAATGTTCATCCGACTAGTTATCAAATGGTTGAATATAGAAAATACAATCCTAAGGTTTCGGATTATTTTTGACGTATTTTTTTAATCCGCAACCAAATGCGAGATATGCTCGGTTATTCCACTTTCCACAACGAAAATCTACGACATCAACAAAATGGTTTCTAAATCTTCTCATGGTTCTTCCTGGATTTGAGAAACCCAGAGATCTAATCGATGGTGCCAAATATTCAACGATTAATTTTCTTACTTCATTCCACTTCAGCATAGGAATATCTGTGATATATC
The DNA here is from genome assembly GCA_013003715.1 of Desulfobacteraceae bacterium. Classification (GTDB taxonomy): domain Bacteria; phylum Desulfobacterota; class Desulfobacteria; order Desulfobacterales; family Desulfosarcinaceae; genus JABDIN01. Next base: position 129,564 of record JABDIN010000056.1, on the reverse strand, counting down.
AATGATATAACGGTTTTAATCACTGATTCCTGTGGAACGACAGTGGAACAGGAATCCAGTGAATTAATTTGTTCGCTCAAGTATTATTAATATTTTTTTTTAGATCACGATAATAGTTTTCATGAGGGCCAATCATTATTAGCTCAAGACTTTCATCTGTGACTCTGTATGCCAAAAGGTATTGGATGGTCTTAATCTTAAATTTCCAAACATAAACACCTCGTAGATCTCCTTTTTTTTCTATCCCTAAGTTTGGGGTTTCGGCAATACGTTTAATCTGTTTATCTAACTGTACTTTTTGAGCTTTATTGAATTTCTTAACTTTTCGTTCAAAGGATCTTGATTGAAGAATTTTCATGGCGATCTATCCAAATTTATATTCTGATAATTCGCTTTGCTCCAATTCTGCGAGGCCAATGAGCATCTCTTTTATTAAACCATATGGAAGGTCTGGATTTTCCTCAGCACATTTACCGATTCTAGCCCAATGTTCAATCTGTCCAGTGATGGACCGCTTATCAATTTTGCTATAGATTTTAGCCTCTTTTACTAGTTCACCAGACACTCTAATTGCTGTTGTCATGATATAACCTCCTGAAATTTAGAATTAGTTGCATTATGACATATATCGTTGCGTTTTGCAACAAAAAATGGGGTTTTGAGGAAGCGAACGTTAAAGTTCAGCCGCCCCGCTTTTTGGCGTCGGCTGGGACGCTTTGTTAGCCCGGTACTCAACTAGTACATATAACCTAGCCAATCAACATGACCATTAGCCCAAGCTTTGCCACTGACTGATTTTACATACAATTCATTAACTTGCTCTACTGCTACACCATAGTTTTTATGTTCATGCAGTCTTAACCAAGAATTGAGAGCGTTAATGCGTTGAAAACCATTTGCGATATAAAAGTCATGTAACTCAGATATTAAGATTATGAAATCTACATCTCTTCCTGATGCATAGTCACTGAGCTCGGATAACATTGAGGTTCCAAAACCCTGCCCCCGAAAAGTATCGTTGATACAAAGGTCGATAACACCCAAGACCTTATATGTTTCATCACCAACGCATATAGTTCGGTAGTCTAAGCCCATATAACCAACAAGATGGCTATCTTGGTACTTCACTGCTCTTAGGTGAGGCAACTGCTTGTAATAAGAGCGCGGGACTTGATGGTCGGGAAACGATTTATTCCGTAGAGTCTCGATTTCAGTATGCTGCACACTTGATAACTCTATTTCAGGGTAAATATCCATATTTGACCTTTTAGGGCTAACGCGCTGGTCACCGGCGGCGGCTTTTTGCCGTCCGGTGAACTGGCAGGTTATGAATTCTACTCTGCAAATCCTGTCCCATAGCTAATTTTATTTTCCATTGGCGCCAACCTTACTCCACGTCCATAGCAATTGATAAACCCCTGACTCACCTTACAGTCCTTGCCAGCAATCTCAGTTAATTTAAGAAAAACATTTTCAGTGGCAAGAAAAAACAGCCACTCAAAACCAGAGTTTACTTCGCTTAAAATTGCAAAATAATATGTATCAGATATCTTTGATTTTGCGAATTTAATTGCGGACTTTGTGCAGTTTGATCCTATTCCGGCCAATACTGCTGGATCATAACAATTCTTGAAAACTTTTGACAGAATACCTTCATTTAATGTGAGTTGGAATAAGACTGATCCTCTTACGGCATCGAATTTTGTTGTGTCCAGAAAATCAATGTATGGGAGTAGTTTTTTATCTAAGATTTGAATCTTACCTCTTTTTTTTAAATAACTAATATCAGAATAACTATCTAATTCCTTATTTGAAAATTTACCATAAAAATACACTGAGTCGGCCAATTCGCATAATGGGTTTAAAACATCCATGCAAATTCGTTTTTTTCAGTATCACACATATCATTTGGATTACCTTGGTTTTCTTTCAAATGAACCATGAAATTTCCATAGAGATTTGCGTAATGTCTTAAATGATTAAAATAATCCCACTTTATTATTGGCTCCATTGAGGTCCTTTTATAACACTGCAATCAGCCGCGCGGCTTTTTGCGTCGGCTGATTTTATTGGTTGGCTACCATTTTTTAAGAGCACTGCAATATCATCCATACATTGCTGAAATCATTTTTTTTTAGGTCACTTTTACGAATCCAAAAGTACAGCATTCCTACATCACCCCACATCATTCCAGCATCATCATCAGAATCAAGTTGTAAAAGCAATATCCAATCATTCCTTCCAGATTCCAATTCTTTTGCCTTTGGATCACGGTATCCAGTAGCATCTCCACAATATAGTCCATTTGAAACTAACTGACTCTCAAGATCCATATCATTTCCCTGGACAGGTGAAGGATAGCCTAATAATTGATGTGCCGGTTGGTTCTGGAAAATTGAAGAGCGTAATTCAAAGTATTCATCGCTTTGCGAATCATTTAAGTTCAATTTGTCTATACGATCATCTTGCCAGTCCGGATATATTAGGATCTTTGAAAACTTTATATTCTTCTCTTTATAAATGTATTCTTTGCCTAAACCAGCAGGCGCATTTATGGGTTTCAATTCATTTTTTTTGCTAATATAAATGACGTTCCAGCTACCCCGATCCTTTGGATCAAATCCCCATGTGCTTTGTTCTTGATCGTAGAAAAAATACAATATACCTTCGCTTGGTAGCAATGTTGAGAATTCCGACTTTGGAATGGCATCAAGATCAACTTGACAAAGAAAGGCTAATGGTTTTCCCTTCCATATCGGCCATCGGAGAGAAACATTTCCTATTGGAAGCCCTCCAATTTTACTTAAACCAGACTTGTTGCCTTTTTCGATTCTTATAGCAGGCTCTCTTAAAGAATCGATAAATTGCCTATGTTCAGACAAATTTTTCACTTGGACAACGTTTTTAGTTCCAAATATTTTATCAAATAAACGCATAGACAACCCTTTTTCGATAAAAGAGACAAAAATTACAATTGTGATTATTCCAAAAAATAGTATCAGTCTTTTCATTCTCAATAGCCAACGTCCGGGCTGACAGGTGCCCCGCGCTTTTTTGCGCATCCTTGTCCAGCCCGTTGTCATCCCTTTTGGGGGGACAATTATTACCAGAACTTCCACCAAGGCTTTTTAGGTCTACCACCACGGTCTCCACCATCTGTAAAGGAATACTTAGCTGATAGTCGAGGATAGAGCTCATTTACTGTGTCCTCATCCCACTCCTTACCAGAAGGTTCATCCGGAAACGGCTTTTCCCTTTTGGGAATTTCGCCAAGTTTCTCCTCGGCAACATCGTTTTTTACGTACTGATATCCCTCGTAGCAAATATCCTCCTCGTCCCGAAAATCCAGATTAGCGAGTGACTCGGGATTAACCAACGCAGTTTCATATATTTTACGACCATGAGATATTAAAGTTGCACGGAAGTCAGAAAAAGAGTCATCTGAGCATCCACCATGCATCACGTAAGCAGCACCCCATAATGGTCAAGTATAAGCGCCAACATCGACTGAATCAAAGTGATTGATGAAGTCCAGCAATGCCTGTTCGTTTAATCCATTAAGTCGATGTTTTAATAGCTCACACTTCCGATCCATATCACCGTCTGATTCACTATTGACCGAATCGATTGTCTGCCAAAACTCATCAATATTCATTTTCATGATCTCCATTCCACGGGATAACGAATAGTTTAGTGGACCGAATAGTCCATTTATTTTCTACCTGTTTTGCCGACGAAGCTGCGGTTCACCTGGCGCAGGTGTATTCATAAAATTAGGAGTATAGCAATGCTTTCAGCAAAAATAAAATCTTTTTCAGCGGCACGACCCCTGCTATCAGGTGCAACCGTCTTGTTGTGCGCGCTCTTGAATGCACATCACGATAGAGAGTGCCGAGCAAAATAGATATCTGCATTCAATTGCGGCTTGCCACCTAGTCGTCGAATGTAGCCTGTAAGACCACAAAATGGGTCTGTATCAGGAAATTTCTCCTGAAATAATTGATATCGATCCGAGTTGGCCAATAGGATATGAGCGGCTTCCTGCGCTGATAACTGCAAAAGGACCCGGTCGGTGCCGACCACTTCAGATGTGAACTCAGGCCAATCGCATAGGTTCTCCGCGAAGTTGTAGTCCAAAGATGCCGAACAGCAAAACATTCCTAAGCTTGCAGTGAGGTCGTCAATAAACACTTGAAAGTCGTAGACGAGAACCACGCCGTCCAGTGCAAGGGTTCGGAGTAATTCCGATTTCGTTTTGTTTGTTTTTGTGTAGGAGAGTGATCCTGCAAAGGAAACGACATCAAACCGATCTTGCCCAAGAACGCACATATCGTCCCCGTAGCCCTTGACATAAGAAATCTTCGGATGGATAGTTGCTTTGTCGAGCATTGGTTGATTGGGATCCAGGCCAAATACGCGGCTGCAATATGCCGCCAAAGCGACTGCAGAATACCCCGTGCCGCAACCGACATCAAGGCCTATACTGAAACGATCGCTAGGCCGAATAAGACGACGCAGAATCACTTCATGCAGTGCAGGTCTGAACGCAGCATAGTGTTTGGCGACGGTATTGCTGTACTCGTTTGTCATATTTTCCCTTCACGCACAACGAATAACGTTTTATCCATATTATCATATGGTTACCGTTTACCATATAAAGAATCATGCAAAGACGATGATGGGTATACATCAGGAAAGGAGCTGATATTATAGCTAATTATTGGCATGTGACGAAGGACTTGTCAACAATCCTGGGCAGGAGAACCTGAGAAGGCCGGAATACCGCGAATCATGTAGTCTTATGTGATAAGGGCCTTCATTGTCTTTTTCGACAGGGGTTTTGGGTGTGACAACAATGAGTTGTTTTACGCAGTGACATAAAAAGCATCGTTGCCTCAACAGTTTGATGGTGCATGGAATGCACCCTGCCAGGCTCAGTCTTTGATCCTCAGTATGTTCTGCCGGGTTCTGTCCACAGTCATCCTGATCACGTCCGGTCGTGCGTAATGCCCGGCCGGGTCGAAGTTCTGTCGTTCCATCCGGACCAGTTTGTGATCGATGACGGCTGTGATCAGCGTTTCCTCACCGGCCACCGGTGGCACCACCCAATGTCCGTCGGGTCCGGCAATACATGACCCGCCATCGGCAACGAGTTCGGATTCGGAGGTATTGCCACGTATTTTCTCCACATGAGGCGTATGCTCCGGTATATCGGAATTTCGCATGAGACCGCCTGCGGAAATCACGAAGGATCGTGATTCCATAGCTATAAACCGAGTGATATCTTCCGTATTCCTCACATTTCCAGGCCAGAGAGCAACATGGAGATCCTCTCCCTGTGCATAGAGAGCTGTTCGGGCCAGGGGCATCCAGTTCTCCCAGCAATTCAGACCACCCACGGTGAAATCGCCCAGCGAATTGACTCGCAAACCATGCCCGTCTCCCGGAGACCAGGTGAGTCTTTCTTCATAGGTGGGCATGAGTTTTCGGTGGGTGGTCTGGATACGGCCTTCGGCATCGATATAAACCAGGGTGCAATAAAGGCTGTGGCCGCCGCGGTCCATGGGGATCTCGATGCACCCCATGATCACGGCGATCTGTTTTTCAGCCGCGGTTTCACAGATTGTGGAAAGATGCCCGGCCTCAATCCGGACTGCATTTTTCATATAATGGGCGTGTATCTCTTTTTGCACCGGATCATTGAATCGCGCCCCATCGGTTCGTTCGACCCAGAAGGGGTATCCGGGTAGCAGCGCCTCACCGAAGACCACCAATTTACATGCCTCATCCGCAGCCCGCCGGATAAAACTGATGATCTTTTGCGTTGTCCGCTCCCGGTCCAGCCAAACCGGTGCGATTTGGGCAATACCGATTTTCAAGGTATCCGGTGAGATGAAATCGTTGTTCTGGTTCATAGGCTTCACCTGTTGTCTGTTCGCATTAGCATGGCCCAGAACTTCAGGGATAATACAAAAATTGTGCGGGTACCGCCACCAAGGGCATCACTTGCCGGTGGGTGATACGAAGTTGCCATCGATGCCGTACCGTTGGGTAATCTGCCGATGGATATCCGGTAATTGATCCGGGTCCAGGTAGACGACCCGGGGGTGCTGGTCGAATTCTACTTTATGGAAACCGTCCACCGGGTGCCGGAAGGCCTCAGGCACATCCTCCAGCCGACGGATCTTCCGATTGTTGATACCGGTGACCACCAGGTTGGTGAGATCTTCGAACCCGATGGTATAGGAGGTCGGGATCACGGAGGAGAGGAACACGATTTTTTCCCGGACGGAAGGGTCCAGGTAATCCTGATTCTGGTTGAAAAAAACCAGATTGATGGGGGCTTTTGCCGACCAGTCCGATCCGTATTCCCTCAGGAAGGTCGTGGAAAGCTCCTGGAGCACCAATCCACCGGAAATGTAATACCGGGGCGGTGTATCAATGATGTAAGGCGGAACTAGGTACTCCTGGGGGCCGCGATGGTCCAGAACCATGGACAAGTTCTTCTGTTCGCCGTTCCTGAAAACGGTGAAGTCCAGGGTATCGCCCACTTGATACCCGCAGCGAATGAGGTGCTGAATCGAAATTCTGCCGTAAAACGGATGATCGTATCTTCCGTAATTGGAGAGATCCACACCACCGATGCGGGTGACGATATCACCTTCCGAAAGGCCGGCGCCGTCCGCCGGACCCCCCTTGATAATGCTTTGCACATATATACCGCCGATGTTATCGGGGATCGCTTCATAACGCCGCAGTTGCGGATCATTCAGGGCGCTGAACCCGAACCCGGCTATGGGAAACCCGCTATAATGGCCATCGGCTGCATCTGCCAGGAAATGAGATATCACCGGTTCGGGTATAATATCAATGGTTTGTGATTGGGAGTCGTATCTCTGCAGCATTCCGGCAAGCTTGTTTTTCTTGACCACGGGAAGTGTGGCATAGATAAATCCCCCCTGCATCCGGGTATTCAATTTATACGCAAGGAAAGAATGGTCCAGCGGATAGGCGGACAATTCGATGGATGCCACCGTTCCCTTTATGGGAAGCACCTCGCCGCTGCGCTTGATCTGCCAGAGTTCGAGGCTGTCCCCTTCCCGGGTATCGTTGGTCAGCGCCATCGGCACCCGGTCGCTTAAAAAACCTTCGGTTTCCGGTTTCAACAGCGCCAGGTTCGCCTCATAGTCAATCACCATTACCTCGGCCCGGCTTTTTTCCCGGCTGTCGATTTTTTCCAGCTCGATATAACGATGGTTGGCCAACGGCAGGGCCGTTACCAGTATATGTTCCGCGGACAGGACAACACCGATGGCCGACCGGTTGGACGGGCGGTGCAACTGCCAGGGACGATGATGGAAATAACCCTGGCGGGTGATGTGAACCCGGATGATCGACCGTTCCACGGGGGGTACGGCAGCATCGGACGGCTGCCGCCCGCCAAGGTGGCTGCATTGTATTAGCGTGGGAATGATCATCAGAACCAGACAGATACGCAGTATGTTTTTCATGGTTATGGTGTTTCCTCTTAAGATGGTGATGTTGCCGCCGGAAAGGGTACCGGTGAACGTTCTATCGCTCCGGCGGATAATTACGTAGAAGTCGTGCTTATGGGAGATGCAGGCTGCTGGAAACTCCTTACGCATTTCAGACATATGTCACTTCAACCGGTTAGTTGCCGGGTTAATTTCCTCTCTTTTCCAGCCAATCGGCCGGTACGATGGAGTCTTCTAAATACTCCTCGGTACCGATGCCATAACGCTGGAGAATGCGTTTGCGGGCGAATTCTACGGCATCCTGTTCCAACACAATGGGGCGATGATTGCCCATTAATCGGATGATATGGTAGTCCACCGGCAGCTTGAATGCGGCCGCGACATCTTCCAGGGTTTTAATCCGGATATCGTTGATCTGCTCGACAATGGAGTGCACGAAACCGTGTAATTCCGCGGTAATCGGATCCGGCAGGACTTTGGAAATCAGTATCACTTCCGGTTTCTCGAGGAAAATATCATTGTCGATAAACTTCTCATAATGATACAGGGTATCGACATTGTTGGTTTTCGAGGCGGCCAGAAATGCTCTGGACAGCGGTTGGAAAACAATACCGCCGTACAATACGAATCGCGGCCGGACATCATGGCGGTTGGCTTGAATTTGATATGGCCAGGGGGAATTCAAGGGGATCTTGACATCCATTTTCCGGGTACGCCTGAAAATACTGAGGCTCACCGTATCCCCCTTGAATTTTCGTTCAACCACTTCATGGAGCAATACCCGGTCACCGTCCAGTTCCACGTGGCCGTCGCTGAAAACCGGCAACCCATCGATACTGAGCAGGACATCTCCGGTTTCCAGTATGCCGGCGGCGGCTCCGGCGGTATTGACCACGGTGACCATCACGCCATTATCTCCCTGCGCCAATCCCAGGGCCCGTCGCTGGACGCTGTTGATCAGGGGAAAATGCTGAATCCCCAGATCCACATAGGAATCATAATGACCGTCCCGCACATCGTGCAGAAAACGATTGATCACCGGAACCGGAATCATGTAGCCCACATTCTGTGCCACAATGCCGCTATAACTCTGAAAAGCCACTCCCACCACCCGGTTATCCTGGATTACCGGTCCGCCGCTGTTGCCCGGATTGATGGCCGCATCCACCTGAATGACCAGGTGGGAATCGATTCCCGAATGCGAATAGGTCTGGTAGTCAATGCGCGATACCACGCCCCGGGTGATCGAAAGCCGGTCACCGCCGATGGGATAACCCAGGGCGGAAACGGTGGAATCCAACTCGGGGATACTGCCCAACTTCAATGGCGTCAACCCGTTCAGGAATGAAGAATCCAACAATTCCAGCAGGGCAAGGTCGCAATCATGGGCGATATACTTGACCCTGGCCTCGAACCGCCGGGCATCCCCTTCTTTTTCCACCGTAATCAGCCGTGCATTGCTCGCCACATGTGCGTTGGTGAGAATGAGACCGTCGGCGATTAAAAAACCGGTGCCGGTACTCGACTCCGTGCGCCCCGGATCCCAGGGCACCAGATAATCCGCAATTTGAGACACCGCATAAATGCGAAAAACACTTTGACGGATATCGGATACATTTTCGGATGCACCGGCGAAACCACCGGTGACAGCGAAAATCGCACAAACCGCCGATAGCACCAGGTACCGGCAACTGAACAAACACCTTACGTTCGATGATCGAGACACCATCAGCATTCCTTTTGTTGGTCGGTCGGAGATGAAATTAAATAAGTTGATAATGGCAAGAAGATAAGGCCAAATGGGTATTGTTTCAACAGGTCATCGGCAGGGTATAACAAACCCTTTAATTCAAGTCAAAAAAAGGAAGATCGAAATCTTTTGGCATTTGGAAGGTAAAAATTTGTTATCATAGTTAAAAACGAATATCCCCCAACCTGCCGTTTGCCGGTCACTTCAGTCTATACCGGCGATAATCCGCCGGACACAAATATACGCTGGACCAGCCGACCCCGCCGTACTTATTCGCATACCCGACATTGTTGGATGCCATGGGATGATTATTCTAGTTATATATTGAAATGGCAAATGGACCGAATAAAAAGAGACAGGAAAAGGTAATCATCATGAAAACGACCGACGACATCGAAACAATATCCATAGAAACCCTGGCGGACTGGAAAAGAAACAAACAGGCATTCCACCTGATCGACACCTTACCCGAGGAGAATTACCAGAGCGTCCATATCCCTGGCGCAATAAACGCCTGTGTGTATGAAGTCAACTTTATGAAAAAAATCCGGGAATTGTTGCCGGATCCTCTCGAAGGGGTGGTCCTGTATGGCAACGGTGGGAAATCCATGGATGCCATAACGGCGGCAGGAAAATTAAACCGACAGGGATATCGAAAGGTGTTCGTGTTCACCGGCGGTCTCCGGCAATGGTGCACGGCCGGATATGAGGTGATCGGCGAGGCAATATCGGTATCGGATGACAGGGAGCCGGCTTATGTCCTGGAAGAGGGGCGTTATCATGTCGAGACCGCCGAAAGCCGGATTTCATGGACCGGGCGAAATGCCAACGGTGCGCATACAGGAACGATGGAAATTGCCGAGGGTGAGGTGAATGCCTATAACGGTGAAATTGCCGGGGTAATGGATGTGGACATGACATCCATCAGCAATATCGATCTGGAAGGCGATGAATACCAGCCGGTGCTCATCGATCATCTTGAATCCGATGATTTCTTTTTTATCAACCTGTTCCCCACGGCACAGTTTTATTTTACAAGTGTCACGCCGATTCCGGAGGCGACCCCCACCGAGCCGAATTATGCGGTAAATGGCCGGTTGAAAATACGCGGTATTGGGAAAAGCATCGAATTCCAGGCCACGGTGAACCCCTTGCCGGAAAACCGCGTCGCCGCCCAGGCCGGATTTGACATCGACAGAACCAACTGGGGCATCATCTATGGCTCCACCCGTTTTTTCGACCATCTGGGCAAGCACAAGGTCTATGATCACATCAGTTTCGACGTTCGGCTGGTGCTGGTCCGGGACGATGCGTAACTCCAGGGCAAGATTTAATGAAGCCCTATCTCAATAGTCGGTCCACTTCCGACATGGCGTCAGCGAAACGATCCCGGGCATCCCGGGCATGGGGGTTGTAGGTATGCATGTCCCGGAACAATTCAATGGTGTCGTTCTGAACCACATCCAGGATGTGTAAGAGCCGTTTGTATCCTTCCGTATCGATGTCCAACGGTCCGGCGCCGAATTTCTCCAGCGCACGGCCGATAAAATGGGTGAGCCCGAGACTGACGGCGATTTTCCGGTCATGTTCGGCCGCCGTGGTTTCAATTATCACCAGGCCCTTGGACACAAGCCACGACTTTATGTTTTCATAGCGAATCGCATCCACACGGCCCCGGCACAATACGATCTTTCTGCCATCCAGGGATGTATCGGCACTGTCGGGCCCGAACATGGGATGCGTGGGCAGATAGGAGACTTCTCCGGGCAGATGTCTTTCCATCCATTGGACCGGCAGCTCCTTCACGGAACACACATCCACCACAAGAGAGTTCCGGTTTAGGTGGGGGGAGATCTCCCGAAGCGTCTTCTCTATGGTTGAAATCGGCACACAGAGCAGTATCGTCGGCTGGGCGCACACCTCTTCAAAACTTGCGGCCCCGGCGCCAACGGCTTCAATCTCTACCCGCTTTCCGGATCTGGCGAACACCAGCACATTGACATCCCGGGCCAGGTATTGGGCGGCAAGCCGGCCAAACCGCCCAAATCCGATTATACCGATCATAGCACCTCTTTAATCCTTTTTAATCCGTCGGTCAGTATGTTCTCAGGTACGGCAAAGCAGATACGGATATAACCGCTTGCACCGAAGTCTTCCCCCGGAACGACGGCGACACCGGCCCGTTCCAATAACCAGGCGGCGAAATCAGCCGAAGTTTGTCCCGGCGCCAGGTGTTGCCGGACATCCGGGAAGAGATAAAAGGCGCCCTCGGGCTTTATGCAGGAGAAGATATCATCCGCCCATTGATGGGCGAGATCTCTTTTTCTCATCAGGTCAAGGCAATGCTCATCATGTTCATCCGGGTCGAGAGACAATGCAGCCAAAGCCCCATGTTGCGCAAAGGTGCACACATTGCCCGTGACATGACCCTGCAGACGGCCCATGGCGGAGATGACACTATCCGGGCCGATGGCACAGCCCACGCGAAAACCGGTCATGGAAAATTGTTTGGAAAAACTGCGGATGCGGATGAGCCGGTGTCGGATCTCGTCGGGCCACGGACAGGGGTCGCCTTTCGTGCCATTATAAACGAAGGTATCGTAGGTCTCATCGGAAACGATTGTCAGGTCATGCGTTTCGGCCAAACCGGCAACCTGATCAAGGGCCGACTTCGGGTAAACCGCCCCGGTGGGGTTGTTCGGAGAATTGATGAGTATCGCCCGGGTACTTGCCGTCAACGCCGCTTCGATGGCTGGCACATCCAATTGATGCCGCACGGTGGGCACCACCACCGGTGTCCCGCCGGCCAGACGAATCTGATGACCGAAACTCACCCAGTGGGGACTCGGCAGTATCACCTCGTCTCCGGGGTCCAGCAACACCTGGAAGGCACCATACAACCCCTGCTTGGCGCCATTGGTAATGATGATATTCTCAGGCGAGTACCCATCCGGTTTGTCTCCGAGACGATTCCTGAGTTCCTCAAGTCCGCTGGTATTCGTATACCGCGTTTGACCATTGGCCAGGGCGGCCGTGGTGGCATCGATAATACCGGCGGCAGGAAAAAAATCCGGTTCACCGATGGCCAGGTTGATCACCGGCTGCCCCGAACGTCTCCTTTTCTCAACGGCATCGAACAGAGTGGACGTTCCTGAGGCTTCGATGGACCGTATTCGACGCGACAATCTCATGGCCGCATCACCAATTGGTAGTAGCGTCTTTTCCCCAGCCGGATCAGCACGCCCTCATCCGGAATCTGCGCCAGGGCCTCGGTATCTTTCACCGGCTCCTGCCGGACATAAAAACCACCTTGTTTCATCAACCGGCGGATTTCCCCTTTGGATTTGGAAATGCCGAGCGCCGCACACAGGTCCACCCATGAGCCGGCGGCGAGTTCAGCGGAGACTTCGAGTTCAGGCACTTCATCCGGTACGGTCTTGTCCTGGACAACCTGCTTGAATTCACCGGCCGCCTGTTCAGCCGCATCCTTGCCGTGGTATTGTTCCACCAGGTTGAAGGCCAGGCGCTTTTTAACGGTCATGGGATTTGCGCCCGATGCCAATTCCGCGTCCAAGCCATCGATTTCCCCGCCGCTCAGTGAACTGGTTAATTCCAGGTACTCCACAACGTGTTCGTCGGCGATGCGCATCCCCTTGCCGTACATGTCAAAGGGTTCATCGTTGATACTGATGGTATTGCCATAGCTTTTCGACATTTTTCGGCCATCCGTACCGATGATGAGCGGATTGGTCACCATGACATGAGGAGCGGCACCGAAGTGCTCCTGGATCGACCGGCCGGCCAGCATGTTGAAATGCTGATCATAGCCACCGACCTGAACATCACAATTGAGCATGTATGCGTCGTAGCCCTGCATCAGGGCGTACAGGGATTCGTGAAACCTCAGGGATTCACCCCGGGCCATACGGTCCTGAAAATCCCGGCGTGAAATAATCTGTTTTAATGGAAAAATGGCGGCCAGCTCAAGGATATCTGAAAATGAGAGTTTGGCGAGCCATTCGCCATTATACCGTAATTCTGTTTTATCAGGGTCGAGGATACGAAATGCCTGATCCATATAGGTTTCGGCCATACCCATCACCTCGTCGTGGGTGAACCGCTTCCGTTCGCCGGACTGGCCGCTGGGATCTCCTATCATGGCCGTATAGTCGCCGATCAGAAAAATCACCTGGTGCCCCAGGTCCTGGAACTTTTTTAACTTCTGCAGGGGAACGAAATGCCCGACATGAAGATCCGTGCCGGTGGGATCAACCCCCAAATAGACTCTCAGCGGGCGGCCGGATGCCAGTTTTTTGCGCAGTTCGGCGGCCATCTGACCGCGAAGCACACCCTCTTTCCCGGCTGTGCCCAGCCAGTCATCACTTTCGTCGGCGAATCGGGTCGCACGCATGAGAATCTGCAGTTGCTCGTCCACCGGAACAGCGAATTGCGTCTTGGGTTTTTCAGCTGTGGGGTTTTCCCTTTTCTCCTCAGTATTCACATTTTCTCCTTTGAATTATATACGATCAGATTCTTGTCCGCTGGCGCAGGGCCAGATCCCCCAACACCAGTGCAGCCATGGTTTCCACGATTGGAACGGCACGGGGTACCACGCAGGGGTCGTGCCGGCCCCTGGCCTCCAAGATGACGTCATTTCCATCAAAATCAACGGTTTGCTGGGCTTTGCCGATGGTGGCCGGCGGTTTGAAGGCAACCCTGAAATAGATCGGTTCGCCATTGGTGATGCCGCCCTGAATACCCCCGCTTAAATTACTGCTGGTGCCCAGTCTTTTATCTTTTTTGACAAACGGGTCGTTGTGTTGCGAACCGCGCAGTCTTGTCCCGCTGAAACCGGAGCCGATCTCAAATCCCTTGGTTGCCGGAACGGATAACATGGCCTGGGCCAGTTTGGCTTCCGCCTTGTCGAAAACAGGCTCCCCCCATCCCGCAGGCACATTCCGGCACACGCAGGTAATGATCCCCCCCATGGAGTCCTTGTCGTCCCTGGCCCCATGGATGGCTGCTGTCATTTTTGCGGCGGTGTCCCTGTCCGGACAGCGAACAGGTGTGGCGTCGATGGCAGCGCGCGTTATGGTGTGCATGTCAACATCCGGCGCCTCGATGTGCTCAACCGCGCTCACCCAGGCCACAATCTCCACCCCGTATACCTGCGCCAGAAATTTTTCGGCGATGGCACCAGCCACCACCCGGCCGATGGTCTCACGGGCGCTGGACCGCCCGCCCCCGCTTCGGGCCCGGATACCATATTTCATCTGATAGGTATAGTCCGCATGGGAGGGGCGGGGAATGGGGTCGAAACCGGCATAATCGCCGGGGCGCTGATCTTTATTGCGCACCATCAGGCCGATGGGCGTGCCAAGGGTTCGATGATGCTCAACCCCCGACAAGATTGTCACCCGGTCCGCTTCGCTGCGGTCGGTGGAGAGACGGCTTTGCCCCGGCCGACGGCGATCCAGTTGAACCTGGATGTCGGATTCGGTTAATTCCATATCCGGCGGGCATCCGTCCACCACGGCGCCGACACCTTTACCATGGGATTCGCCGAAAGTCGTCACACGAAACAATGTTCCGAAGGTACTGGACATCAGGCTCTTTTCCTCATTAGTTTGATTATTTCATCGCACAATTGACGGATGTTGAACACATCCGTATGAATGGTCAAATCCATGGCTGCGGCGTACAATGCCCGCCGTTCGTCCAACGTCCGTAGGACTTCTGTTTCAAGGTCATTGCCGGTCAGGGCCGGGCGATGATCACCGGACCGCCGGTCCGCACGGATCCTTTTTACAATGGTTTCCGGTTGCGCCTGCAGCCATATCACCCTGCCGCTGGCTTTCATGGCAGCGGTGTTGATATGGTCCAATACCACACCGCCGCCGGTGGCCACCACCCTATAATCCATGTCCGCCACCCGGCCGACGACCACTCGTTCCTTGTTTCTGAAATACGGCCATCCATGCCGTCGTACCATTTCGGTTATTGAAACCCCTTCTTCCGCCACGATCCGGTCATCCGTGTCCAGAAAGGCTCTCCCGAGTTTTTTGGCCAGTGCCTTTCCCAGGCTGGTCTTGCCGGTGCACCGGTAACCGATAAGGTAGATGTTGGAATCTCCCATGGGTTCACCGCCAACCGTATCGCTCTCAATCATGGAGTTGCTCCAGTACGTTCCAGAAATCGGGGAATGATTTCTCAACGCAGGTTTCATCCTTGATTTTCACACCGGGAACCATAAGGCCGGCCACGGCAAAACTCATGGCCATACGGTGGTCTTCGTAGGTTTCGATGAGGGCACCGTGGGGCCTGCCGCCATCGATGATCAGATCATTTTCTCCGGATACGGCGGAAATACCCATTTTCCCCAATTCCCGTACAACACTGCCAAGCCGGTCACACTCTTTGACTTTCAAATGCGATACGTTCCGGATCACGGTCCGGCCGTCGGCAAAAGCCGCCACCACTGCCAGGGTGGGTACCATATCCGGCATATCCCCCATATCGACCGTGACACCGTTCAACCGGCCGCCGGTAACGGCAATGCCGCCGGATTCATGCGCAACACGGCATCCCATACGCTCAAATACGTTCACCAGGCCGACATCACCCTGAACCGTATCCATTCGAGTGTCCGCCACTTGTATGCGTGCACCGGAAACCGCCGCCGCCGCCCAGAAATACCCGGCCTGGGAACAATCGGATTCCACGCGATAGGTGCCCGCCCGATAGGTCTGTCCGCCGGCGATTTTGTACCGGGTATACCCGTCACGGGCAGCCTCGACGCCGAACTGGTTCAAAATCCGGAGGGTCATGTCAATATATGGTTTGGATACCGGCCCCTTGTCCACGGTGATCTCCAGTCCGGTCGAGGTGCAGGGCGCCGCCAGCAGCAGGGAAGAGAGATACTGGCTGCTGGTGCTGCAATCCATGGACACCTTGAGGCTTTTCGGTTCTCCTGCCGTGATCTCCACCGGCGGGCAGCCATTGTCACCGGTCGACCGGGCTGAAATTCCCATTTGGTTAAGGCTGTCCAGAAGCGCGCCCACCGGCCGTTCGTGCATGCGGTCCGTACCCGAGAACCGGTATCTTCCGGTTCCGAGTATGGAGACACCTGTCAGAAGGCGCATGGAGGTGCCGGAATTGCCCAGGTAGATCACGTCGGTACAGGGTTGCAACCGGCCGTTCAATCCCTGGATGACCAGATTGTTTTTCTGTATGTCTATGCCGGCCCCCATTTTCCCCAAAGCGGAAAGGGTCAACCGTGTGTCATCGCTGTCCAATGGATTTTCAATCCTGCAGATGCCGTCGGATAAAGCGGCACCAATGATGGTGCGGTGCGTATAACTTTTCGAACCGGGGACGCCGACGGATGTATTCCTGATTTTTCCGGGGGTGAGTTCAATCATGGTGCTTTTCCAATGGTCTTACGGGTAAGGGAGCGTATCACGGTCGTACGCATCGATTCAACAGGCGCGGGCCGGCCGGTCCAGAGTTCGAATTGAGCAGCCCCCTGGTACACGAACATGGAAACACCATCCAGAACGCGGCACCCCTTAGCTGCAGCCATATCCAGCAACCGGGTGTGAAGGGGGTTGTAGACAATGTCCATGACGATCATCGGGGCGGATAAAACAGCTTCGGGCACAGGACTGGATTCCACGTGGGGGCTCATCCCCACAGGGGTGGTGTTGATCAGAATATCGCCTTGAAACCGGGATATGCTGCCGAGAGGCAGATAATCGGCCTGGAGATCAGCAGCCAATCGTTCGCCGTTCTCCCGGCTGCGATTGACAACCATCAATCGGGCACCTTCGTCACGAAGACTGAAGCCAACCGCCCGTGCGGCACCACCGGCGCCGACGATGGCAATGGACTTGTCTTTTATGGCGGTCATTCCGGACAGGGCCTTAACGGCGCCAAGGCCATCGGTGTTATAACCGGTGAGCCGTCCGTCCCGGTTGATGATGGTATTCACCGCCCCGATTTTACCGGCCAGGGCATCCACATCGTCCAGGTGCGGTATGATGGTTTCCTTATGCGGGATGGTGATGCTGGCCCCCTGCATCCCCAACCGCCTGACGGCCTGAACCACATCGGTGATGTCCGCCACATCAAAGGCCAGGTAAACCCCGTTGTATCCTGTGGCGGTAAAAGCACCATTGTGCATGGCCGGTCCTCGGCTGTGGGCAACCGGGTGTCCGAAAACGGCATAGACACTTGTGTTCGTGTCAACCACCTTGTTTCCGGCCGCACATGAATCATCCATCCCCGCTGCCGCCGACGGGTCCGCATGATGGGCACGCTGCTGCAGGTGACGTGAAGCCGAGATAATTTCAGTAAACAGGCGGTGAAGGCTGGTGGTGTCCAGGGGGCCGGTATTTCGGGCGGCCAACCGTTCCAGGATTTCGCTCTCCCTGTTGCAATCGACCACATGCCGCCCATGCTGCCGTTTTTCCCGCCCAATACGCGTCGCAAAGGTCAACCGTTGATTCACCAGGTCCACGATACGTTCATCGATATCATCGATGGCGGCGCGGAGCCCCTCTATTTTCGGCAGTTGCGCGGCCATCCCGGCCTTTTTTCCATGGGAATTTTCGTTCATACAAATTTGTCTTGTTCCTGCAATAATTCCGGGTTGCTGTTAACACCGCACGGCCAATGAAAAAATGCTGACAATCCCACGGCCCTCAAACAGAAAAGCCGTGGGCGATTTGTTGTCCGCCCACGGCTTTGTCGCTATTTGTAATCTGGGTTTAGCGTACCTTAAGGCAGTCCTCTCCGGTAACAATAATAAAAACAATAAAAATATCGTCTGCCTGCAAACTTCATTTTACGTACGCCGCTCACCGTTTGAAGATTAAAGTTGGATAAAACACTACCCATGTCACCGCGATCCTGTCAAGCCATTTTTTCTCCCGCACAGGCCGCTTGCACATCTGCCCGGCACGGCATGATAGCCGTTTGCATTCCGTCCGCAGGTGGATGCACGGTGAAGCCATTATTTCAAATGCAAAATTTAATAATGCCGAATGGCGGAGTGCCGCCGGTCTCAAATATCATAATACAACAAGAATTCGTGAGGATGCGGCCTTAATCGCATCGGATTGATTTCATTTTTGGTCTTGTACTCGATCCACATATCGATGGCGTCCGGGGTAAACACGTCCCCTTTCATGAGAAATTCCCTGTCGGCGTCCAGGGCGGCAAGGGCTTCATCCAGAGACCCGGGAGCCGATGGGATTTCAGCCAATTCCTCAGGCGGCAGTCCGTAAATGTCCTTATCCAGAGGATCCCCCGGGTCCATCTTGTTTTCAATCCCGTCAAGGGCCGCCATCAACAAGGCGGAGAAGGCCAGGTAGCCGTTGCACGACGGATCCGGTGTACGGAATTCAATGCGTTTAGCCTTTGGCGATGCCGAATACATGGGGATACGAATGGCCGCGCTCCGGTTCTGGCTGGAATAAGCCAGGTTCACCGGTGCTTCAAAACCCGGGACCAGCCGTTTATAAGAGTTGGTCGTGGGGTTGGTGAAGGCGCACAGGGCTTGGCAGTGCCTGAGAATGCCGCCGATGGCATACATGGCTTCCTGAGAGACACCTGCATACTTGTCGCCGGCGAAAAGCGGCACCTTGTCCCGCCAGATGCTCAGATGCGTGTGCATGCCGCTGCCGTTGTCTTCGAACAGGGGTTTGGGCATAAAGGTGACGGTGTGCCCGTGTTTGAAGGCTATATTTTTAAGGACATATTTGAACCACATCAACTGATCCGCCATTTGCAGGAGGGGCTTGAAACGCATATCGATCTCAGACTGTCCGGCCGTGGCCACCTCATGGTGCTGGGCTTCAATCTCGATGCCCAGGCTCTCCAGAGTAAGCAGCATTTCGGTTCGCATATTCTGGAACTTGTCCGTGGGGGGCACCGGGAAGTACCCCTCCTTGTACCTGGGTTTGTAGCCGAGGTTTGGCCCTTCATCCCGACCGGTGTTCCAATGACCCTCCACGGAGTCGATTTCATAGAAGGCCCGGTGCCTGGAGGATTCGAATCTGATATCATCGAAAATGAAAAACTCGGCCTCGGGTCCGATATATGCGGTATCGCCAAGACCGGTGCTTTTGAGATAATTTTCCGCTTTTTGGGCGATGTACCTCGGATCCCGGGAATAAGGCTCACTGGTAACCGGATCCACGATATTGCAGATGAGGACCAGCGTGGCGTGCTCATAAAAAGGATCTATCTTGGCCGTAACCGGATCCGGAATGACCAGCATATCACTGGCGTGGATAGGCTGCCACCCCCGGATGCTGGAGCCGTCAAATCCGTACCCGTCCTCAAAACTGGCCTCATCCAACTCGCCGATGGGTATGGTAAAATGCTGCCACAATCCGGGATAATCCATGAATCGAAAATCGACAACCTTACAGTTGTTCTCTTTTGCCAGGGCTAACACTTCTGTTGGTGTCATCGCTCATCTCCTTTAGTATAAAATAATTACCTCAATCTTTTAACAGAATTGCATATTTTTATTATCCTTCGATCAGACTGCATCCTTGCCGGTTTCTCCGGTTCGGACACGAATTACCTGCTCCACCGGGCAGACGAATATCTTCCCGTCACCAAGCTTACCCGTCATGGCGGAGTCGCGAATAGCATCCGTCACCCTATCCACCCAGTCGGATTCAACGATAATCTCGATTTTTATTTTGGGTATGAAATCAACCACATATTCCGCACCGCGGTATATTTCCTTATGTCCCTTCTGGCGACCGAATCCTTTAACCTCCGATATCGTCATTCCCTGGACACCGATTTCATTCAATGCTTCCTTGACATCATCCAGTTTGAAAGGTTTGATGATCGCCTCAATCTTTTTCATTCCTGCCTCCTCTTCCATGCCTGAAATTAATTTTCATTGATGACTTCCTCAATGGCGGATTTAATGGCCGCCATCTGTTCCGGCGAGTCAGCCTTTTGACCGTCGACATCACGAACGTAAAATACATCCATCACCTGATCCACCTTCGTGGCAATCTTAGCCACCCAGACATCCAGTCCGCAGGTGAACAAGGCATTGGTAATGTCATACAGCAGCCCGGGGACATCCCATGCCACCACCTCCACAATGGTATAAAAACTGGAGATTTCATTATCGATAAAGACCTGCTGGGGCCGATCCGAGGTGTGTTCCCTGATGGAACGGTATTCGGATTTTTTGTGTTGCAACGCCTTGCCCAGATCCAGTTCCCCGCTCAAGGCCCGCCGGAGATCCGATTCGGCCTTGGCCCATTTTTCATCCTCACGAATGGAATCGGGAGGTGTTCTAACTTCAAATATGTCCACTGCGACATTGTTTCGCCAGGTGTATATCTGAACGTCCAGGATATAGATATTGTCCAGGGTGAATACACCGGCGATTTTCGATATTAATCCCGGGCGGTCCTTGGCGCAAATGGTAACGGTGCGGCGTGCGGCATCGTTGCTTTTATCGATTTCCCAGACAAAGCCTTGTTGCCCCAATCGCTGAAAAAGCTCGACATGCCTGGGTATCCGGCGTTCCGCGGTGTAAATCAGATACCGCGGTGACATTATGCCGAGCAGGGCCTCGATCTGTTTACGCGCTTCGGGGGATTGAGCGGATTCCAGCAGCTTGATCTTCTTTTTCTCAGTTGCGGCCACCGCCCACCGGGCGGCCAGTTCACCCTTTTCCAATATCTTGATGATTTTGATAAAAAGGCTTTTCAGCAATGAAGAAGTCCAGTCGTTCCATGCCTTGGGTCCCGTGGCCATTGCATCGGCGACGCTCAACAGGTACAGCATTTTCAACCGCTCCAATGTCTTAACGGTCCGGGCGACACTGACACAGGTCTCCTCATCGTTTATGTCACGCCGGGTCGCCGTCTTTATCAGCAGCAGGTGTTCGTGGATTAAAAAAGAAACGGTTTCGATTTCATTTTTTTTCAACCCTTTAGCGATCAAAATATCCTCGGCGGTCAGGGCGCCCCGTTTGGAATGGCCGGCAGCGGGAACGGCTTTCCCGATGTCATGAAGCAGGGTGGCCCATAACAAAACCCGCTTGTTTTTCAGGCTCTTGTAGATATTGCGCAAAAACGGATCCTGGTTCGGATGTGAACGTGACCCCAGTTGTTTGACCATTCTCACGGCGTATAACAGATGCCGGACCACCGGGTACAAATGGTATTGATCGAATTGTATCCGGTTCACCGCCTTTTCAAATTCCGGTATGTACTTTACCAGCAAACCGGTGTGGAGCATCTGATTCAATGCGTTGAAATTGGGCGCGGGTTTGAGAAGTATCTGTTCAAACATGCGCGTCACCTCCGGATGCGCCCTGAATTCATCATCCACGAGATAAGCGAAATCAGATACCAGCCGTTTGGCCTCCGGATTCAGCGGTGCCTTTTTCGTGGTGCTTTCCAGAAATATTTTAAACAACAACAACGGATCGTTCAGGATGTGCTCGGCGGATTCGAAATTGAGCATTCCCCGGTTGAATTTGAGCCCTTTCACATCCGTGGTTTTCAAAACGCTGTTTTTTCGCCGCAGCTTTTTTTGTTGTTCCAGATCATACAGAAACATCAGATGCTGCTGTTTCAGGAACTCCATATGGTGATGGAGTTCACCCAGCATGCTTTCCACAGGCAATCGGCCGTCGGTGTCCGCAAACCCCATGGCTTCCGCCAGTCTCGTCTGGTATTCCAGATACAATTGATCGCATTTCCGGCGGCAGAGCAGGTGAAGATGATTTCGAACCCGCCAGATAAACGTCAGCGCCCGCATCATTTCGTGGTATTCGTCGCTGGATACGTACCCGACATACTCCAGATCCCGGCGTTGTTTGATATTTGACTTGATGCGGGCGATCCACAGCATGGTATGATAATCACGAAGACCGCCGCGCCCTTCCTTTAAATTGGGTTCCAGCAGATACGCGGAATCTCCGAAACGCTCGTGGCGGAGACGATTCGAATCGATGAGCAGATTGACAATCTGATCGGGCCGCCGCCTGGTGATACGGCCGTGAAGGGCTTCCATCATTTGGCTGTACAATGGACTGAATCCGCAAATAAAACGGGCGTCCAGCAAAGAGGTGAGCACCTCATAGTCTGATTCGGCAAGCGTGGTACACTCTTCGATGGACCGGGTGGCGTGGCCGACCTCAATGCCCAGGTCCCACAGGGGATAGACAATTTCCCTGACCAGCGATTCAGCGGTAGAGGGCACTTTTTTCGCAAACAGAAACAACAGATCCACATCAGAGTAGATACATTGCTCGCCCCGTCCGTAACCGCCCTGGGCGATCAGTGCATAGGGGTTCCTGGACATATTCAATTCCAGTCCCACATTGCTTTTTTCAAATGCGGACCGGAAATAATCATCGAACGATTCGCTGTGCCGGGACAGGTACTTGTCCGCATGAACGCCCAACAGGCCGGTGACCAGATGCGTTTTCCGATCCGACAGCGCTGTTATCAGCGACGTAAACCGTTTATGGGGGGTGGCCCCGGGGTCTGCAATTGCCATTGTCTCATCTTGTTCATGGGTAAAGTTCATATGAATACAGAGCAAATCCCGTGCCTGCACGCTATTTTAATATTAAGCTTTATATATCAAACAGTTAAACAATGGAACAATTATTAAAAAATATTTTCGATTTACATAATTGTAATTTTTATCCTCTTTTTATGACAAATTTGTTCGTATTGATGGTTAATGGTTACTTCGGCAGGCCGCTATTGAATGGTTTTCCGGAGATACTCACGCGCGGTATTTGAAAACCATCGCCATATTTTGGATTTCACGGCGAATGAATGGATTTCGCCGATCTCAGGCATGACCCGGGAGGCCAATTCAAAACATGAGGGATACACAAACAGGGTTGGGACTGCACCGACAATGCAAGCCAGAGAAAATTCGGAAATTGACTGGGAACGCGATAAATAGAATCCATTCAGCAGGCTCAATGGAACCCCCCAGAACAGGATTTTGGCGGCTATCCCCAAGGAATGATAAAAATAACGGGCGATGTGGGCAAATTGAGTTACCATCGATATGATAAGGCTAAAGAAATTTATCTCATACCCTCAGATAGACTGCAACAATGCCGATCATCACAAAAATGAACAGCAGAAATATCCAGAGCCTCGGATCGAAAAAGGATGGCAAAGAGCCGTTTCCGTCCTTATACCGATACATGTCGACAAACACGTTTTCGGTGTCTGCGGCCCGCCGCTTCTTGGACTTACCGAAAATCATTTCGGATATCTTACGCCGCTCCCACGGCCCTATTCGTCTTTCATGGGTGACAAAAGTGTGCTGCTGCCGCCGGTCACCCGTACCGGTTCGTCGCTCCATTTCTCTCTTCCTCTTATACGTGGTGGCGTGGCGACATTTGTCGCCATCCGGCAACTCCTATCTCTATAATGCCGCCCACCGTTGATGACATGCTCTAAAGACTACCATGCAACAATTCGGAAGAATGTGACGTGGGTCACAAAAATAATAATTATTTGTGTGCTTCGGCCAGCACCATGGCTCTTACAGGGGCGGGATATCCTTCGATGGTCAGGGAGTTATCCCCGGAATCCAGATAGTCCTCGAGGGATTCGAATTGCATCCAGGCGGTTTTGCGCTGCTCGTCCGGGGTGGTCGCGGAAATATCAACACATCGAATGTTCACAAATCCGCATCTGGACAACCAGTGTCTGAGGCAATTGACGGTGGGGATAAAATAGACATTGTTCATCTTGGCATAGCGATCTTCCGGGAATAAGGCGTTGGGCGCGTCACCCGGAGCGATTAAGGTCTCCAGGATCAATTCGCCGCCGGCCCTGAGAGAGCCGGATAAGGATGCCAAGGTGTCCAGAGGCGACCGCCGGTGATACAGGATTCCCATGCAGAAAATGGTGTCAAAAAAATCCCTGCAAATGGGAAACGCTTCGAGTCTGACCGGGAGACAAAACACATCGGGAGCCTGGATGTATGTCTGCAGCAGCTTGAATTGATAATAAAAAGTGGCATAGGGTTCGATACCGATGGCAACAGCCGGGCCATGGGGCATCATCCGAAACAGATAATATCCGCAGCTGGAACCGATGTCCAGCACCCGTCGTCCATGCAGCGGCGAGATATGGTCCTTCACCCGATTCCATTTGATATCGGAAGCCCATTCGGCATCCAATGGTATGCCGAAAAGGTCAAACGGTCCCTTTCGCCAGGGCATCAGCTCTTTGAGGGCCCTGTCCAAGCTTAGGTGGTCGGAAGCGGAGATATCGGCGGCATCACCGATTCGAATCCGGTCGGCGTCCGCATCCAACACGGAGGGGGTGATGTGGGGTAGCGCCCCCACAAGTTCCCGGTAGTGCGCGGCCTTTGGATTGTTGTCCCCGAATCGCGCCTCTGCCTTCCGGATTGCCGGATCCAGCATATCTGCGTAGGCGGCCAGTCCTGTTCTTTGCAGGTTCGGAATGAGCGTGTTCATCATTTAAAACAGATCCACGAACAGAAGCTAAACCACTTGAGCCAGAGATCCATCCCGGAGAAGCCGGCGCGTTTAATCCTTTGGAGGTGATCGTCCGTGGTTTCGGGTATCAGGACATTCTCCAGGGCGTCCCTTTTCTGGGAGATTTCCAGATCAGAGTATCCATTCTCCTTCTTGAACCGATGGTAGAATTCCATGTGCAGGTCCGTCACTTCATCCCGGGCATCCTTGATCTTTTCCGAAAACAGGAAAAGCCCGCCGGGGGGCAGCGCCGCGCACACCGCCGTGACGAGCCGGTCCCGTTGATCCATGGGCAGGAACTGAAGTGTAAAATTAATCACGACAATACCGGCATTCTCCAACGGGACATTGCAGATGTCGTCACACACCAATCGAATATGGTCACGGGCGTTTTCCCCGGACAGACGCCGACGGCAACGGTCGATCATGGGAGCGGAGCTATCCACCGCCGTCATTTGAAACAGGCTCTCACCAAATTGGCGGGCCACGGCCATACCCAGATTCCCGTTTGAACAACCCAGATCGTATATGCGGGTCTCCGGCCGGTAAAACCGGCGAATCAGTTGGGCCTGGCGACGGATTATCTCACTGTATAACGGCACGGACCGGTGGATCATATCATCAAAAACAGCGGCGACTTCTTCATTGAATTCGAACGCCGGTACCGGATGCCTGGGTTGGCGGAAGATGGTGTCCCTGGTCACGGTTGTTCCCTGTCGATTTCAATCCACACGTCCGTCCGGACCTGGCTTTCAGTGATGTAAGACCGCAGCCCGATGGTCTGATACATCTTCAGTCCGTCCATTACCGGTATGGCCACTTTATCCATGATCAGTTGGGTTTGCTTGGCTTGATCCGGTTGCGCCATCGCCATAAATGAACTGCCCCATCGTATAATTTCCTGAACCTTCCCCACCAGTTCTGCAAACCGGATATAGGCGATCTGGTTGTTCTCCCGGGACAATCCATTGTCGACCGCTTTAAAATCGGGGTTTTCACGCAGGGAACCATTGCTGCCGGGTTTGCTTAATATCGTTTTGACCAAATCCCGTGTGGTGGCGAGCGAACAGAATCCATCCTTGCAGGCATAGGCCGGATTCAGCCCCATCACAAAAGGTATGGAGGCATAGGTGAGGGTGGTGCCTTCCACGTCTTCCCGGTTCACCTCCATCCCGGATTTTTCAATCAACCCCGCCACCAACCGGTCGGTCACATCGGTTTTCCGGACCTCGGCCACGATGGCCAGGTCCGGGATGGGGAACATCCCGCCCATGGTGATGTCGTTGAGGACGATGCCGAACTGGCTGCCGAACGCCTCCATCACCTCCTCGATCTCCATTCCAACCGATTGGCGGAAAGCGTCTTTGAGTTCAGTGAGGTCTTCATCGGACAGGGTTTGAGCCTCATTGCTCATTTGCCAATAGGTTTTCAGATCATATATATTTTGCCAGGAATACGCCAAGGGCGCAGCCGGCATCATTTCCAGGGTCCTGTTTTCTTCCGGTGCGATACTCATCGCCCTGGCGGTGGCGGGGAGCATCTTCTCTTTGTCCACCAAAAACACAAATTGTTTATGCAATATAGTGCTGCGGTCGTCATATGCGGCAAAGCCGGCCGCTTTCACGCCGTATGTATTGGCAATCTTTTTATCCACAACAGCACTGAACAGCGGATCCAGATCTGCGGCGGTTAAAACATCCTTAATCTTGCTGAATGTCTGCTCGCTGTTCCAGAACACGTAACCCTGGGTGCCCGGCTTCCGGAACATGTCCTCTTCGAGCAATCTGAAATCGGGATGCCCGCTCAAAACAGCGTCCTCGGCCACGGATGAACTCAGACACGCCACAACCGGTGCGGGGTGCAGCGCCAACAACAGTAAACCATCCCGGACAGCGTACCACGCGGATTGACCGGCCTCGATATCAAAACGGCTGAGCGTATGTCCCCCATGCTCCTCCTTGGTGATATTCAATTGTGTGGAGAACATGCCACTGAGGCTCTCCAAAAGGCCTGCGGGATGTTTTGGCCGGGAAATCAAAATGATGCTATTCAGGAAAGATTCCGGAGTGTCCGGATCAAATTGCTCTACATCCGGTGGCAAAACGGCCACTGCCGCCGTATCCGAAAACAGCGCTTCAAACCATGCGCTGTCGATGGCCGTGGTGATATCGCTCTTGATTTGCGTGAATCGCTCGATATCCTCGGGCATAGCATTGTTTACGGCCATTACCGACTCAATATCCATACCCGCCAGCGCCTTGCCCAGCCGGCTGGACCGCCAGGCATCGATATTCTCCGTAACCTCGTTTACCCGAATCAACAGCAGTGTTTCCCGGGGCAGAATCGTGGCCATTTCAACTCCAGCCGTAACCGGTTGGTATAAATAGACATATGCGCCGGCGCCGGCGATAGTGAACAACATCAAAAAAACGATAATTCCTTTTTTCATGTATTTCCCCTGTGGGTTATGGCGTGCAGTTCAATTCGGTACCCGGGTATCCGGACTATAGAACGGGGAATAGAAATACCCGATTTTCCTGATATTATCAAAAGAAAAATCTTTTTAACCCGTTATGATTTGTGGTAGAGTGTGTACTCTACGGATCGCGGATCGCGGCAACTTCAATCCCAGGCACAACAATACAAAAGGAGCATCACCATGCCGACCACCACCGTACGATGGGTCAGCGGAAGACAATTCGTGGGAACCGATTCGCATCATCATTCGGTTGTGTTGTCCGGGGACGATCCGGCCACCGGGGTAAGCCCTTCGGAAATGCTCCTGGTAGCGGTATCGGCCTGTTCGGGTTATGATGTGGTGGATATTCTGGAAAAAAAACGTATGCCGTTGTCCATGTTTGAGGTCATTGCCGATGGCGAGCGTGATGATGACCCGCCCTGGCCGTACCGAAAGGTCCATCTGACATATCGTTTGAGTGGTGATGGGTTGACTGAAAAAGCCGTGGCACAGGCCATCGAATTATCAACAGAGAAATACTGCTCGGTGGCCGCCACCATCAGGGGTGTCGCGAAAATCACAACGGAATTTGAAATAATTTCTTAACCATTTGGGCGATAGGGTCGATATAGGGAATAAGCGCCGGTTCGACAGAGATAAAGGACCGTGATCGCTGCTGTCGTTCACTTTACACCGTCCCCGATCCCTTGTGGACGTTAATAATCACCGTTTTTCCCGAATATTTATTTAAACATGACCGTTATGCATGTGAAATCAGCCATTATCGGTGCGGTACTGTCCATCGGCATACTCCTGTCACCGATGACCGCCCATGCGGACATCTATCTATGGGTGGACAATGACGGCGTGCTTCATTTCACCAATCGGCCGACGTCCTCGGATTTTCAGGTGTATATGCGCGAACGTCCTTCCGCCATACGTAAAAAAGTGCATCACAGTACCTATGACGACTATATCAAAGAAGCCTCATCCCAGTACGGTGTGTCCTTCCCCTTGTTAAAAGCCATGATCAGGGCTGAATCCGCGTTCAATGCCCGGGCGGTCTCCAAAAAAGGCGCCATGGGTTTGATGCAGATCATGCCTTTCAACCTGAAGCGGCTGGAAATAGACGATGCGTTCAATCCACGCCAGAATATCATGGGGGGCACCCGCTACTTTAAAACCCTGCTGGAACGATTTCAGGGCCAGGTGTCATTGGCGCTCGCCGCCTACAACGCGGGCCCCACCAAGGTGGATTATTATCAGAATATTCCGCCGTTCGCGGAAACCGAGGATTACGTTCGAAAGGTGTTGAAATACTACTATGCCTACAAGAACAGCTGATCCCGGCTCATACCGCCGCTGTTAAGACCGGTAACTTCATCCCCCCGTATTTTTTAAAACCAATGCGGTTCTGCTGGGCAGATAAAGTTGAAGCTGCCGGGTATGACCATCACCCATGGGCCTGATCAGCGTATGATGCATGAAACCGGACGTTAAACGTCCATGGCCGCCGTAACCAGGATCATCCGAATCGAGCACCATTTTAAAAACCCCTTCAGGTGCGGGAAAAGCATAGTCGGTGTATGAGGTGGTTGGGTGGAAATTGAAGGCGAAGATCATATCCCCTCGGCTGAAGATAACGACCTTGTCGGCGGTATGCTCCCACATCATCGACGGATGACCGGCGGCCAATATGCCGGTATCCCGCACCAATGCAATCATCTCCTTATCGAATCGATTCAGATACTGATATTTAAGATCCGGATGATCCGCCAGATACCAGCATCTCCGGGCATGTTTGTATGACCACTGGTTACCCTCCCTCGGGAAATCGACCCATTCGGGATGGCCGAATTCATTTCCCATGAAATTCAGGTACCCGCCGCCGGCCGTGGCGATGGTAATCAACCGGATCATTTTGTGCAGGGCCATGGCCCGGTCCACCACCGGGTCATCGTCGACTTTTTGCATGTGATCATACATCCGGGCGTCGGCCATCCGGAACATGAGGGTTTTATCCCCCACCAGGGCCTGGTCGTGTGATTCCGCATAGCTGATGGTTTTTTCAGCCGCCCGGCGGTTGGTCAGTTCATGCCACAATTCTCCGATTGGCCAATCCTCGTCGCGGATATCCTTTGTCAACCGGATCCAATAGTCGGGGATGCCCATGGCAAAACGGTAATCGAAACCGAATCCACCGGATGATGCCGCCAGGGCCAGTCCCGGCATTCCGCTGATATCTTCGGCCACCGTAAGGGCATCCGGCCGGAGCGTATGGACAAGGCGGTTTGCCAAGGCCAGGTAGACCAGGGCATCTTCATCCACGGTTTGATCAAAATAGGCATCATAGGAGGTAAAAGCCGTACCCAGGCCATGATGCGTGTACAACATGCTGGTGATACCGTCGAACCGGAATCCGTCCACACGATACTCGTCCAGCCAGTACCGGCAATTGGAAAGCAGAAAATGCAACACCTGGGGTTTGTTGTAATTAAAACACTTGGAATCCCAGGCCGGATGGTGCCCCTTGTCGCCCTCGTGAAAGTATTGATACGGCGTGCCGTCAAACAGACCCAGTCCTTCCACGGTATTGGACACCGCATGGGAATGCACCAGGTCCATGATCACGGAAAGTCCCGCACCGTGCGCGGCATCGATCAGCGCCTTCAAATCTTCAGGTGTTCCGAACCGGGATGAAGCGGCAAAAAAATTAGAAACATGGTATCCGAAAGAACCATAGTAGGGGTGCTCCTGAACAGCCATCAATTGAATGGCGTTGTATCCGGATGTCTTGATCCGGGGCAGCATATTCTCCGTGAATTCAACATAGGTTCCCACCCGTTCGGCGTCCTGGGCCATCCCCACATGGGCTTCATAAACAAGCAAGGGTTCCGCTTTTCGCACAAACTCCGGATGTCGCCGAGGATAGGGTGTCTCCGGCAACCACACCTGGGCATTGAATATCAGGGTATCCGGGTCCTGAACCACCCGTCCGGCATAGGCCGGGATACGATCGCCACTGCCATCACGCCAGTGTATCCGTAGCCGGTATAAATCTCCGTGTCGCAATACATTGCCGGGTAACCGGATCTCCCAGACGCCGTCTGAATTCAATTTGCGGAGTGCAAACTCCGGATGCTCCCGCCAATCCGCCACCCCGGAGATCAAGTGCATGCCCACAGCGTTGGGGGCCCATTCACGAAAGACCCATTCTCCGGCGTCCCGGTGTAGTCCGAAATACAAATGCCCTGAAGCGAAATCCACGAGGGACATCTTCCCGCCGGTGAGACGCTGCTCCACCTCGTCGATTCGCTCGAGTCTCCGGGTGATGGCCTGCCGGTAGGGGGTCAGGTACGGATCTGTTTCCAGAAGCAGATTTGTCAATCGTGTGGCATCGTCCATTGATTTTCCATGAACGGGCAACAACCCTTATCATCAGGCATATGCCGCCCGCCTATTTCGGGATTTAGTTTCGAAGCCGGTTTCCGCGTCAGCCGACCAAAGGCCGCTCAAGCATTTTTTCGTATAAATCCATATATTTTTTAGCTGTGTTGGCGTAATTGAATTCGGATAGGCTCTGTCTCATGATCCTGGCGATGTGGTCCTGCTTTATCTCATCATTTAACTTATGGAATTCAATGGCTTGTGAAATGGCCCAGTAGAGCCCGCTGGCGTCGTATGTTTTAAAGAGGAATCCGTTCCCGGAACCTTTCTCCACGTTTAAATGCACGATCGTATCGTGTATGCCGCCCGTATCGTGAGCCACGGGCAGGGCACCGTAGATGGGGGCAATCATCTGGGGAAGGCCGCAGGGTTCGAACAAGGACGGCATGAGGATAAAATCCGCCGCCGCATAGGACAAATGTTCCAGGTGTTCGCTGAAATCACACACCGCCACACGTTCCTGAAAATGGTGATGATGGACGATGTTCCTGAACACCTGCTGATAATTGCCGTCCGCCACAAAAACGAATTGCACTTGCAGATGCCAGTAGTTGGAGATCACGTGGTAGAAAATATCGGCGAGCAATTGACAACCCTTTTGAATCGGGTCCAATCGTGAGGGCCAGAAAAACAGGGGTGCGTCTGGGTTATTGGCCAGGCCCAGTTTTTCCTGAAGCGCCCGTTTGTTTTTCCGTTTTCCGCGGTGGTGATCAGTGTCGTCGTAGGTGACGGCCAATTCCTTGTCGGTCCGGGGATTGAAGGACGGATCCGGCGCGTTCAGAATCCCGGTACTGCAAGCCGCTTTCATCTTGTTGGTCAGTTCGTCACGCAATGGTTTGGAAATAAAATCATAGCGCCCCTCCACAATTTCTTCAAGAAACCGGGGACTTACCGTGTTGACAAAGTGTGCGGCAAACACCCCGCTGCAGAGAAAGTCCACGGGGTTGTGTGCCCACGCCTCTTCGTAAGTGCGGGTGGCCCGTTCATAATACAGATATTGCCAGAAGTAAGCCGCATCGATGCCCCGATCCTCAATATGGGCCAATGTGGCCTTGACCGTGTGGATGTTGTGTATGGTAAACAGGCACGGGATACCCATCTCCCTGGCCATCGCCGGCACCAGCCCGGTCATCCAGTCATTGCAATGGATCAGGTCCGGCCTGACCCGGGGAATGATGT
Source organism: Desulfobacteraceae bacterium (assembly GCA_013003715.1). Classification (GTDB taxonomy): domain Bacteria; phylum Desulfobacterota; class Desulfobacteria; order Desulfobacterales; family Desulfosarcinaceae; genus JABDIN01. The sequence goes on along the minus strand of JABDIN010000056.1, from coordinate 97,702 downwards.
TGTTGATGACCTCCCGCTGGAACGCCAGGCCCAGTTTCGTATTTTCGCCGCCATATTCCGAATAGACACGATTCAGATAATAAAAAGCCCTGTCTTCAGCCAGGTGCACACGGTCATCCGGCATGACACTGAGTATTTTCCGCTGTTCCTTTTTCAGAAACGGTGCCAGCCTGTCCTTGAAAATGGACCGGTAATCCGGCAGGGCGACGTGAACATCCGCCCCCTGCTTGAACAGCGAACTGATCAAGGCGGCGGACACATCTGCCAATCCGCCGGCTTTGGCGGTCAGGTATTGCGAAAGGCTGCCCATACGGTCCGGCAGGTATGTCACCTCGGGTGTAATGATCAGTACTCGTGGATTTTTAGGAGAAGCCGGCATATGCGATTCCTTTCTCGATACCATTCTCAGGACTTATGGCATGTCAGGCCCAGGTGAGCAATCCCGGCTGATATTTAATCCAGTTGTCGGCCTGGGGGCTGACATGAACGGAAAATCCATAGCGTCCGGTATCCGTACAGGTGAACGTGCATTGATACAGGTAGGTGCCGCCTGACCTGTCCTCTTTGACTATCATGGTTTGGGTCTGGCCGTTACGGATGGCGTTCAGTGACCTGAGTTGCCCATAAAAAAGCTCAACGGTGACCTCTTCCGGCCGTAACCCCCCCAGGTGAACCACAGCGGAGATCTCGAATTGCTGATTCACCCGGAAAGGGCCGTCATCGCTCCGGACCGGCGGTTCCACCGACACCTGGTGCCAATTCTGTTTCAGCCGCCGGTGCTGAACACTCAACTCCTTTGCACGAGCAGCACCGTCAGCCGTGAATGTCGAAAAGTTATGCTGTGCTGATATATAGAACTTTTGCTCATATTCCTTGACCATCCGGTAGCTGCAATAGTCCCTGAGCGCCATCTTCATGCTGGCCTTCATTTTCTCAATCCACGCCGCGGGCTGTCCGCCGCCGGTTCTGTCATAGTATAACGGCGCGACATTGTTTTCGATGAGATTATAAAGGGCCTGGCTTTCCACCGAGTCCTGATATGCCGTATCCTGATATTCCTCGCCGTTTCCGATTCGCCACCCCCTTTCCGGGGTATAGCCTTCCACCCACCAGCCATCCAGAATACTCAGATTCAACACACCGTTGGCCGCGGCTTTCATACCTGAAGTCCCACATGCCTCCAGAGGGCGGCGCGGGGTATTGAGCCACACGTCAGCCCCCTGGACGAGGTGCCGGGCGGTGTTAAGATCATAATCCTCAAGAAATATGAGCCGGTCCCTGAGGTTGGGGTTTCGGGCGAAATGAATGAGGGTCTTGATAATCTCTTTTCCTTCATTGTCCTTGGGATGGGCTTTGCCCGCAAAAATAAACTGCACCGGACGGTCCTTTGAATTCACGATGGATTCCAGCCGTTCAGGGTCCTTGAACAACAGATTCGCCCGTTTATAGGTGGCAAAGCGTCGGGCAAAGGCAATGGTGAGGCAATCCTGGTCCAATACCGATTCCAACGCCTTCATGGTATCCACCGGCGCGTTTCGCCGGCGATATTGTTTGGCCAGAAGCTCCCTTGCATTCCGAATGAGCCGTGAACGGCTCATCTCATGGGCCCGCCACAATTCTTCATCAAAAATATCATCTATCCGTTCTATGTTTTCATCGACCGTGGACCCCATATACCATTGCGGTCCCAAGTATCGTTCGAACAGCAACCTGATTTCCGGTGACAACACCGATGCCGTATGAACCCCATTGGTGATGTGCGTGATGGGCACCTCTTCGGCGGTTCGGTTCGGCCAGACATCGGACCACATATGCCGGGCGACTCTACCGTGAAGCGCGCTCACCCCGTTACAAAACTGAGCCAGCCGCAACCCGAGGACGAACATGGAAAACGGGGCATTTTTATCTGTCCCTGCGTGCTGCCCCCAGGAAACCAGTTCCCCGTCATTCATATTGAATCGGGTTTCAAACGGTTTAAGATAGGGTTTGACCAGATCCGGGGCGAATTCATCGTGTCCGGCGGCCACTGGTGTGTGGGTGGTGAATACGGTTGAACGGGGAACGATTTCCCTGGCAGCGGCCAGGTCTATGTCATACTCATCCATAATCTGCCGCAGCCGTTCCACACCGACGAAACTGCAATGGCCTTCATTGAGATGACAGATGGTGGGACGAATGCCCAGGGCGGCCAGGGCGCGTAATCCGCCAATGCCGAGGAGGGCTTCCTGCGCCAGGCGAATCTGGTGCTCTCCGGAGTATAATCGCGCAGTGATATCCCGCATCGCCGCCGGATTACCCGGCAGGTCGGTATCCAGCAGGATGAGCGGTATCCGGCCGATGGTGATGCGCCAGACCTGGGCGACAATGTCACCCCCGGGTCCGGAGATACTGATGGTCAGATCCGTCCCGGCCTCGGTCTTAGCCCGATGAACGGGCAAGTGGTACAGATCGGTTTCGGGATAATCCTCCTGCTGCCATCCATCATGATTCAGGTACTGTCGGAAGTAGCCTCCCCGATACAACAACCCCACCCCAATCAATGGCAGGTCAAGCCCGGACGACGCCTTTAAATGATCGCCGGCGAGAATCCCCAGCCCGCCGGCAAAAAGCGGTAAACTCTCATGAATACCGAACTCCATTGAAAAATAAGCAACCATCCCCTCTTTTCTGAATGCATTGTCGGGTTGATCCAGTTTCGTCAGTACCCGTTCATCATATTGCTGCTCCACTTGCTCCAGATGCGCCAGAAAGCTTTTATCTTCCGCAAGCCTTTCCAGCCGGGACTGAGATATGAGGGTAGCGAAAACAATGGGATTTTTCCCGGATTTTTGCCATTGCTTCGGATCGATTCTTCGGTATAACTCCAGCGCACTGCCGTTCCAACTCCACCATAGATTACGCGATAATGTTTCTAAAAATGCCAGCTTTTCCGGAATATTCGGAAAAACCTGGAAGGTTTGGATATGTCTCATGAGCTGATCCCTTATGAATTAGAGGAGAATGGTTAGGAACAAGGACCCATATGAGGCGTCAACCACCATATGTATGAACAGACTAAACAACGATGACCGAATTATCACAGTTGCCAAAATCGTTACGCACATATTTATCCGCTTCCCATTCATTTTCCCATTTCTCCTGATTGATGAGATAACGAAACTGATACTCCTTTCCGGGCGTCAACTCGAGGGTCGTCTTGAACTCGCCGCTTTTGAGGCTTTTCATTGGTGTGCCGATGGTACTCCAGTTGTTGAACTCACCCACAAGATGCACGGCATGGGCGCCTTCCGCCACCGTTTTCGGCATCCTGAACGTAACCTTGCAAATGGGACGGGATCTGAGATATTGTTTTTTAATGCTCATAAATTGCCTCCTGTTTGTTTACTTACCGGGTGAGGGTCAACCATACCCGTAAAAATTCACTGGCCCCCCATGCCTGCGCGTCACAGCCGCGCTGGAGGTGTGGACGATCACCATCCGTAATTTCCGGCATGTGCCCCACGCAACCATCATTCATCAACCGGGAACAGGAGCCCAGCAAGGATAGAGCCGTGGCTTTTTCTTCAACACCGTAGCATTTAACCCATGCTTCGCAATAACTGGGGAACAACCAGGTCCATGCCGTACCATTGTGATATGCCGGCTTTCTCCGGGTGTCTTCATCTCCGGCATAGATTCCAATGTAGGGTCGATTCGGGTCATTGACAAGCTGCCCGCTGTGAAAAATCGACAGGGGCGGTGACAGCTGCCGATCAGCCAGGCTTCGCAAGGCGCCGGGAACCATCAAGGAGGAGCTGCTTCGTAAAATAGTTTCGGTCAATTCAGGATCAGTGACCGCATTCAGGGTCAATGCAAACAACTGATTGGGACGCAGGGCGTTGTCCGGGACGGCATTTTTCGCGGATCCCCCCGGTTCAGCATGGAGACAATCGGAAAGATACCCCATGTCGGGTTGCACAAACAATAGTAAAATCGATTGCCTGACCTGCCGGGCCAAATCCTGCCACACCCCTTTTTCCCCGTCTATCCGTGATAGAAAGTCGAGCGCGGCAAACCACAGGGCCTGAATTTCGATCGGATACCCCTGCCTCGGCGTCCCTGCGGGAAAATTGGTATCCATCCACGTGAAATGGGCAGGGCTGTAGAGCAGTCCGGATCCGGCATCCATAAGGATCCCGTTCGGCGTACCGTTGATGAACGAACCCGCAAGCGATATCAGAATTTCACGGACGGTCCGGCCTCCGGCGTTCATATCAAGAATACGCGGGCCATATGCAGAATCGCATAATTCCTCACACACCCTGAACAGCCAGAGTGGGGCATCCGACGTGTCACGGTTACCGGTATTCTCCCCGCGAATCATATTGGGCAGGGTTCCGTTCTCTTCAAAACCGGCGAATTGGCGGATGATCTGCCCGGCGATGTCATACCAGCCGGCGGCGATAATACCGCGCACCACAATCAGGGTATCCCGGCCCCAGTCAAGAAACCAGGGATAGCCGGCAATGACGGTTGAATAATCTTTACGTTTGACGATGTAGTGTTCGAGCGCCCGTTTGAAGGCGGTATCCACCGGAATCGACGAATGGGCCCGCTGAAAAAAACTGCCGATATCCCGGTCCTCACCGATGGTGGTTGCATCCGTCGTGCCGGGATGTCCGTCCGTTACCCGGGCGGCAAGATTCATCTGCTCGTTCCCCTGCAGCTGAACCCGGAAAAATCCGGGGCTGAACAGATCCGAATCCGAGTCAAGACCGCGTTCGGCCTCAAGCTGACGATACACCATGTATTGCCATTCGGGCTCTGAAACAAATAGCCCCCGGTCCACCTGCACGGCAAGGGTTCGACTGTCGGCCGGGTTGAAGGCGAATCCTCTTGATTCAATTTTCACGGCGGCCGGCCATTGATGTTCGGGACCGGCATATGCTTTGGTGGTATCGTGAAAATTCCGATCCTCCACATCCGGTCTTAGGATAATAATAACCGGCCGGTCATCGGGTAACCGCTGTTTTCGCCGGCCGGCCGGATGCCGGAAAAGTGTCAGTCCTATCCGGTTCTCCGCCGGCGCCATGGAGGCATTTATGGTGATGGCGACATGCTGCCCCTGGCCGGTGGGCAGGGAAAATCGCCAGTAACCGCAGCCTTTTTCATCGATGCCGAAGGCATCAAGCGTATCGGATCCCAGCGCTTGTGAATGCCCTTGATATACGAGCCAGCCGCGGATACGGGTAAGCACGATCCGGCGGTCTTCCGGATAATCCGGATTCAAGTTGGCCGCCAGCAGGGCGTCATAACGGCTGACCAGTTTACCCCAGTGGGCATGCGCCCGAAGCATGGCGCCTCTCTGGTTGGTGGCAAGCACGAGAAGGTTCCCGAGCTGCTTTTTAGGCCTGCTGAACATGGATTTAATCCGGACATGCTGATGGGCGGAAAGAAACAGCAGGGCCGCACTCACATGCGCGGTGCCGTCCGGTGCGAATACGGATAACCGCAGTTGGCAGCGGGTGTGTTTTTGAGGGGTTTTTAGGGGACGACATAAGATAAATGACCGGCCCTTGTTATCGTCAAGGCTCTCTTCAGCGGACACCACCTTCTTATTTTTCACAATGAGGGCACGTGCGGCACCGGCTGTCCGGATCAGTAAAAAATGGCCGGGGGGAATCATCACCTCCCGCCGGCTGTCCTCCGGATATTGCCAGACCACCACACGGGCTGCCCGGCTGTGGGGATTCATGGACCGGCAGAAATCAAGGGGCGAGGCCTTGAACGCCACTGCGGCCTGATCCGGATCCATATCCCCCAAATCGTTTACGCCCCGATAATAAGATAATATTTCCAGTGCTTTCGCCCGAAGCCGCTGATGCAACAGGTGGGGAGGCAAAGCTTTAGCGGACGCCGGGGAATCCCCCATGACATCTTTGTCTTCACCGGATTGGCTCAGGCAGCGCACTTCACCCGGTGCCATGGTCAACAGGTGGTTATCGCCGTCCACATCGGCATCAACGGACGTGCCGGTGAGCAGGTCCAGATAGGCCGATTGTCCGGCCGTCAGCACACTGCCCGGCCAGGCGGCCATACCCGGCGAACGCGTGTCCGGATTGACGACCACCAGCAGTTTCCGGCCGGAAAGGACATGTTCCCGCAGGGCAGCAATTGTGTTTCCAGTGCTTTTATTGACCAGCGACATCCGGACCGGGTGGTGGAATGCCGGATGAAATTTCAATAGATGGGTCAATCGCCGGATCCATTCCACCTGATTCTCATCAGCACCCCAATTGAGGGGCACGGACTGATGAACGTTTATTTTTTCAGCGGCGTACCACTCCACGCCGTTGGCGAATCCGAAAGCGCCATTGTGGGAGAGCAGCGCACACAGAGCGGTCCGCATGCGTGCGTATGTTGTTGAAGTGGCGGCCAGGCGCGGGTTGTCATGCGTCTCGGCAAAATGGAGGGTGAGACCATCGGCGGTGGAGATATCCATGGTTTCGGGCAGGTAATGCTCAATCTGCGGCCTGTCGTAATTCTGGAACAATTCGGAATAGGCCCAATTGAAACCGGCCCGGTTCAACAACTCCCGGGTGACGGATATTTTACCCCCCAGGCCTTCCAGAAAAAAGACGACATCGGGAAACTGCTCTCTCACGACGGCGATGATGTATTCCCATGCCGGGGTGGGAATCATATATCCGGCATCGCAACGAAAACCGTCAACGCCGCGGTTGCACCAGGTCAAAAAGATGTCGGCCATATACTGCCATAAATCCTGGTGTGAATAATCCAGGCGTGTCAAATCCGCCCAGATAACCCCCCAGGCCCCGGGCATTTCGATCTTACCCCCGGGGGTCCGGGCCAGCCATTGCGGGTGAGTTTCATGCAGACTGGCCGCCCACCCCGTATGATTGATGGCAATATCAATGAACAATTTGGCATGCCGGGCATGCACTGCATCCACCAGTTCTATGAATTGCTCCAATGGGGTGGCCTTGGGGTCGAACCGGGCCAGCGCCGGATCCACTTCCGTAAAACTCAGCGCGGCGTAAGGACTGCCGAATCTCCCCATCCGGGCATATGTGGTGGGGGTGGGATGAATGGGCAGCAACTGGATAACCCGACACCCCAGGGTCCCGATGATGAAATCCAGTTCATGGATGAGATCCCTGAATTTACCCGACGGCGGTATCACCGTGTATCCGCGATGATCCAATTCCCTGAGGGATTCATCCGGAACACCTTGATATCGTGTTTTATTCGGGCCGAATTGCCGGACAAATGCATTGTAAACGATATTGGCGCAACAGGTATCCGCCGGCGCCACATTAAGGGATACATTGGGACCGTCGGGCCATTGGGGGTCCTTGGCATCGTCCGGCAAAAAATAGGCTTTGGCCTCAAAATGGCCAACCTCCGTCAGGGCGAGGGTCAGACGGTAATTGCCGTTTCCCTGGTGCACCATGGCAATATCATACCAGCATCGTCCCAAGGGGTGTTCATCCTTTTCCACATGCCGGATCGTCTCCCGCTTCACGGTATGAGCCTGACCTATATTGGTCCGCAACATGGCCCGGCCAGGTCGGCGGGTTGACTCTGTCAGCTCGAACACGAACGTGTCCCCGGCAAAACAGAGGAACCGCATGCCCGGTGAGGGCTGTTGTGAAAGATTTTGGTTTTCAGGGTTCACTCAACACACCATTAGACAAAAGAGGTGAATCGTTCGATTCATGATTGAATCATGTAGTAAGGATTGATTTTGAAAAGTCGAGTGGACAGCACATGAATTCCGCGATTGACGGATAAGCTATTCCACTAATACCGACTTTCAGGACCGTAAAACTTGCGTTTGGACCATACGATCTTGGTTCTGGAAAGGTGCCGGTGCCCAGGGAACAAGTACAACATCCGTTTCTCCCATGGAAACGCCGGTGATTGTAAAAACATCCAGCATCCTAGAAAAAAGATTGAGCCCGTTAAATGGGTTATTGATGAAATAGTGAAATGAACACCTTCTGTTTTTTCAACACAGAAATAGGGAAATAAAAAAGTGAGAGTGGACGACCATCACCTTGAAAACCGTCCATGCCCATTTCCCGTCGCGGACAAATGGACATGCGGATGGCGCGGGGCTGTCACTTTCATTCAGCGGGGGAACATCATCAATCAATTAATCAATCAGGGAACGGATAAACGGCATCAGTTGCGCCTTCATCTCCGGCCGATCCATTGCGTAAGCGAGATTCGCCATTTGAAATCCGGCTTTTGTCCCGCAATCAAACCTTGTCCCTTCGAATCCGCAGCCATAAATAGATTGGGAGGACAGCAGCCTGGCCATGGCGTCCGTGATCTGGATCTCTCCACCGGCCCCTACTTCCTTGTTTTCGAGCAGATCAAAAATCTCGGGGGTCAATATGTATCGTCCGATTATGGCAAGGTTCGACGGGGCGGTCTCCGGCGACGGTTTTTCCACCAATCCGCGGATTTTGGTGAGATTGCCGTTCAGGGGATCTGCATCCAGAATCCCGTATTTGGCGGTATCTTTGCTATCCACTTCGATAACTGACACCATCGATGATTGTAACTTATCGAATTCAGACATCATTTGGGCCAAAACCGGTTTCTGGGATTTCATCAGGTCATCTGCCAGCAATACGGCAAACGGCTCGTTTCCGACGATATGCCGGGCACACCAGATGGCATGTCCCAATCCCAGGGGTTCATTCTGACGGGTATAAATAATGGTCCCGGATTGGGGGACCAACATGTGAAGCTCCTTGAGCAGGATGTCTTTGTTCCTGGCCATCAGGGTGTGCTCAAGTTCGCAGGAGTGGTCGAAGTGGTCCTCCAGAGCGCGTTTGCTGCGCCCGGTAACGAAAATAATCTCCTGGATGCCCGAGTTCAATGCCTCTTCCACGGCATATTGGATCAATGGTTTATCAACGATGGGCAACATCTCCTTCGGCATGGCCTTGGTGGCCGGCAGGAACCGTGTTCCCAGACCCGCCACAGGAAAAACAGCTTTGCGAATTCTCATGGCAATTCAATCCTCAATTGAAATGATGGTTATACGGATTCGACCCAGCCCAGGGGATCTTCGGCAACACCATATTGAATATTCTTGATGGCATCAAATAATTTCCGGGCCATGGGGCCGACAGCATCGTCGCCAACGGTCAATTTTCGGTCGCCGTACCTGATTTCGCCAACCGGGGAGATGACCGCGGCCGTTCCGGAGCCGAAAATTTCGGTCAACCGGCCGCTGCCGTGGGCGTCAATCAGCTCGTCTATGGCAATGCGTCTTTCGGCGACGTCCAGGCCCCAGTGTCTGGCCAGCCGGATTACCGAATCACGGGTAATCCCGGGCAAAATGCTTCCGGACAGTTCCGGGGTCACCAGCATATCGTCAATGACGAAAAAGATATTCATGGAACCGACTTCTTCAATATATTTCTGCTCCACACCGTCGAGCCAGAGCACCTGGCTGTACCCCTCCTTATGGGCTCTTTCGGCGGCAAACAGGCTGGCGGCATAATTTGCCGGGGTTTTCGCCATCCCCACGCCGCCGCGCACAGCGCGCACGTGATCTTTTGTCACCCATATCTTCACGGGATTGAACCCTTCGGCATAATAAGCACCCACCGGTGAAAGGATAATAAAAAAGCGATAGGTATGCGACGCCCGTACCCCAAGGAACGGATCGGTGGCCACGATCGTGGGGCGGATGTACAGAGAGGTTTCCGGAAGCCCCGGCACCCAGTCCTTTTCGAGCACCAGGAGTTGCTTCAAGGCGCTCAGGGCGAATTCCTCATCAAATTCGGGAATACACACCATGCGGTTGGACCGGTTCATACGCTTGAAATTTTCCCGGGGTCTGAACAATTGAATGTTGTCCGATGCCGTTCGGTAAGCCTTGAGCCCTTCGAATACCCCCTGGCCATAATGCAGCATCATGGTCGCCGGATCCATCTGGATCGGCGCGTATGGTTCGATGCGCGGGTTGTGCCACCCATCATCCAGGTTATAATCCATATTGAACATATGATCGGTGAAGAAAGACCCAAAGCCGAGTTTTGATTGATCCGGTTTCGCCTTGAGTTTGGTAGCGGTATTGAGGGTCAGCTGCATATTTTCCTCCTGACAATTGATATGCTTGAAATTTATGAATATAAATATTTTTCCGTGCCGGGGTCAGCCGTTGACCGGTTCAATGGGGAAGGTAACACCGGCCCCATATGGATTTCGGGTGAAAAAACGGGCGACAGCGCATCCGGCATTCACCGTATTGCTCCACGTATACATCATCATTGCGGATTAAAATCAAGCGTCAATCATGATTCCGCTTGATCACCCTGTGGGTGCGGGGATATGTTACGGTATGTATCGATAAAAAACAAAGGAAGCCAATCATGCGCAGACACAAGCTGGGATTGATTTCATGGATATGTCTATTGGGAATGATGTGGGCCGTGTCATTTGATGTCCGGGCGAATGGCCCTTGCGATTGCGGACCGCTGTCCAAACCGCCGGCGGGCGAACCTGCGGCGACGGTGGATTCATTGGCCGGGCTGCAGCAGGAAATCAACACGGCCAAAGGGAAAAAAACCATTTACCTCAAATCCGGCACCTACGCGGTATCGGCCGACAATTTTATCAACGTGCGAAAATCCGGTATCACCATCCGTTCCCTTTCCGGCAATCAAAAGGATGTGGTGATTCAAGGCAGCGGTATGCGGGCGGGTGGTGATGTGGAACACGGTTTTTACATTGACGCCGATGACACCACCATCGCCGATCTCACCATCAGGGAAATCCGGAATCATGGTATTTTCGTAAATCCGGGGGCGGATCGAAGCCGCATTCGAAATGTCCGAATCATGGATATCGGCGAACAATTGTTTAAAGCCAGCGGCGGACCCGAGCTGGCGCCGAAAATGGATGGTATCATTGAATGCTCGGAGTTCGGGTATACGGCGACCCTGGATGACAAGGATGACGGCTGGTATACCAATGGCATCGACCTGCTGAATTCCCACAACTGGATCATTCGTAACAATCTGATCACAAATATCAAGCATCAACCGGAATTAACCGATCAATTGGCCGGCCCGGCAATTCTCGTATGGCAGGGCTCGTCAAACACGCTGGTGGAAGGCAACCGCATCATCGATTGTGATGTGGGCATTTCATTTGGCAACTCCAGCCGGCCGGGTGTTCAGCATACGGGCGGCATCATTCGCAATAATGTTATCAAGGGCTACGAATCGAGCGATTTCGGAATCGGCATCATCCGGTCCGTGGACGCCAAGGTGATCAACAATACCATCTACTCTCCCGGTGCCTGGCCCTATTCGATCGAAGCGCGATTTTCAGAATCGACCAATTGTCTCATCATGAATAATTTGGCCGACGAACCCATTATCGGTGACCGGGACGGGGCGGTTTCCATTCTGGAATCCAATATTGTCGTTGCCAAGGCAAAACATTTTAAGGATGCCGGCAGAGGCGATTTGCGGCTGTCCTCCGAAAAAACACCTGCTGCCGGGGCGGGAAAACCGCACCTAGAACGGCAGCACGACATTGAATGCCGGAAAATCACCGCTGCCCGGCCCGATGCCGGTGCGTACGGGCAAAGCCGGTAACGAAATACAACCGACCGTTTACATATACAAAAAAGGGCGGCCAACAGGCCGCCCTGACTCATGGTGATGTTGAAAAGTTGCCTTGAATACCGGACCAGGTTACCTATGGTTTATGATTTGTTGAAAAGTTAACCGGTGACGAAACACTGACCAGTGGAATGGTATCCGGCATGTCGTTTTTCAATCGAGATGCACGTGCACGCCAGAAACCTGAAATCATTATCGCCTCAAACTCGTTTTAAAGAATAACCTTCGGAGGTCTTTGCCCTCTCATGGTTTAAATGTTGTATTAGAATGGGCGACAATCGATTTTACCGGTGTCATGGGAAATGCTTCACCCCCCGTGACGACGGTCTTTCAAAAGCTGACATTGAATATAGCAAACACCATTCCACATTTACCGCTTTTCACACTTTTAAAAATATTATCAATAAATCAAATAGTTAAATTGACCACTGGATTTGCGTCCGCTAAACCAATGGCGCCATTTCATTTGATTTTCGCCAAATGCGATTCGCAGGATGCGAAAAACACGGACCATTGCGCCGTATCACCGCTGATTTGAGACAAATACCATTTGTCAATCTTATGTCTCCAAGGTAAGAATATGGCAATAGTTGGACCCAGACACTAACCAGGGAGAAGAAATGGACGAACAGCCTGTTCCCATCGCCAAAGTGTTGGACGTGATTGCCAGAATGTATGAAACCGCCATCCCTTTCAACAAGGTTTTGGGGTTGAAGGTGGATTCGATGTGTTCGGAGAGCGCACGTATCACTTTTGACATGCAGCCCGATTTCATCGGGAACTATATACATCATATCCTCCACGGCGGTGTGATATCTTCGGTGCTCGATGCCACCGGGGGCATCACGGCCACCATGGGGGCCCTGCAGCAGATGGAAGGCAAGACCGCCTCTGAAATCGAAAAACGGGTGGCGCGGATCGGTACCATAGACCTTCGGGTGGACTATTTGCGGCCCGGCAGGGGTAACCATTTCGTATCCACAGGTAAAATCATGCGCGCGGGACGGCGCGTGGCGGTCGCCCGGATGGAGTTGGCCAATGACGAAGAGAAATTGATTGCCGTGGGCACCGGAACCTATATTATCGGATAACAGATAGCTGACAAAGGCGTTATAATCACTCATGCGGATACCGGTTAAACTGAAAAAAACACTACTGGTTGTGGGCGGCCTGATGCTGATTACCGGGATTATGGCGACGGCGGCCTGGTTCATTCTGCCGGGCTATGTGGAGCACCGCCTTATTCCCGGGATTATGAAAAAAATCGGCGGTCCGGACATTATCATTCCGTTACGGCGCATCGGTTTGTTTGGCGCGGACGTCGGGCCGGTGCGCATCGGCGGGGCAACTTCTCAATCAATTACCATTCCATCGATTCACCTCGATTACGCGCCGGCCGGTCTGCTTCGAAAACGGCTCAATGCCGTCCGCCTGGCCGGCATGGATCTATCCGGTTCATGGGAAGACGGCAAATTCACCATTGAGGGATTGGATCCGGCCCTGTTCAGCACGGCTGAAACCGGCAGCACGCCGGCTTCCGGGGAAAGCCGGCCCATCGATCCGCCGATTCATATCGACCGGGTTGAACTGTCGAATACCATCGTTCATTTCTCATGGCATCAACGGCGATGGCACATACCCATCGATATCACCATTTCCCCTGATCCCGGTGATGAGACAAGATTCGATGTCCGGCTGGTGACGATCATACTCGGTGACGAATTGCGGGTGGACGCGAAGGTACGCCTGGACGACAATGCCGTGTCCTTGTCCCTGGACGCGGACAACCTGACCATTGATTCCCTCATCGGCCTCTTCAATCCCGATCAAACGGTCCTGGGCCATGCTGCCGTCCGCGTCACCGGGAGTGTGGAGGCAAACCTGTCGCCTTTTCAGCTCACCGCATTGAGGCTTCAGGCAACATCCGCGGATTTGAATCTTCTGGCCGGCAATCTCAGGATAGGTCCCATTCTCGGCGTGGATGACATAACGCAGCCCATGACCGTAAGCGCAGGACTTTCCTCCGCCGGTACGTGGCAGGTAGCACTCAGGAATATATCGATCAAGGGGCGGACGGCACCACAACTGCGCGTCATCGCATTGGAAACGGAGATTCAAACATCCGGGGCGGATGTGGAACTTTCCGGATCACTGACAGTAACCGTGTCGGGGTTCCCGGCCACCGCGGACCTGCCGTTTGCCCTGGCTGATGATTATGCCATGGATGCCGGTTTTTCGGGCGGTATGGACGCGGACGGCGGGTGGCGTTTTAATCTGAAATCCCGAGCGACGCCCGAGGAACAAACACCGGCGCTCATGCATGCCAGTGCCGCGGAGATAAGCATCCATACCCCCATGGTTCACATCGATGCCTCGGGTGACCAAACAGGTGCCGACGCAAAGATCGCCATGCAAATTCCCGGGATAAAAATGTCATCTCCCGGTGTGAAGGTCGATTCACCATCACCAAAAATCACCGGAGATATTACTGCTGATTTTACGGAAATCCCGTTTCGTCCCCGATTCAACCTGTCCCTGACCGCCGGACAAACCTCGGCGGCGACGAATCAATCAGCAGACCATGAACCTGTGAAGATCGGGATACCCGTCCTAAACCTATCCGCGGCCGGTCAGCTCAATCCGTTGACGGCGACCGGCGACATCACAATTTCCGGTGCCCGGGTGACCGCACCGGCATATGAGGTCGGCATTGCCGGAATTATGGCCGACATACCAGTTCAATGGCCGTTTCCGGAAAAGGGCCGGACAGGAACCGTTAAAATAACCGATATCCGCTACGGTTCCTGGGACCTGGGATCTGTGGCGGTCCAATTGTCCCAGACGGAAACCGGATTCACATTTCAGGGAAACCATAAAAATCCCACGTTGCCGGCCCTGGGCGTTCAGTTTTCCGGTGATAGTCATCTGATGCCGCCGGAAACACCCGGCGCCCGCATTCAACTGTTGGTGCGACGCCCCCCTGGCGCGCCAGAGATCGATCTCAGCCGCTTCTCAAAAAATGCAGCGGGTATATTCATAAAGGGTGGTACTGAAATAGACGGCCGGTTCCTGGTGACGGACAAGGGCATGAGCGGTGAGATTTGCTCCATTGTCAGTGATGGACGGATTCGTATTCCCGGCCAGGATATAACGGTTGACGGACTGCGGGTGAATTTGTGCATGCCTGAAATACCGGTGGTTCGCAGCGCACCTCAACAACAATTGTCTTTTGACAACATCAAAGTGGGCGAACTGCAAATTCTCGACGGGACGATCGACTATCAAGTTGAAGCACTGGAAAGCATTCTGGTGGAAAAAGGAAAAATAAAATGGTGTGACGGTACCATACGCATTGGCACCATGCGTATCCGGCCGGATAAAAAAACATACGATATCCGGCTGGATTGCGACCGGTTGAATCTCGCCAAGATATTGGGGCAATTTGGCGTGGCTCAAGCCGAAGGCAGCGGCACGGTCAACGGGACCATCCCCATACGTTTCCACGAGGGAAAAATCACCTTCGATGACGGATTCTTGTATTCCACCCCGGGAATCGGCGGCAAAATCCGTCTGGCCGGCACCCAAAGTCTCACCGCGGGCATTCCCGAGGGAACCGTTCAATTTTTTCAAATCGATCTGGCACGCGAAGCATTGAAGGATTTCGACTATCAATGGACCAAACTGGGATTGAATACCAAGGATGATGAACTGGTCATGCGCTTGCAATTTGATGGTAAACCGGCTAAAAAGCTACCATTTGAATATAAGCAAGAACTTGGCGGATTTATTCGTGTCGATGCCGAAGGCAGAGGTTCCAACTTTCAGGGTATTTCTCTGGATGTTAATTTCCGCATCCCGCTGGATGATCTGCTGCAATATAAGGATATTCTGAAGCAATTGGAGTGATGCCCGGAATTTCGGCAACGATACACTCACGCGCAATAAAGGAGAAACCTCATGGCCCGGAAAGCATTTACCCTGCTGGCAGGACTGCTGCTATTGGTGGTTGTCGCCTGCACCCAGCACAAAATCGAGTCCCAGCACAAAGTGGAGTTGGCCCCCGTGGAGATAAAACCCATCCACATCACCATCGATGTAAACATAAAAATCGATAAGGCCCTGGATGATTTTTTCGGTGATATTGATGAAAGCGTAGACGACGTCACCCCGCAGTAACCCATGTATAACAGGAGACCAAAAATGAAGCCATCATACCGATATATTGCCGCCTCACTAGCCTTCCTGCTGATATTGGCCGTCGCAGCGACGACCACCGCCGACGGGCAGAGCATCAAGGAACGGATAAAAGCCCGGCTGCCGGAAATTATAAAATTAAAAGCCAAGGGCATTCTGGGTGAGAACAATCAGGGTTACCTGGAATTTGTGGGAGCCGCCAAAGAAAAAGAAGACGTGGTTGCCGCCGAAAATAAGGACCGGCGGACAGTCTACGCCGCCATTGCCAAAAAAACCGGCGCACCTATTGAGAATGTGGGCATGCGCCGTGCCATCCAACTCGCGGACAAAGCGAAACCGGGGGAATGGATTCAGGACAAAGCCGGCAAGTGGAAACAAAAGTGACCTGACACGTCTATGGGGTGCTCAGCCCGTCCAGCGGAATGGATGGGCATCGAGCCAGGCCATCGCCCGAAAGCTTCGGCGGACGATGGCCGTATAGGCTTCCGGATCCGGCCGGGATGTAAAATAATCCTCGATGCCCCAGGCGATCATCATCAAATGCCCGATCCGGATGAAGTCGGTGATGAACTTATGTTCGTCCCGTCCCAGAGGCCAAATACCGTCCGCGTACTCAATGGACCGTTGGTATGCTTCCAGAAAGCGTGTAGCCCGGGAGGTATCCAGCGCAGCACTTCTGTGGTCACCCCACCGTGTACAAAAATACATCAGCGCCATGCCAAGATCAAAGGTGCGCGGCAACATGCGGGCCCAGTCATAATCCAGCAAACCCGCCACCTCTCCCGCCCTGAACCTCAAGTTTCCGGCATGAAAGTCACCATGAACGGCCAGAACCGGCCAGGAATCAATGTCAACACCGGAAAACCGGTCAACGAGTCCATCGAGGGCATCGGCGATTGTGCCCATATGCCGATGAACAAAGGCATCGAACACCGATTCCCCTTCCCCGGCCTGATCCGCATGCGATCCAAGGCAGTCCTGCAAACGGTGGAGCAGACTCAGCAGGCCGCCGGATCCTTGATGAACATGGCTTTCCCAACCCGAGATGGTCCCGTGATATAGCGCCAAAACACGCGCACAACCGGCAATCACCCGCTCATCCACCGGCGGATTATCCCAGGTATAAGGATCCTCACCATCGATGAATTCAAACAGCGCCGCACACCGCGTATGCACATGACCGGCCATGGGAAAACGAATGGTGGATATGGTGGTGCCGCCCGATGCCCGCACCAGCCGCGGCGAAAATGGGAACCGGCGACGGGCCAGTTCCTTCAGTAAGTCGTGCTCAAAGCGAATATTGTTCCTGTCTGAGAGCGGATGGTAGCATCGCAGACAATGGTGAACCTTTTTCCCCTGCCGTTGTCCGCCGACCTCGTAGCTCTGATTGACATAGCCCCGGTCAATCTTTTCAAGCAACCACACATTTTCAATCCCGTATACATCGGTGAGGAATTCATAAACCGCATGCGGAAAATCCGGTGGCATGCCTTCATTTGTTATGTGGCAATTGACGTTTGACATTCCAGCCGATTCCTGATCATTGTAATGTATGGTAAATTGATATCGGTGGTGAACCGATGACCGCGCCGATGCCGTTCATGGGATTTTTACCCAACTATTGGCTTTATTCGCCACTTATGCCCGAACGATCCCCCTGCCGCCTGGTTGTGATACCGCAACAAATTGAATTAACTGATTATAAATCGGTTACCATTCGTTACATATACTGGCTTGATTGTTGCTAAATTCTCGGGCAGTTTAGATACCGGTCCAGCATTGTAACCCGGCGCAGCTCTCCACCGGGATAAATCTCAGACACCATTACTAATCCGAGAAATCTAAAATGAAAACACTTTTCCCGTTAAATCCGCGAATGATCCTTTTCTCCATCTTCGCCGCTGCTGCAGTCTGTATGGTTTACGGATGCTCCCTGGGACCTGAATATCAACGGCCGGATATCAAGGTGGCCGTACCGGACCGCTATGACAACGCGTCCGGCGCTACGGAACCGATTGAAAACCGTATCACCGGCGGGGATCGATGGTGGCTTGAATTCGGAGACCCTGAGATCTCACGTATTGCCGGGGAGGTCCTAAAACACAATTGGGATATTCGAAGGGCCGCCGCCGTCGTCGCTGAGTTTCGGGCAGGACTGATCATATCCCGTTCGGACCGGTTTCCCACAACCGGCCTGGATTTCAGTGCGGAAAGAACCCACCGAAAGGTCAAGTCCCAAACCATGGGGGACATCACCATCGGCCCGTCCGGAAGAGTGATTATCGGACCGGGACAAACCCGATACACGGATACCACTGAAGATTTTTATAATCTGTCATTGCCCATGTCCTATGAAATCGATCTCTGGGGTCGCATCGCCCGGGCCAATGAAGCCGCACTTGCCGATCTTCTGGCGGCTGATGAGAATCGCCGTGCCGTCACTCATTCCGTGGTTGCCGAGACCATATCGACTTACCTTGAACTGGAGGCGCTGGAACGCCGTATGGTTCTTGCGAAACAGAATATCGACAATCATACCTCGGCTTTAAAATTGGTGGAAGGCCGCTACAACCTGGGATTGAGTGATGTGCTGGCTGTGAGGCAGGCCAAACGGGCGCTTGCACAGGCCCAATCCGAACTGTCGCCGCTCCGGCAAGCGCTGGGTGAAACCCAGCAGGCATTGGCCGTTCTGATGGGCCGCTATCCTGAAACCCGTCCGCCCCGGATTCAATCCGAAGATTATTTCAAACGGTTAAACCCGGTGCCGCCGGGTATGCCCGCTGAACTGCTGCGGCGGCGGCCGGATATCCTGGCAGCCGAAGCCGCCTTGCAGGCAGCAAATGCGCGGATCGGTGAAGCCCATGCTGCCCGGTTTCCCCGCATTTCACTGACCGGCCGGTTCGGGTATGCCAGTTCGGATCTGGATGACCTCTTATCGTCCAGGCGTCAGTCGATCAATTACGGGGCCGACCTGTTGGCCCCGCTATTCAACGCCGGCAGACTCAAGGCCGCCGAAAACGCGACCGCAGCCCGCTACGACCGCGCAGTGGCGGATTATGCCAAGATCGTACTCACCGCCTTCAGTGAAGTTGAGGGTGCCCTGTTGAGGCGAAAGGAACTGCTTGATAAACGCGACCGCATCCTCAACCTAGTCAAAGAAGCGGCGGCCACACTTGAAGCAGCTGAAATGCGCTACCAACGTGGCGTAAGCGGCTACCTCAATGTTCTGGAAGCCCAGCGGGCTAACTATTCCGCCCGGGAAAGCCTGGTGATGGCAGACCTGTCCATTCTCACGAACCGCGTCAGCCTTCACCGAGCACTCGGCGGTGGTTTTAACTAAGGGCGGATAATTCTTATCCGGAGACCTTTTTTGTCCTTGGCCGTTTGAACGGTATACGGTCAACCCATCTATACGGGGAGAAAAAAATGAGCGATGAACGACATGCCGATACGCCACTGAGGACACGACCCTGGTGGATTCATCTTTTTTGGGTGGTTGTCCTCGTGGGTGCAGGGGTTATGGGGCTGGTGACCATGACCCAGAGCAAACCGGAAATTGAACGGAAACCAACGCCGGTTCTGCCACCGCTGGTGCAGACGGTGGAAGTGGATGCCGGCACGCAAACCATTTCCATCGCCGGTGAAGGTACGGTCAGGCCCACGCGGGAAATCCGGCTGACCGCACAGGTCGGGGGCAAGGCCGTATTTGTTTCCGACAACCTTGTCAATGGTGGTGCGGTTCAAAAAGATGAGCTTCTGGTACGTATCGATCCCACGGATTATCACCTGGCAGTCACCGCAGCCACGGCAAGAGTGGAGGATAGCCTGAGCCGGCTCATCCTGGCGGAAGCGGAAAGCGAAGCCGCCATTGCAGAATGGAAGACACTGAATGGGGACGACGAAGTGCCGGATCTTGTGGCCAAAACACCCCAGCTGGCGGCCGCAAAAGCCGTGCACAAGGCAGCACGGGCCGACCTGGAACAGGCCGGGATACATTTGTCCCGCACCCGCATTTTGGCACCCTTTGACGGCAGGGTCGCCGGTGAAGCGGTGGACATCGGACAACAGATATCGCCCGGACAGATCCTGGCTGACATTTTCTGCGTGGCATCGGCACAGATCGTTATCCCCCTGGCGGATGATGATCTGCTATGGATCCGGGTCCCCGGTTTGACACCGGGCAACCGTAAAGGTTCCGAAGTGACGGTCAGCGCCAAGGTTGCCGGAAGGAAAACAAATTGGCAGGGACGTGTGGTGCGGGCGGAAGGCAAACTGGACCCGCTCACCCGCCTGGTGAACGTGGTGGTTCAGGTGGACCGGCCCTATTCACGGCGGCCGCCGCTGGTCCCCGGCGCCTTCGTTTTTGCGCGCATCAAGGGAAAAACACTTGAAGATGCGGTAACGGTTCCCCGGTCGGCGATTCGTCCCAATCATACGATCTGGCAGATCGATGAACATCATCGGCTACGGCTTCGACAGGTGGATATCCTGAGGATGTATGGTGATGTCGCCCTTATCGGCGGTGGATTGAAAATAGGTGACCGGCTGGTGATCTCCCCCCTTAAGGCCGTTACCGACGGGATGCGGGTGCGCACGGGGGACACAGCAACGGTCTCCGGCACGGAGGTGGAATCATGAACCGGATGATCGCCTGGTTTGCCGCCAATCATGTGGCCGCCAACCTGTTGATGGTATTTATCCTTGTGGTGGGTGTGGCCATGGCCGTCACCAACAAGGTCGAGGTCATGCCCGAAACCACGGAGAACCGTATATCAATCCGCACCGCTTACCCCGGAGCATCGCCGGCGGAAGTGGAATCGGCAATCATCCGCCGGATCGAAGAACAGATTTCGGGTCTGGCCGGTATCAAACGAATCAATTCATACGCCCGTGAGGGGTATGGACGGGTTACCATCGAAGTCATTCCCAATTGGGATATCCGCCGGTTGCTCGATGAGGTCAAAGTGGAGGTGGAAGGAATCTCCTCTCTTCCCGAGGAGGCTGAGCGCCCGGTTGTCAGCGAGGAGGTGGACCGGCACGAGGTGATAGATGTGGCGATCTTCGGAAATGTTTCCGAAGAGACAATCAAACAAGTGACCGAACGCGTCCGGGATGATATCGCCGCACTACCGGGAATTACCCTGGTGGAACCGTTTGCGGTCCGGTCCGACCGGATCCATGTGGAAATCTCGGAACATACCCTCCGGCAATATGGGTTGACCCTGGAGGATGTGGCGCAAAAGATCCGCGGGGAAAGCCTGGATCTGCCCGCTGGCAGCATCAAAACCGCCACCGGCGACATCATGATCCGCACCAAGGGACGGATGTATGCGGCCGGAGACTACAGGAATATCGTGATTCTTTCCACACCCGAAGGCGGCCGGATCCGCCTGGGGCAAATCGCCGATATCCGTGACGGTTTTACGGACAGCACCTACACCCTGAGGTTCATGGGACAACCCGGGGCCGGGGTGAACGTTTACCGGGTGGCGGATCAAAATGCCCTCACCGTGGCCGACCAGGTGAAAACCTATATCGATCGAATTCGTCCCGCCCTGCCCGAAGGTGTCGGCATCGACTACATATTTGACGAATCCCGTGAACTGCGTAGCCGGATCCTGCTGCTGCTGCGGAATCTCAGCATCGGATTGTTCCTGGTGGCCCTGTTGCTCTGCATGGTGTTGAATGTAAAGCTTGCCTTCTGGGTGACCCTGGGCATTCCCATTTCATTCGCCTTCTGCACCGCCATCATGCCCTTTCTGGATGTTTCCATTAACATGATTTCCCTGGCCGCGTTCATCACCGTGTTGGGCATCGTGGTGGATGATGCCATCATCATCGGTGAAAACATATTCCGAAAACTCGAGGAGGGATTGCCGCCATTGGAGGCTGCTGTCAAAGGCGCCCAGGAGGTCGGAACACCGGTGATCTTCTCGGTTCTCACCACCATCGTGGCCTTTATGCCCCTGCTTTTCGGGGCCAGCGAAATGGGCCAGATTCTGCGCAACGTGCCACTGGTGGTCATCCTGGTGTTGCTCGGTTCACTGGTGGAATCCCTCTATATCCTGCCCTGTCATCTGGCCGGACGCCACCGGATCTCCAGGCAGGCGGCAGCCCACCTCAAGGAGAGCCGGATATCCGCGGCATTGAAACGGGTAATCAACGGCCCGTACACCCGGTTGCTTCTATTCTGCCTCCGGTGGCGATACCCGGTTCTGGCGGCCGGTGTGGGTGTCCTCATCATCATTGCCGGCACATTTCCCGGCGGCGTTTTGAAATTCACCCTGTTTCCGGATGTGGAAGGCGATATGATGTGGTGCAAAGTCACTATGCCCCAGGGCACACGCGTGGAACGCACTGTCGAAGTGCTGGACCGTCTGGAACTGGCGGCCGGGGACGCCCTGGAAGCATTGGGCCGGAACCGCAAGGAAGGGGCGCCGCCCCTGATGCGTATCCGGGCATCCCTCATCGGTGGGCACAGCGGCGGCACCGGAGAAAACCTGGGCATTGTCTGGGTGGTGCTCTCGGACGGCGAATACCGCACCGTCACAATGGACCAGATGACCAAGGCATGGCGCGAACACACCGGCGAGGTCCCGGATGCCGAGTCCGTCAATTTCGAAGGCGCCTCCTTTAAATCGGGCAATGCTTTTGAGGTACACCTGTCCATGGAAGAGACAGACCGGCTTCTGGCGGCGGCGGAAAACCTGAAAACCGAATTGCGGACCTATCCGGGCATCGTCGATGTTTCGGACAGTTACGAACAGGGCAAAACCGAAATGCAATTCAACCTCAAACCCTCCGCCCAGACCATAGGCATCTCACTGGATCAACTGGCCCGGCAGGTCCGCCATGCATTTCACGGTGCCGAAGCCCTGCGGATGCTGCGGGACAAGGATGAGGTACGGGTTATTGTCCGCTATCCGGAAAATGAGCGGCAGGCCATCGGATCCGTGGAGGAGATGCGGGTACGCACCGGACAGGGAATCCGTGTACCGTTCCGTCAGGTGGCGGATGTAAATATGGTCGAAGGCTACGCCGCCATCCGCCGTACCGATCGGCGTTCGATCATCAAGGTTTACGCCGACGTGGACGAAGCGTTGGGCAATGCCAAGGATATCCGCACCGATGTTTTGGCCAATGTCATGCCGAAAATGCAAGCCCTGTATCCGGGCCTCGTCTATTCCCTGGAAGGTGAAGGACGGGAGGAAGAAGAGTCCATGACCGATGTGTACCTGGGATTTGCTGTGGCACTGTTCTGCATATATGCGCTGCTGGCCATTCCGTTCAAATCCTTCAGTCAGCCCACTATCATCATGTCCGCCATACCCTTCGGTCTGGCCGGTGCCGTCATCGGCCACCTGTTGATGGGATTCAACATCAGCCTGGTGAGTCTTGTGGGTATGGTGGGACTGACCGGCGTGGTCGTCAACGATTCCCTGGTGCTGGTCCACGCAGTAAATCGGTTGCGAAATGAGGGTGTGCCGTTAAAAACCGCTGTTGTCCAGGCCGGGGGCATGCGGTTTCGCGCGATTCTGTTGACCTCAGTCACCACATTCGCCGGTTTGACCCCCATACTTCTGGAATCCAGTCTCCAGGCCAAATTCCTGATTCCCATGGCCATCTCCCTGGGTTTCGGTGTCCTCTTCGCCACCATCACCACGCTGCTGATGGTGCCCTGTGTGTACATGATTCATGAGGACATGGGTGTGGTGATGGGAAGGTTTTTCCGCACAAGACAGGGAAGGGGCGGGTTGGTGCAACAGAACAAGTAGGCGCAACAGGCTGTTGTTCGAGGTTGACCATCAGGTACCCTGCCGAAACTTTTTGTGGTACCTTATTACGGTGCTGATATACCGTTTGGTCGCCTGGAAGGGCGGGATTCCCCGATATTTGCGGACATATCGGCTGCCGGCGTTGTAAGCGGCCAGGGCCAGGGTCACATCCTGGTCAAATCGGTCCAACAGCTGTCTGAAGTACCGGGTACCGCCGTGAATATTGTCCACCGGGTCGAAACTGTCCTTGACCCCGAGAGATTTTGCAGTGACCGGCATCAATTGCATGAGTCCTTTGGCACCACGCTTTGAAACAGCGCGCGAGAAATACTGGGATTCGGCCATAATGATTGCACGGATCAGTGAAGGCTCCACCTCGTATTTTTGAGCGGCTTGATGAATGATGAAGTGATAAGGCAATCGGGGCGGCGATTCCACGGGACTTAAATTGGCCTGATCCGAGAATTGCGGTGCGGATTCCAGCCCTGCCAGGGTGCGGCAGGGCACCGGAAAGGTCCGCCATGCCTCCGCCGGGTCTGGATCCGGCAATGATTCCCGCCATTTCCTGGCTATCCAGCCATCGGACGCTACTTGTGATCGAAACCGGTTCAATAGCGAGACGGCCGAAATTTCCGGATTTGTGCCGGTAGCAACACCGTCGCCGCCGGATTGAATGAACAAGACACCCAGGATAACCACCATGGTGTATACCAAGGTCTTGCCCAAGAATATCAACCAGTTGTCGATCTGGTTATCATTATCCATCTGTCTCTCCTCCCATGAATAATGATAGCATTTTATCCCTAGCTATCATTCCGGAAAACCCACACGCAGGATTCAAAGACAATCGCTGCAACGCCGAAAGGAATGTGAATGCCGGATGAGCGCTAACTACCTGAAAAACCAATTAACAAAATGAAAAACAACAATGCAAGCTGCTGGTTCAGAATCACTACCGCCATCGGTCACACCCCGAACGCATGAACGGGGGTTCATGCGGTGATTACCCCACGAAATTGGAGGTGTGGCCGGTCTTGGTTTTCCCGCTTGTTTTCCCCCGGTCCGATGACCGGATCGGTTGTTCGGTATAAAACTGCCATCGTTAAACTGAAATATGTGAATGATACCGCAGCGGCGCCATTCGAATGGTGTGATCACGCCACGGCGGATATCAAAAAAAATCTAATCACTTTAGTGTTTATGACAAGCACACAACGCAATTAAAGCTGATGCGCATTGCCCTGTTCCGGGAATACGCAACAATCTTGCCAGCACACCGGGAAGGTTCTGTTCTCCCATGAACCGGGCATTTGTGAAGCGGTTCGATTTAAAAAGCAACACTTTTTTTTCATATTGCAACGGTGTTTTTGGGCATTCTTTGTCATAATTTGAAAAAATTGCGCTTGGAATCAGTGGGTTCAATCCCATAGCACCAATGGGTTGGCTACACCGAAAAAAATACCGTTGACAACCCGGATGGGCTTCTTTATCGTAGGTCGGCGATTAAATAGGAGGTTAAGCGCTGAAATGGTTGACCTGAATACGTTACCTGAAGAGGAAGATCGAGCCCCCGGAGCGGACGATGGAATGGATCCGGAGCGGTTTGCCGCCATATGTAAAGCCCTCGGCCACCCGGTTCGCGTAAGAATTCTGGAATATTTGAAAAAAATCGACCGGTGTGTATGTGGTGAAATTGTCGACATTTTACCCCTGGCGCAATCCACGGTGAGCCAACACCTTAAAGTGTTGAAATCGGCGGGATTGATCATGGGCGAGGTGAACGGACCCGCCACCTGTTATTGCCTGGACCGCCAGGCATTGGCGGGCTTCAAGGCACTGGTATACCGGCTATGAACAAAGGTGATGTCGCATACCGGACCACCGATGATGGCAACCAACGGGCAAGCCATCTACTTCGTTCAATATCAGAGGCAGGAGATGGATAGAAAAACAGATGGAAATGGCGGAATCCAAACACCGTTCACGATCTCGTCCCCCCCGGATACCCCATGTTGCCGAAACCGGGGACTGGAAAACATACCGGCTCACCACAGCACCACCGAGTCCGTTCAAATAATTTCGGACTCGGCCCCTTGCTGCGGTCCGGCCCCTCCCCCGCCATCCACCCCGCATGAACGCCCGGGGTACCGGATATGTGGATATGTATCCGGTTTTCACCACACCGCCGTCGGTGACGTTCCTGAAATCCATACCAGGACATCGATGGTGGACAAACTTGGGTCGGCAATGGTTCGGGCAGGCATCGGCAGGGGTGTATACCGGGTTGCCCCGGGCCTGTATTGTGCGGGCAAACCCGATGGGGATTCCCCCGTTCTGGTCACCGCCAACTATAAACTGACCTTTGATATCCTTCGTCGACAATTGACCGGAATCACCGCGTGGCTTCTGGTGCTCGACACCCGGGGGGTAAATGTCTGGTGTGCGGCGGGCAAGAAAACCTTTTCCACTGAAGAGGTAATCCGCCGCGTGAGGGATGCCCGCCTCGATCAGCTTATCCGCCACCGGCAACTGATTCTTCCCCAGTTGGGCGCCACCGGCGTTTCCGCCCGGGTGGTAAAACAGGCGGTCGGATTCGAGGTGATATGGGGTCCGGTCCGGTCACATGATATCCCGGACTTTCTCGACCGGGACATGAAATCGGACCCGGGCATGAGGCGGGTTACATTCAGCTTCACCGAACGACTTGTATTGATCCCCGTGGAAATTCGCCTGCTGTTCAAGACCTTCCTCTGGTCCATCCCCATTGCATTTCTGTTGTCGGGTATCGGTCCGCATATATTTTCCTTCCGGGCCGCATGGTTCAGGGGGCAGTGGGCGCTCATGGGATTCCTGGCCGGTGTCGTTGCCGGCACCATCCTCGTTCCGGCGCTGTTACCCTGGCTGCCGGGCCGTGCTTTCGCATTGAAGGGCGGGATTGCCGCAGGCATTGCTGGTATTCTGGTGGGGATCGTGGGCATTCCGGAACTGGGTATGGTCGCTGTTATCAGTCTCATGCTGCTGGCCCTGAGTGTCGGTTCCTACTATGGTATGAATTTTACCGGGTCCACCCCCTTTACATCTCCCACAGGGGTGGAAAAAGAGATGCGGGTGGCGGTCCCTGTCCAGGCTGTCACCCTAGCCCTTGCCATTATCCTGTGGGTGGCCACTCCCTTTTTGGGATGAGCTCAGATGGAGATATGATAATAAATGAAAGATTTCAGATATTTGGATGACGTCACCACCCTCGCATACGACGCTGAACGCTGTGTGGGATGCGGCATGTGTGAAATGGTCTGCCCCCACGGTGTGTTTCAGGCAAATGGGAAAAAAGTGGCGATGGTTGACCGGGATGGTTGCATGGAATGCGGGGCATGCGCGCTGAATTGTCCGACCCTGGCCATCACCGTAAACCCGGGCGTAGGATGCGCTCTGGCGATCATTCATGGCTGGCTGAAGGGCAAAAAGGCGGCGACCTGCGGCGAAACGAGCTGCTGCTGATGCAACATGACTGGAGGTATTAATATGGCTGGGAAACAAATTCTCGAAATATTCTCGGACTACATCTGACCCTGGTGCTATTTCATTACCGGGAGTATTGAACGGCTGAAAACGGAAATGGATGTTGAGGTGCGGTGGATGGCTTTTCCCCTGCACCCGGAAACACCTGAACACGGAAGATCCCTGGAAGAGCTGTTTGCAGAACGCCACCTGGAGATTCCGGCCATGCTGGCACATTTGCGCCAAACCGCCGCAAAACTCGATCTGCCGTTCGGTGACCGCCCCATGACTTACAACAGCAGGCGGGCGCAGGAACTCGGCAAATGGGCGGAATCTGAAAACCTGGGGGAGGAATTTCACCGGGCGGTGTTTCATGCCTATTTTGCAGAAGGCTTGAACATCGCGGAAATATCCGTACTCGAAGCTTTGGCTGAATCAGTGGGTCTGTCCGGTGACCGGGCGGGCCGGGTCCTGACCGGCGGCACCTTTACGTCCGCAGTGGATGCGGACTGGCACCGGAGCCGGACGCTGAAGATCACCGCCGTACCCACATTCATCCACGGGTCGAATCGCCTGGTGGGCGCTCAACCCTATGAACGGATCCGCGCGCTGGTCTCGGGGCGGACCCCGGGGAATCCATAAATGTTTACCAAATTTCTGACCTATCGCTACCTGTGGTGGATCGGGCAAGGGCTTTTAACTGCCGCGGGGTGTTTTTTCATCTTCTTCGGCATCTCACTGCTGATCGCATCCTATAAGCTGGATAATCCGTTCACCTTCATCATGACCTTTTTCGCGTCCAACCTCATCATTCTCATCAGCGGCGCCCTGGTGGCGGGATTCCTCTTCCGCTTACGGGCGGTGTACCAGGAACTGGGAAAGACGGACGACGATGAGTGATATAAAATCCTCGCGCGGCTCAATGGGGAAAAAACCGGCACCTGGCATATATGGCTTCAGCCGGGGGATTCGTATTCCGTCCATACGAAAGCCCTATACACCAGCGTCCGCGATATCTTTCTTTTTCCGGAACGCCCGTAAAATCCCATAGGCAATCATGGCACTGATAATCCCCTGGGAAAGGTTGGGAACGATTTCGGCCAGGGCGGCCTTGGCATCGGTAACCCCATAAAAGGGAATGGCCGTGGCCAATAGCGGATAAATCACCGACTCGAAGACATAGTACCCGCCGACGAGTACAACAATACCCAGCATCAATCCCAAAACAGGACCCGTGGTATTGTCGGCCTTCCCGGGTCCACCCAGAAAGCCGACCAGGGCGCCCTCGAGGCCTTTGACCACGGCGGTGGCCAGGATAAACTGGGGAAATCCCACCGCATCCGCGGCCGCCGGACCGATCAATCCCACTAGGGCACCGACCCACGGCCCGTAAAGCAATGCCGCCGCCATCACGAAAGTATCCCCGAGGTTGAAATAACCGCCGGTGGCGGGAATGGGAATACGGATGAGCATGGTGCCTATGAATGCCAGTGTGGCGAACGCCGCGACGATACCGACGTTGAACAATCGTTTGGCTTCAGAAGATCCCGACATAACGCCTCCTAATCAAAAAAAAAATTAATCCATCGACCCGTACATCACCCCTGTTATCACCGTCGGTCCCGGTCCTTCCCGGGCCTGCGATCCGGCAATTGGGCGATTTCATAAGCCCACAAGGGGATATTCTGTACGGCCGAGCAAATACCTTCAATGGCCATGGAAATTAAAAATCCCATAAGAAACGCCACACGATGTTTGAATTGTTTGACCCGTCCGGGTCTACGGGATTTTGGGCCGTTCGCATGGCTGTCCGGCATGGCCCACTGCTGGAGTATCTGTTCTTCCCGCATGACCTCAAGGATATTCGGAATTACATAAAAAGCAATATGATTGAATACCCGCAATATCATCAGGCCGGTTCGCCGGATGGGTGTAATGCCCCTTGAATGGATCAGCATCTTCTGTTCCAGGGCACCAAAAGGGAAAGCCGCCACCAGTGAAAGGGCCAGCGGAACCACCGTGAGCATGGTCACACATAATTTTGCATAATGCGGGCCATCGGGGGGGACCACCAGAAGCCGCGGTGAGGAAAACAACAGGAAAATCCAGGAGACCAGGGCCCCGCCGAACACAATCGGTATGGCGATAATGGATGTCACGGCCGATATCTTCCCATGGACACTGCCGCCCAATAATACCCGTATCGCAAGATGGACCGAAAAGAGATAGGCCATCCAGGCATAACTGATCCCGTCCACAATGGAAATGGGATACCGATTCAACCACACACCAGTGAACGCGGGAATACCCAACAGCAGGAGCAGGCCTGTTTTTATCCGCCAATTCATCTGCTTACACCTGTTCCGGGGTGAGAACAATGGAAAACCGGCACCCGTTTTCACCACCGGCCGGGTCTGCTGTTTTGGTAACGCGTAAAATGCTTCGGGCAATGGGTCGCCACCAGGGCTTGTGGGATATCAGCAGCACGGGTACCTTTAAGTCATGGGCTGTCTTTATGATGGCAATCACCAGGGAAATGGCGGTGGCGCGCGTCAACCCCCAGTCCGGTTCATCCATTATAAATGCCGGCGGTAGGGTGCAGAGCCGTGATGCCGCCAGTATCATTTTCAGATCCAGCAGGCTGTCTTTAGCCGGAGTCCGCTTCCCCGGTATCTGTCGGTGTTCTCCGGGGATCACCGACATCATGAATTCAAACGTGTGCCGGATGTCCTCAACCACCTTCAAGACCGTATTCCCGTCGTCCGCCACCCGTGGTTTTGAAAGGGCCGATATGGGACGGGTCAGGGCTTGGGTAATCACATCCTGAAACAATAGCCGGGAAACGCCGTCACCGGCAGCGCTTGCAATCACGGCCTTTCCACTCGCGGCCACCGCGTTGCCGAGGGTTTTTGCCACAAGGCTTTTTCCCTGGCCATTATTCCCTGACAATAGGCACGGTGAGTGAAGATCCGCTTCAATATTCTCTATCCGCGCGTGGGCGGGTGTGGTGCCCACTGTGGATATCATGGCACCCAATCCCACCCGGACACCCGTGAACCGGATCGAAAACGGTATGGCATGGGAATTAGCGTGATTCAGGCAATCCGCTGCCACCGGTGATTCGTCATCCTCTCCGTTCAATGCATGGATATTCACACCGAGATCTTTTTGAAAATAGGTTCCAATGACGCGATCCAGCAACGGTCTGTTCTCAAGGCTCAGCCAACTGAACGGACTGGCAATGGCCAGTCTTCGGCTGGTCGTTGAGAGGACATCAACCTTGGCCAATGCCAATTTCACGGTCTCGCCGCCGGACAGGGTCCGGATGGGTTGATCCAGGGCATGCATCAGTTCAAACTTATCCGCCTGTGATTCGATGACATCCGGGGTGGGAAGGTGATTGTTACCGGCGGTCAGAAAGGCCGCGGACAGCACCTGGCGGGCGGAACCGAAAGCCAGGCAATCCCTGGGATTGCTGGTGATATAGGCGGTTTTGTGCTGGTCCAGATGAGAAAATCCCTCATTGGCGATCCGGTTGAATTCGATCCAGAATCGTTGCGGCCCCGCATATTTACACGGAATCAAACCGGCCATCACCCGACTGAAAGCAGCTTCACGTTTTTCGTAACTCTGGTAATATGTTGTGGCTGATTGCAGCGTGGTTGCCATTTCCCTGTTATCGGTCCTTGTAAAAAAAATAGGCCGGCCCGTTTCCGGGCCGGCCTAATGTCTTACATGAGTTGTGCGGTGATGGCAAGTGGTTCAGGAACTGTCAGGCAGGGCTAACGCCTGTAAAATGAAACCGGCTACTTTTCTGTTCGTTCAAGGTAAGCCTTGGCATCGGTATTACCCATTTCCACGGCGGTGCGAAAATCATTGTCCGCCTTGGCTGTATTGCCGGCCATCAGGTAAACCCGCCCCCTGGCATAATAATAATTGGAGTTTGCCGGATTCAGCTCGATGGCCCGGTTGATGGCATCCAGCGCCTTGTCGAATTCCTCCAATTCACCGTAGGACACCCCCATATTAAAATAGGCGGATGAATTCATGGGGTCTTTTTTCAGGGCTTCGGCGTAAAACCGGACAGCGCTGATGTCGTTACCATAGGTGGACACCAGGTTGCCTTTATCTATCCAGTAGTTGGCATCTTTTACGGCGGGTTCCGCCGGTCGGCTTGCCGCAGCCGGTTTCGCAGATTCAGGTTTCGGCCTGGGCGTTACCGGCTCAGGTGATTCATCCGGAACGGGACCACTGTTTTGTTGACCGGCCATGGCGATCATCTGCTTGATAAAATCCGTTCGCATGCGGGTGGATGTGAACGCCCGGCCGCCCCCGACATTCATCGTCGAGACCAGTTTCCCCAGCGGCGGCATATTGGCGAAAACAGCTCCGGAATCGGGTATCATTTGGCGCATATACTCGAAATATCCATCCATGTCCATTTCGTAAACCACCAGAGGACCCGAATCAGGCTGGACGGTGGTCGATTTGGCAATGGTAATCAGTTCCGCCATGCGATTCTGGCTCGGCGCGGTCAGTACCATGTCGCCTATGGTCGTCACATAAAAAACGGCTTCCGTCATGACCGGCTTCCCTGCGGATTGACCGTCATTGGGTGCGGCACCGGCGATAATACGCAACTTCATGCCATACACCTTGATACCGTCGATGGCGATGTCCGGCAGGCGTGTGAAAACTTCTCCGGGGTCGGTGTCTGAATTATCTTTATAGATCCCGGCCAGTGCATTGCCATAATTATCGATCCAGGGCAGGTACACCTTTTCCACGAAATCATTGGCTTCGGCATCTTTTTTCAGGACATGTATTCCTTCGATTTTCATACTTTCCGTGTCATAGGAGACGCTCCCGGCAGCTTCGCCGGTGAAATTGAAGGCGATGCGGGATAGTTCCGTCACATTGAAACCCATGGCATCGTATGCTTTTCCGAAAGCCGATACGATCAACCCCATCATCGTGTCCATATCAAAACTTCGGGTTTTATAGGTCAGATGCCCTTTGGGGGTGTAGTGATTGAATCGTGAGGTGTTGCCGGCCTCGCTGAAAAGCCGGCTGAGATCCGTTTGGTCTTCCGCCGCCGTCTCCGTTGCAAAATTAAGTTCATCACTGCTGATGTCCACGCCGAATGTCATTGACTTCAATTGTCCGAATGTCGCTATCAGCCCGTCGGCGATTTCATTGAAATCCACTTCGCCCGCCGGTGCCGATTGCCCCTGGAGACCGGCCATCTTCTCTTCCAGCCCACCGACCATGGCGTCGATCTTATCACGGCTTTCAGACAACAATGCGCCAACGGCCACCTCGACGGAGATGGCGTTGTTCGGTGCGGTTGCCGACGATAGCACCAGTGTCTGCTCCACTTTTTCGGAAATCGGGGTCGCCGCCCCCGGTGGCACACTCATAATGTAATAGTCTTCCCGCGACTGGGCACCAAACGTTGCCTGAAAATCTTCATTTTCCACAAGATAGGGAATCAGTAGCGTGGCGGAAGGTTTTTCTCCGGACATGTCCACACCGAGAACAATGGCGCGCACCGGGTCGATCCAATCCGTTCCCTGGATCATACCGCGCAACATGGCGGAGGGTTTTGGACCGGATTCCACGAAACTGTCAACGGCGTCCAATGTGGTGTTCAGGTCCTTGATCTTCAGCAATATCTTGACCGGGGAATTGGTATCCATGTCGGCGGAAACCATGCCGGCAGGGAACATCATGACCACAAAAAGAAGCACCAATACCCGTTTGCCCGCTTGTTCAAGGTGTTTCATCAGATTCTCCTTAACAACTAAATAATTTTCTACAATATCAAAAAATATAATTCAGCCAACTTGTTTTAGATGCGCTCATCCATGATGTAATATTCAAAATCATCGGGATGTATGTACTCCTCCGATACGGCCTGATCCCTAATCGATATGCCGCTTTCATGAACGCTGGACGGATTACCCGATACCAACGGGTGCCAGTCGTACAGCGGCTTACCTTCACTCAACAACCGGTACGCACAGGTTTTAGGCAGCCAGCGGAGTTTTTGAACATTGTCCGGTTTTAAAATCACGCAGGACGGCACCAGGATTGTACGTATATCATAATCCGAGCACCGGCATGACCGGGTATCGAGCAGATAACAGGAGATCCAGGTGTAATCGACCCTGCCGGTTTTCCTATTCTCCAGTTTCTGGAGACAGCAACGCCCGCAACCATCACAAAGAGACTCCCACTCGCTTCGTGTCATTTGGTGCGGTGACTTGGTTTGCCAAAATTGTTTTTCCAACGAGAATATGCTTTACATCATCGAATAAAGGTGCGTGGCCGATTACCGTCGGCATGGAACCGGCCGTGGTTGAAATGACCTAAAGCTGCAATGATCACGGGAAAAGCCGTCCTTGTACCTATAAAAGGAAACAATCTGCAGTTTTTAGGGTAGCGTAAAAACGTCTACCCTACGTGTTAATATAGAAAGCGGTGGATGTAAAGCCGGTTCATGGATAACCCCGTCATTTTGTCCGTTCACCAACCGGTACGGCGTTTCTAACCACCTTAAAATACTAAAAAACGCGAAACTCACCGAGGTAAAAATGCAGGGTTTGCGGACCTGATATCATGGGATCCGATGGTTTCGAGAGT
This sequence comes from Desulfobacteraceae bacterium, assembly GCA_013003715.1. Classification (GTDB taxonomy): domain Bacteria; phylum Desulfobacterota; class Desulfobacteria; order Desulfobacterales; family Desulfosarcinaceae; genus JABDIN01. Next base: position 63,933 of record JABDIN010000056.1, on the reverse strand, counting down.
CTTAGATAAAGGCTTCGAACAATTTCTGTGCCGATCCTGTGGTCAATCCATAGCCGGATTTGGACAATTCCTTTCCAGCCGCGAGGGATATTGCCTGTGCCTCGTTTTCCCGGGCAGCCGGGTCCCCGGATACTTCCGACCCCTTCCGGCCTTCAAGACCGGAAGCTGCGGTTATGGACTCCTTGGAGAGGTTGACCCGAACTTCCGGATTCGGTTCACGGGATTGAGCCGGTGAGCCTGCCGTGGTTTTAGTTCCCTTCTTCTCTCCCTTCAACGTCTGCTTCTTTAATCCGTCGGCGTTGTTGGGGCTGATTTGCGGTTTTCCATTAATTTCCATTGACCATCTCTCCCTATTGACATGAGTGCTAAAAAAAACTTACGCCTTGGTTATCGACACCTATCATGCAAACTTTAACTTTTTTCGGTCGAAAATACCGCGGGACGTGATAGCCGGTGTTTCCCCGTCGCCTTGCCCTGATGCAAACAGCGAATTTCTTTTGAAGAAAAAAAAGATGTGTTACACTCCCCGGGTCATGGTCACAGATGGTGTGGCCACCGGCAACTCACCTGCTATGGAAATCCAAATGAAAAACAGGAGACCATCCATGAGCGATGTATTCAGCATATATAAAATCGGTATCGGTCCGTCGAGCTCCCATACCGTAGGACCCATGCGAGCGGCCCGTGAATTCGCCGCAGAATTGATGAAGCGCCCGAATCCGGACCGGGTGGCGGCGATCCATGTCGAATTGTTCGGTTCCCTTGCCCTTACCGGCAAAGGTCATGGGACTGACAAGGCCATACTTCTCGGACTTTCGGGGGAAAGGCCGGATACCGTATTGCCGGAAAAGGTGGAACAATTGATAGCCGACATCAGAGACCGCGGCGCCATCCGACTGATGGGAATTCACCCCGTCACCTTCGCGGAAAAATCCGACCTGACTTACCATTTTGAAAAACGCCTGCCCTTTCATTCCAACGCCGTGCGTTTCCGGGCTGTCAGCACATCCGCTGAAACCGTATATGAAAATGTCTACTATTCCGTCGGGGGAGGAACCATATTATCCGAGGCGGAAGCCAAGATGGGCAAGACTGAGGCGGCACCCGTTCCCCTGCCCCACGACTTTTCATCGGCGGCGGATTTATTGAAGATCGGGGAAGATCACGGATTGGGTTTCGACCGGATTTTGCTGGAAAACGAAATAGTCCTGCGCCCGGAACCGGAAATTTATGATTATTTACGAAACATCAGGGCGACCATGTCGGCCTGTATCGACCGCGGTTTATGCACGGAGGGCGTATTGCCCGGCGGATTGAATTTGAAACGCCGGGCGCCCCAACTCCACAAGGAACTGACCGCCCGCAGGAATGAACACGATCCCCTGCTGGCCATGGACCTGGTCAGTCTCTGGGCCATCGCCGTCAACGAGGAAAATGCCGCAGGCGGTCGCGTGGTCACCGCACCCACCAACGGGGCGGCGGGTATCATCCCGGCCGTATTGCGATACTACGAAACCTATCATTCACCGGTGGGTGACGACGGCATCTTCACCTTTTTGCTCTGCGCCGCCGCCATTGGTGCCTTGTATAAAAAAAATGCCTCCATATCCGGCGCCGAAGTGGGCTGCCAGGGAGAGGTCGGCGTCGCGGCATCCATGGCTGCCGCCGGATTGACCGCCGCCCTTGGGGGGACCAATGCCCAGGTGGAAAACGCGGCGGAAATCGGTATGGAACATAATCTCGGCCTCACTTGCGATCCGGTTGCCGGGCTGGTGCAGGTACCGTGCATCGAACGAAACGCCATGGGTGCCATCAAGGCCATCAATGCGGCACGTCTGGCATTACGGGGCGACGGCACCCATTTCATCTCCCTGGACAAGGTGATACAGACCATGCGCCAGACCGGGGCGGATATGCAGGACAAATACAAGGAAACCGCCAGGGGCGGCCTGGCCGTCAATATCATCGAGTGCTGACGGGAATACGCCATGTCGGCAGGGTATCCGCAGTTGTCTTTTTCAAGCACTTTTTCATGTTAACCTTTATCTTCATTCGGCATTACCACGGCCATCCCTCACAAAGGAATATATTAAAAATCCGGGCCGATTCAAAATGCGGTCGCCTTGACAATCTCAACCCCGGGGTTGCCAAAGCCGGTCAAATTTGACACAAGGGCAAGGCTGGCCCGAACCCGGCACTCGCATTTGGTGGGCTTCATTAAAGCTTAAACAATTAACCTTGACCCCCGGAAGATCGTCCCCGCGGCGCTGCTTGGGATCAATCAATACCGATACGGTACGTGGAGATATAATGGAACTGACCCCATCGCAGGATGCCGCCGTCAAACATCTGGGATCGCCCGCCTTGGTCGTGGCCGGCGCCGGATCCGGTAAAACCCGTACCCTGACCTCAAAAATATCACACCTGATATCCCAGGGTATGGCGCCGGAACGGATTATGGCCATCACCTTCACCAACAAAGCGGCCGATGAAATGAAAGGCCGCCTCGTGCATATCACCGGGTTCCCCCTGAACCGGTTTCCCTGGGTGCGAACCTACCACAGCGCCTGTCTCCAGATATTGAAGCAGCACCATAAATTACTCGGTTTTACCTACACACCGCAAATCTACACGCCTTACCAGCAGGAAAAAATCATCAAGGAAATTCTCATTGACATGAATTTCGATAAAAAACACACCCGGGGCGTGTTGTACCAGATTTCCCTGGCCAAAAATTCCGGCCGACCCGAGCGCTGGTTTGATGAAACCCCTTCGTATTCTTATGTTCCCCTTCCCGATGTTTACCATCGCTATGAGAACGCCCTGCGGTCCCGGACCGCCATGGATTTTGACAATATCCTGATCCATGCCCGTGATGTGCTGCGGGATCACGATAGCGTCCGGCAGCAATACCAGGCGTATTTCAGCTATGTGCTGGTGGATGAATACCAGGACACCAACGATTTACAGGAAGAGCTGACCGGTCTGTTGATGAGCAACGGCAACTTGTTCTGTGTGGGGGATGACTGGCAGGCCATCTATTCGTTTCGCGGCAGCAATGTGAATCATTTTCTCGCCTTCGAAGACAAGTATCCCGGGGCGACGATGTTCCGGCTGGAACAGAACTTCAGGTCAGCGGATGAGATCGTGAAGGTGGCCAACGATGTGATTTTAAGAAATGAAAGCCGGGTGGAAAAAAAGTGCTTTTCCGATAAAAAAGGCGGTGTGGTGGCCATTCATGAATTTGGTGACGAAACCGACGAAGCGGGTTGGGTGGCCATGAAGATCCAGGTATTGAAACGGCAGGGAATACCCTATGACCGGCTGGCGGTGCTCTATCGCACCAAATTCTGTTCCCTGGCATTCGAGCAAAGATTCCGGGCGGGCGGCATCCCCTACCAAATGCTCGGCGGCAAGGGGTTTTTCGAGCGCAAGGAAATCCTGGACCTGGTGAGCTACCTTACCGTGGCCAGATTCGAAATGGATGATGTCTCGTTCGAACGCATCATCAATACTCCGAAAAGGGGCATCGGCCCGGGGACGTTGAAAAAAATAATCGCCCTGAAGCAAGACGGCTCCAGCCTGATAGACGCAGCCCGCCGGGCATTGCGTGAAAAGATCCTGTCCCCCAAAATCTACAATGGTCTCAAAGCGATGGTGCAGTTGATCGATGACATCAAAACCATGAAGCCGGCCAACGCCCTTGCCGAAGTGATCAACCGGGTGGACTACCTGGATTACCTTGAAGGTTATGCCAAGGGTAATAAAAGCGATATGACCACCCGCAAGGAGAACATCGACCAACTGGTCTATTCCGCTTCAAAAAAAGAAACCATGGAGGATTTCCTCGAGGAAGTGTCCCTGGTGAAAGAGGATAAGGAGGCCGATGAAGAAGAGATGACACACGGGGTAAAACTCTCCACCATCCATGCATCCAAGGGTTTGGAATATCATGCCGTATTTGTCATCGGGTGTGAGGAACAGTTGTTTCCCCACTGGAAATCCATGGAAACCCCCGCCGAGATCGAGGAGGAACGCCGCCTCATGTATGTCTCCATGACCCGGGCGGAAAAATATCTCTATCTGACCTGTGCGGGATACCGCCGGGGCCAGTTCAACCCCCGCAGCCGGTTCCTGGCGGAAATTGAAGAATCCCTGGAGTAAGAACTGTTATTTCAGGTGAACCGGGGTATTATGCCATTGAACCGTGAATCGGATTAATTTCCCTTCCGTTGCACACATTCACGACCGCCCCTTTGCATTCCAATAAAAATTCCACGGCACTCCATTTTTTTTGTAACCTTCTCCTCCTTGCATCGTTTATCCCACATAACATATGGAAAGGAGGTGAGATAAACGATTCAGTCCGTACATTTCAAAATGGTTTTTAAAACCTGATCCTTTCCCGGCTGCCCGATTTACATCGGGCAGCCATTTCCATCATATCCCCCATAAATCGAAAGAGGTGACCCATGTCCATGAGAATCATCTTATTGGTGCTGGTTTTTTCCTTGTCACTGGCCACCATGATCCTTGCTGGGCCCCTGTCGAATATCGAACAGCTCGGCAAAATCATGTACCAGGACCTGGACTTTTCTTTCAACCGTACACAATCCGGTGAAGCCCTGTTCACCACACATTGCAGCAAATGCCATGCGGTATCCGCCTATCCGGACGGTGGCCCGCCCCTGTTCACCAGCTATGCATATGAAAATATCGGTTTGCCGGCCAATCCGCTGCTGAGCGGCAACCCGGTGGATTATGGTCTCGGCGGGTTCCTGGAAGCGGATTTCAACAGCGATCTACCGCTCATCGGAGACGCCATGTATGCCGCCCATTACGGCAAGTTCAAGATACCCACTCTCCGGAACATCGCCCTGACGCCGCCGTATGGACACAATGGGTATTTCCCGGAACTTCGGGAGATGATCCGGTTTCTGAATTCCCGCGATGTGAGCCCGGAATGGCCCGCGCCCGAGGTATGGACGAATCTCAACACCATCGATGTGGGCGATATGGGATTGACGGATGCGCAGATCGACGATATCGTTCAGTTCCTGCACACCCTGTCGGATCGACGTCTGAATCGGCCATAGAGCAGCCAGCCGATAGCGGAAATTTTGTTACCTTAGGGTTCGCGCAAAAATAAATTGACAAATTTTCGTGGGTCAGGCGCCCAGTCAGCAAGGCGCGAACATAAAGGAATAGTTAACCTATTTCGTATTTTCGCAACGCCGCTGAATGGGATGATTGGCCCTCTAAAATATTAAGTTATTTTTTCGCGAGCCGTTAGCTGTCCCCGAACGTTCCGGATAACAGAGTGGAAAATTTCAAGAAATTCTATGGGAACACCAAGGACCGCCTCTTCGGGTATCTCATCAGGTTGACCGGGGATTACGAATTGTCGCGGGATATCATGCAGGATAGCTATACGCGCTATCTGGACCGGTATGGTGACCGGGAATTGAAACTGTCCCTGTTGTTCACCATTGCCCGCAATGGCGCCATGGACTATTTCCGGAAACGCTCCCGGTCCGAACCGATGAACGATTCAACGGCAACGGCCGCGGAACCGGCGGACGATGGGGAGAATGCGATATTGATCCGTGAGGAGTATCGCCTGGTGATGCGCGCCATGATGCGATTGCCCCCGGCGGATCGCGACCTGCTGTCCATGGTGATATCCAGCGGTCTCTCGTACCGGGAAATCGCGATAATGACAAATCTCAGCGAGGCCAATGTCAAGGTCAAAATTCACCGCATACGGGTGAAACTCAAAGAAATTCGAGACGGGATGTGAACAATCATGAAAGATTATCTGATCAGTACGTTTATCGACGACGAACTCGGAATTGATGAAAAGACCGAATTCGTCAAAACGGTTCATCTGAATGCTGATTTCAAGGATGAAACCCTGGCCCTGATCGAACAGGAGAAACTGCTGCGGACAGATACCGTGAATTTCGTACCACCTGTGGTGTTTTCGGGAAAAAAATCCCGGTTCCGCATCCTTTCCCTGGCCTCGGGAGCCGTGGCCGCGCTGATCGTATTGGGCATCTTCTTTCTCAATCCGTTGTCCGAAACCCAGGCCGGACTGGTGCCGTATCGATTCGTCATCTTCCAGCCCCGGGCCGCCACCGCCCAGATTACCGGGACCTTCACCCAATGGCGGCCCGTGGACCTGTCACCGGCTGGAGAACACGGATACTGGGAGATCGTTCTGGATTTGCCGGCGGGCGAGCATCGCTACAGCTATATCCTCAATGGCCATTTGCAGATGGTGGATCCCACAATTACCAGCCGGGAAACAGATGATTTCGGTGGCGAAAATACGGTGCTGGAGGTGCGGCGTTGACTATCAGGTTTTTTCTCCGGTGGGTTTCCGCTGCCTGCCTGGTCGCCGCCGGTTGTTCGTCGTTGCCCGTACCTGACAATAACCTTGCTGTGTTCTCCATCCGGGCTCCCGGTGCAACAGAAGTTGACTTTTTTTGTTCCTGTGACGGATTCGAACCCCGCCCGGCTGCCAGGGGCAGCGATCTCGCCTGGTCAGTGTCCGTATCGGCCGACCGGGATTTTTCCTATTTTTTCGTTGTGGACGGGCGTGTTTCATTACCGGATTGCAGTGCCCGGGAAACAGATGATTTGGGCGCCACTTCGTGTATTTTTATGAAAAATCCGTAACCTTTTCGGTTCTCCATCGTTTTGCAGGTAGAATCGAAAAAAACTGTTACGGAAAGGATCGGTTATGAAAAAGAATATTTCAATCTTTTGGTTTTGCATCTGTTTCCTGGCAACCGGTGCCGCGGCCGCCCAGGATCTCTCCCTGCCGGCGGAAACACCGGCTCACGTCAGGACCCTTGCCCGTGAAATGGTTTCCGACGGTCTGTCCGAAGATGCGGTCAGCGCCATGACACGAAACATGATGTCCCATGGTTTCAACGAGGCGCAGATGGTACGGGCACAGAAGATGGTGCTCACTTCCTCCCGCCAGGGATTTCCCGCCGGGCCGCTGATGTTGAAAGCCGGGGAGGGAATGGCCAAACAGGTGGCACCGGAGCGCATCCTTCAAGCCATGGAAAATGTTCGGCATCGCTACACCAATGCCTGGAAGCACGCGGGGATTTTACCCGGAACACCGCAACAGCGGAAACAACTTGGCGAAACCATTGCCCAGGGTATGTCCGCCGGGCTGGATGCCGGGGCGGTCGAGAGAATAAGCAGGCAATTACAACACCGTAAAAAGAGTTCGGACGGATCGTCATCGTCGGAGTTGTCAATCGAGTCCTACCGCACCGCTAGAGATTTGAGCCGAATGGGCATCAATTCCAATACCGCTGCAGATCTGGTCTGCAGCGCCGTCTCCAACGGATATTCCGCCGACCGTATGAAACAGCTCAGACAGCAATTTCGAACCCAGCACACAAGGGCGGCAGCCACTGAACTGGGTGAAGAATACCGGTATCGGTTTCAACACGGGCAGGACCCGCTGTCCGATCCCCCGCAAGATGGCGGCGGAAGCCGGAGGCACAAACAGAAGCACGGCAACCAGGGGCACACAGGTGGCGGTGACAGGGAGCCATCAGATGGGTCCGGCGGGCACGGCGGAGATGACAGTGACGGCGGATCTGATGATCACGGCGGCGACGGCGGCGGGTCCGGTGAAGGTGGTGATCATTCCGGTGATCATGGGCGGGGCAAAGGACATTAGCGAGAGATTACCCGACTTTCGATCTACTTTTGGCAAATAAAGTGATCGTTGAATGTATCACCGGGAACAGGCTAAGGTTTCCCAATGAGGGTAATAAAATTTGCCAGCAACCGCCGGCCGGGCGCCTCGGAGATTTCAGGGTGAAACTGGACACCGATGTACGGAGAGGTCTTCGAGGCCATTGCCTCCAGGGGATAATCGTCGGATGAGGCCAGACAATCAAAACCGGCCGGGAGTGTAACACCTTCGCAATGATCTTCGCCAAACAAGGTGCCCGAGGAAATACCCTCGAATATCGGGTGATCCTTTTGAATTTGCACCGGCACCGGCTCCCGGTTTTCCGGCCCGCGGAATACGGTGGCGCCATGGCGGAGACCGATGGCCTGATGCCCGAGACAGATGCCCAGCACGGGCAGCCGGAGCGCTTCCAGGAATACAAATTTATCCCGCAGGGCGTGTCCTTTTTCCTTGTCGGTAAACAAGTGCGGACCGCCGGATATCACCAACCCGTCGACTTTCTCCCAATGAACCGCATCGGCATCATCCATCGCAACGATAGCGGCATGAGTACTCGATCCGTTCAGTATCTGATGAATGGCGCCAACTTTTTTGCTGTCGCAATCCAAAATAATCAGCCGCTTTTTATTCGTTGCCATTTCCAGCCCCGTCCATGAATTCAATTCTTCAGGGTTTATGATTTCAAGGTCTGCCCTAACACCCTCATCCAATTTCCCCAGGCTATTTTTTCCAGGTCTGCTCGGCTGAAGCCATCGGATTGCAGGGCGTCTATAAGTTTAGGCATACCGGCCACGTCCCCGATCACCTTTGGAATGCTGGCACCGTCAAAATCAGACCCGAAAGCGACATGCGCCACACCGATGCGGTCGGCGATATACCGGAAATGCGCAACCATCGTCTCCAGCGGCGTGTCAGTATTATTTTTACCGTCTTCGCGGAGGAAGGCAACACAAAAGTTGATGCCCACCACTCCATTTGATGCGGCAATGGCGTCCAGCTGTTTATCCGTGAGATTCCGGGGCGATGGGCAGAGGACGTGCACACACGAATGGGTTGCCACCAATGGCGCACTACTGATCCGTTCGACATCCCAGAACCCTTTTTCATTGAGATGCGCGAGATCGAGCATGATGCCCAGTTGGTTGCATTGCCGGACCAGGCGTCTGCCGGCGTCGGTCAGGCCCGGACCGGTATCCGGTGAGCCGGGAAAGCCAAAGGTTACCCCATGGCCGAATACATTCTCCCGGCTCCACACCAGGCCCACCGATCGCAGTCCCTGGCGGTAATAATCGTTCAAATTGTCCAGATTTTCATCAATGGCCTCGGCCCCTTCGAAGTGCAGCACAGCGGACAACACTCCCCTTTCGCGGGCGTCGAGAATCTCCTCCACCGTGGTAGCCATGGCCATCCGGCCGCCGGAGGCGGCAATGATGCTCTTGAATTCCCGGATGCCCCTGTCCGTAACAGCCTTGGCATGATTCGGCGACACCGGATCCACCAGTATCCAGGAGGTGTCCTCATCTGTTTTACCGGTGTCTTCCGGGTCGGGGAACTGCTGATCGGGATGGGCAACGGAAATGGCGAAAAGCCCGCCGAACATCCCCCCGGATTCAGCCCGGGGCAGATCGATATGGCCCGCATCACTCCTGACGAGAAGGGAGCGTTGGGGCAATTCAGGGGTATAGGTCATGAGCAGGGAATCGTTATGGCCATCGAATACGGGTATTGAAACAAAATCCGTCACAGTCGTCGTCTCCATGAATCATTGGGTTTTCCCGGGCATGAACGCCGGGGTATTGGCGTGACTACCAGATATCAACATGACACCCGGTTTGCAAGTGCGCCTGATCTTTCGTTCAGGGAGATCGAATGTGGATTTGGCACGGTATCGGATACTTTAAAAATCCGAACCGATTCCAAATGCGGTTGCCCTGTACCCGGTCGCAATAGATATTGACATGATCTTCATCAAAACGATAAGTGGGGATGCAAATACCGGCCAATAAAACAGGCATACCGAAACCACTTGTCAGGGAGTGAACCATGAGCGCAAAATCAATTCGAATGATCGAGGCCTTATCCAATGCAAACGGAATTTCCGGGTTTGAGGACGAGGTGATTTCGATTGCCCGAAAACATGCATCCAAATCCATAAGCATAAAAGAGGATAAACTCCGCAACCTATATCTCCACCGAAAGAAAAACAGCGGCAAAAAACCGGTGGTTATGGTGGACGGCCATTCCGATGAGGTCGGTTTCATGATTCAGCGCATCGAACCCAACGGGGCGTTGCGCTTTTTGGCCATCGGCGGTTGGCAGCCACAAGTGGTCATGGGCCAAAAAGTCAGGATCCGGAATTTTAATGGCGAGTACGTACCGGGTGTGGTGGCGGCCAAACCACCGCATTTCATGAAGCCCGAGGAAAAAAACAAGCTTATTGACATACCGGATATGATCATTGATGTGGGGGCGGGTTCCGCCGAGGAGGTGGCGAAACAATTTTACATCAAACCGGGGGCGCCGGTGGTGCCGGATGTTACCTTTTCCATGAATGCCGATACGGGCATCATGCTTGGCAAGGCATTCGACTGCCGCCTGGGTTGCGCTGCCGTTCTGGACACCCTGAATTCCTTGGCCGGCAAGGATTTGAAGGTCGATCTGGTGGGAACCTTTTCCGCCCAGGAGGAAGTGGGGCTTCGGGGGGCAAAGGTGTCGGCGCGCACCGCGGCGCCGGATGTGGCCATCATATTTGAGGGGACGCCATCGGACGATTTTTTTGTAGGGACGGATGCCACCCAGGGGGCCCTTAGAAAAGGGCCGCAAATCCGCCACAGGGACAATTCCATGATCACCAATCCGCGGTTTGTAAGGTATGCGCGGCAAATCGCCGAAAACCGGAAAATTCCATTCCAGGATGCGGTACGGGAAAGCGGCGGCACCAACGGCGGCATGGTGAACCTGTCAAACCAGGGAATTCCCGTCATCGTGCTGGGCGTCCCGGTCCGCTATGTGCACTCCCATTACGGTTTCGCCGCCATTGACGACTACAAGGGTGCGGTGCGCTGGGCATGCGAGATCATCACCTCGCTGGATAAAAAAATTATTGCCGGCTTTTAACTTGCCAATGAGAAAACCGACCACATCCACCATTTAACCTAAGGTCAGCTGATTTCTGCCGTTTTGTTTGCTGGTATACATCAATTGATCGGCCCGCTTAATCACCACGGACATGGTATCTGTTTCACGCATCAGCGTTGCGCCGACGGATACCGCAACGTGAAGGGATTTGCCTTCATAATGGATGATGGATTTTTCGATGAGGTACCGGTATCGGTTGCCGAGGGTTTTGAGCGCCTTGGCATCGACATTCCTGACGATGCCCACGATTTCCTCCCCGCCCCACCGGCCGAAATGGTCGAAAGGTCTTTGGGATGACAGGATGGTCCGGGCAACCGCTTTCAACACCATATCACCGGCAATATGTCCATAGGTGTCGTTGAATTTCTTGAAATGGTCGATATCCATGAACAGGATACCGATGTTCATGCCATACCGAAGGTATTCCTGAAGACTCCCTTCGAGTTCTTTTTCCATATACCTTCGATTGGACAGCCCGGTAAGATCGTCTATGATGGCGAGTTTCTCCAAGTCCCGGATACGGTCCACCAGCACTCGTCTGCTACCAGCGTCTGAAAACAATTCCGCTCCACCGACGATCGCATCGGATTTATCGCGGATCGGCAGTGTGCGGATCAGCACGGGAACCCGGTGGCCAAGCTTGTGGTGGAGATAGGCATGCGTCTGACGGGACTTTCCATCCTTTATGGCGCGGGCCAGCGGGCAGAGGCCACGGCAGAGGCTGCGCCCCTCTTCATCCACATGCACCAGTATATTGTCCATGCATCGTTTCCCAACGACCTCCTCGGCGGTATACCCGGTGATGGATTCCGCGGCCTTGTTCCAGTGCGTGATAAACCGGTTTTTATCAACCAGGTAAAGGCCGTCGGTCATATTTTCAATCAGCGTTTTATAGTCTATTTCCATGGGGTATGGTTCCCTTAGGATTCGTGCAAAAACAAATTGACAAATTGTCGTGGGTCAGGGGCCCATTCAGCAAGGTGCGAAAATAAAGGAATAGTTTACCTATATCGTATTTCCACAACACCCATCAATGGGATGATCGGCCCTCGAAAATGTTAAGTTCTTTTTTTCGCGAGCCCTCTTAGCAAGCGACCACTTGACGTTGGGGGTATGGGGTCGCATATTAGAAGGCAAGATAATCAGATGATTCAATAAAAGCAAACGCGTGTCAAAACCTAAACACTTTTTTCTGACGCAGGAGCCATGCATTCATTACCATAATACCGCCATCGGAAACGGATAAACTCACCTTACGCCATCCCTCTGAATGCAGACACTCATTTGATTTTATTGGAAATCGGCTGTTTCCCCGACCTTATCGCCAGTTCTTCACGATACCTAACCCACTAAGCTCTGTATTTTCCATTATATAAAGGAGTTATCGTCATGCCGAGAAAAACGATTAATTTTCCGGATAAGATCGAATATATTTCCATTCTGGATGAAAACGGCCGCCTCGACAAGTCCCTCGAACCGGATTTGCCGCAAGACGTGCTGCTGAGGCTATACCGGTACATGGTGTTGGGCCGCCGCTTTGACCAGCGTCTTCTGAATCTGCAGCGCCAGGGACGCATCGGCACCTTCCCTCCCATTTCCGGGCAGGAGGCCGCGCACCTGGGCGCCGTGGCCCCGTTAACAACCGATGACTGGATGGTGCCCGCCTTCAGGGAAACCGCGGCAGAGCTTTACCGGGGTCGGTCCCTGGAAAGCGTCATCCTGGGCAATGCCGGATTCAGCGAAGGCAGCAGCATCCCCGAAGATCAAAACATGTTTCCCATGTCCGTTCCCATTGCCACCCAGCTTCCCCATGCCGTCGGGCTGGGCTGGGCCATCAAATATGACAAAAAAGACAATATTGTCATGGTGTTTTTCGGGGACGGCGCCACCTCCGAAGGCGACTTCCACGAGGCGCTGAATTTCGCGGGTGTATACCAGGTACCGGTGGTCTTTGTCTGTCAGAACAACCAATGGGCGATCTCCATCCCCCGGTCCAAGCAGACCCGCAGCCAGACACTGGCCCAAAAAGCCCTGGCCTATGGCATCACCGGCGTTCAGGTGGACGGCAACGATATCCTGGCGGTATATACGGCGGCAAAAGAAGCCGCGGATCACGGACGCGCCGGAAAAGGGGCAACCCTGATCGAGTGCGTCACCTACCGGTTGATGATGCATACTACAGCCGATGATCCCAAACGGTATCGCAAGGATGAGGAGGTTGAACAATGGAAAGCAAGGGATCCGATTATCCGTTTCGGGAAATATCTCAAGTATAAAGGCTTTCTCGATGATGGCAAAATGAAATCAATTGAAACGGAAGTTGACCGGGAAATTCAGGATGCGGTGGATCGCGCGGAAGCCGAAATGAAAAAACTGACCGATCCATTACATATGTTTGAGCATATATATGCCGAACTTCCCCCGCATATTCAAATCCAGCGATCGGAAATGGCCCGCGAACTGACTGAACTGCAGAAGGAGGCGGATCATGGCTAAAATGACAATGGTGCAGGCCTTGAATCTGGCCTTTAAGCAAACAATGGCAAAGGATCCCCGGGTTATCGTGATGGGAGAGGACGTGGGGTTGGATGGCGGCGTATTCCGGGTAACCGATGGGCTGATCCAGGAATTCGGCGAGGATCGGGTTCTGGATACCCCGCTGGCCGAGGCCGGCATTGTGGGTATGGCTGTGGGTATGGCCGCATATGGTCTCCGGCCGGTATGCGAAATGCAGTTTTCCGGATTTTCCTACCAGGCGTTCCATCAGGTGGAAAATCACGCGGCAAGGCTTCGGTTGCGGTCACAGGGCCGTTTTCATGTGCCCATGGTCCTTCGGGCGCCCTATGGCGGCGGTGTCCGCGCCCTGGAACATCATTCGGAAAGCCGGGAGGTGTTTTGGGCGCATATTCCAGGTCTGAAGATGGTCATCCCCTCGGGCCCGCGGGTCGCCCGGGCGCTTCTGGTCAGCGCCATCCAGGACCCCGATCCGGTGATTTTTTACGAACCCAAAGCCTTGTACCGGGCCTTCCGGGAAGATGTACCCGATGAAGAAGAGGTGTTTCCCATCGGAAAATCCCAAATCGTTCGCGAGGGAACGGACCTTACCATGATTTCCTATGGGGCGATGATGCGACCCACCCTCGAAGCGGCGGAAGCGTTGAAGGAAAAAAAGGGCGTGCAGGCCGAGGTTATCGACCTGCTCACCCTGTCACCGCTGGATGATGCGCTTTTCACCGCATCGGTGAAAAAAACCGGACGGGCCATGGTCGTTCACGAGGCGCCCATGAGCTATGGTCCGGGCGCCGAAATCATCTCCAGGCTGGTGGAAAAATCCTTCTATTATCTGGAAGCGCCCATTGAGCGGGTCACCGGTGCGGACATCACCATCCCCCTGTTCAGCCGGGAAAGCAGTTATCTCCCGAATGCCGCGCGGATTATTCGCAAAGCTGAAAAGTTGTTGAGTGCCCCTTAGGGAATAAACAATCGTAATTTCAGTCGCATATGATTAACCCGGCAACCAAATAGGTAAAGTGACGTATTTCTGAATTGCGTAAGGCGTTTCCGGCGTACCATATCGGGAACAAGCTCCTTGCGGCAATAGTCCGCTGTAAACCGGAATTATGAATTTTACGCATTTATCCGCCGGAGCAATAAAACATCGGAGGTGAAGGTTATGGCCAGCGTATTCAAACTCCCGGATCTGGGTGAAGGTATACATGAAGGTGAGATCATTGCAGTGTTGGTGAAACCGGGTGATGCGGTCACGGAAGGTGACACCATCCTGGAAGTGGAAACGGACAAGGCAACGGTGGAGATTCCGTCACCGTTCACCGGAAAGGTGACGACGGTGATGGTCAAACCGGGCGACATCGTCAATGTGGGTGATGTGATGATCGAAGTGGACGGAGAAGAGGCGGCCAAGTCTACTCCCGCTGCGGCACCGCAAGCCAAAACAGAGGAGATGGCATCTCCGGCACCCGCGACGGAAAACCGGCCCGGGGTGCCCACCGCCCCGGGACAAAAGAACAACGGCCCCGTACCCGCATCACCGGCCACCCGGCGGCTGGCCAGGGAGTTGGAAATCGACCTCTCACGGGTTTCACCAACCGGACCGGCAGGCCTGGTTACCGCAGCTGATGTCCGGGCGTTCTCCGACAACAAAACCACCGCCCCTCCTGCCGAGTCCCCCACAGGTGTTGCCGAACCCACCGCACCCGGCCGGCCGCTGGTTATCGATGTTCCCCCGCTGCCGGATTTTTCGAAATGGGGGCAGGTGACCCGGCAGCCGCTGCGGTCCATCCGAAGGGCCACGGCCAAACAGATGGCCGTATCCTGGGCACAGATCCCTCATGTGAACAGCCAGGACACGATGGACGTGACCCGCCTTGAAGAATTGCGGCAACGGCATAAAGTCGGCATCGAAGCCATGGGCGGGAAGCTCTCCCTCACGGTGTTCGCCATCAAAGCCGCCGCAACGGCCTTGAGTACCTATCCGAATTTCAATACGACCCTGGATATCGACGCCGGTGAGATTATATACAAGGACTACTGCCATATCGGTGTGGCGGTGAACACGCCCCACGGGTTGGTGGTACCGGTGATACGGGATGTGGATAAAAAAAGCATCGGGGCGCTTGCCGTGGAACTCTCCGAAATGGTCGACCGCGCACGGGATAAAAAAACAGGCGTGGATGAACTCAAGGGTGGCTGCTTCACCATCACCAATGCCGGCGCGGTGGGCGGGGGGCTGTTCTCTCCGATCATCAACTATCCCGAGGTGGCGATCCTGGGCATGGGCCAGGCCCGATGGCAGCCGGTGGTAAAATCCGTGGACGGGAAACACGAGATCGTTCCCCGTTTCATGATGCCCCTGGTTCTGACCATCGATCACCGCATGCTCGACGGGGCCGACGCCATTGGGTTTCTAAACTTCATGGGCCGCACCTTAAGCGATCCGGAAGCGTTCTTGCTGAGCATGGTGTAAGAATGGCAGGGACAATTGTAAATGTGGGATTCTAAATTTAAAATCAAACTCCGAACACCATATCTCAATATAAGGTGAGGAGTTGGAGGGGGCTTAAAATGGTCATGGGAGAATTGGCACAGGAAACCGGTCTTCTGGTCATCGGCGGAGGTCCGGGCGGATATGCGGCGGCGTTTCGGGCGGCTGACCTGGGTCTGGATGTTACCCTGGTGGAAATCGCCGAACGTCCCGGCGGTGTTTGCCTGTTCAGAGGGTGCATCCCTTCGAAAACCTACCTTTATCTGTCGGAATTGATCTTCGATGCCCGCCGGGCCGGATCCATGGGATTGACCTTCAGCGAACCGAAAATCGATTTGGAGGGCATCCGCAATTGGAAAGCATCGGTGGTGAACAAGCTGTCATCGGGCCTGTTGACACTCACCCAACAGCGGGGTGTCCAATTGCTCCGGGGCCGGGCGACCTTCGACGGACCCGACACGGTCCGTCTCCACGACGCTGAGATCAGCCGGATCAAATTCAAGCATGCCATCATCGCCACGGGTTCACATCCCATTGCATTTCCGGGTGTGCCACGCAAAAAAGAGAGCCGGGTGATCAGTTCCACCGAGGCCCTGGACCTTCCGGACGTGCCGGAGAAACTCCTGGTCATCGGTGGTGGATACGTGGGACTGGAACTGGGCAGCGTATATGCATCCCTCGGCAGCCGTGTGACCCTCATCGAACACGGCAAGCATCTTCTGCCCGGTGTAGACAAGGATCTGGTGAGAGTGCTGAAAAAAAGAATCGACACCATATTCACGGCAATTGAACTCGAATCCGAGATCCTCTCCCTCGATGAGCAGGCGCATCAGGTCGCCGTTACCTATAAAAAAGGCGGAGAGGAACATACGGAGACCTTTGACAGAGTACTCACGGCCATCGGACGAAAACCCAACACCTCCGGATTGGGACTCGAGACCGCCGATGTGAAGATGAATGAAAACGGTTTTATCATCATCGATGAACAGCAGCGCACCAGTAATCCCCATATTTTCGCCGTTGGTGATGTGGTGGGCGGCGCCATGCTTGCCCACAAAGCCTCCCGGGAAGGGAAAGTGGCGGCGGAAGTCATCGCCGGGCAGCCGTCCGCCTTTGATGTCCGGGCCATGCCGGCAGTGGTCTATACGGATCCGCAGATCGCCTGGTGCGGTATCACCGAAACGGAGGCCAAAGAACAGGGCCGTGCCGTGGAGATCAAACGGTTTCCCTGGAAAATCTCCGGAAGGGCTGCCACCATGGGCTTGGACGACGGTTTGACGAAAATGATCATTGATGCCGAAACCCGGCGCATTCTCGGTGTCGGCATTGTCGGCCGCGCCACGGAAGGGCTGATCGCGGAAGCGGTGCTGGCCATTGAAATGGGAGCGCTGGTTGATGACATGGCCCTGAGTATACATCCTCATCCCACCTTGTCGGAAACAGAGTCGGAGGTGGCTGAAATATTCCTGGGCAGTGCCACACACATCCTGTCTCCGGCGAAGAAAAAATAGGTGATCCGGCTATTCGGCCGGAAAAAGCGACCGGTCTCAGGATCGGGGTCGGTTCTCCGTTTGATGGCGTTCCTTTCATTCACTGTGGAATAAAAAATATCCTTTACAATGATAATCGCTATCTGCTAACCCATCCAACCGTGACTTTACATCACAACGGAATTGTGTAATTATCCGTTATGTAATGCATAATGTTCAGTGCATGTCTTCACTGTTTTTCCCTTTAACAAACAAATGAAACGGCATTTCCAGTGCCCATGAGCGGTCATGGTGCAGGGGTGTCCGGTAATATGTAACCGAATCGGTTAAGCCATGCGAGTGCGGTTTTATCCGACCAAATCGTTGTCCAAGCTTACGGGTTAAACATGGATCGCAGAACCTTTCTGAAATTAGCCGGTACCGGAAGTATCGCCTTCGCGTCCGGTTGCACCGCCAACCCCGAAAAAACACTTTATTCATTGGTGAACGCTCCGGATGACATGGTCACCGGGCAACCGGCCTGGTATGCATCCACCTGCCGGGAATGCCCTGCCGGTTGCGGTATTATCGCCAAAAACCGCGAGGGACGGGCGGTTAAGCTTGAAGGTAATCCGAGCCATCCCATCAACCGCGGGAAATTGTGCATACGCGGCCAGGCGGCCCTTCAGGACGTTTACGATCCGGACCGTTTGAAAACCCCGCTCCTGAAACAGAACAACCGGTGGGAGGAGATCAGCTACATCCGGGCTGCGGCCATCCTGAAATCAAGGATCCGGACAGCGCAACAAAAAGGTCCGGACCGGGTGAGGCTGATTTCCGGTGTGGCCGGCGAAACGCTGGCGTCGCTATTCTCCGCGTGCATGGGGTATTGGAACGCCGGCAAGCCGGTCTGGTATGAACCCTATGCATTCGAGTCCCTGAAACAGGCGCACAAAGACATTTTCGGACAACCCGCACTACCCTCTTATCGAATGGAGAAGGCTGACTTTCTGCTGGGATGCGGCGCCGACTTTCTTGAAACCTGGCTGTCACCGGTTGAGTATGCCCGTAAATTCGCGCACATGCGGCGCCCCGGGCAAGGCCGTAAGGCCGTTTTCATCAGCATCGGTCCATTTCAATCCCTGACGGCGGCAAATGCCGATCAATGGATTTCCTGCAACCCCGGCAGCGAAACCGCCGTTCTACTCGGGTTGATTCGAACGGCCCTTGAACGGGGGAAAGGCACCCGCCTGCCTGAACCCCTATCCGGAAAAGCACGGGAGGTAAGCCGGCCCTATACTCAATCAAAGGTCTCTGAACTCACCGGCATTTCCACGGAACAGCTCACACGGCTGGCCGAAGCCATGCTTCGCGCCGAAAGTCCCCTCATTCTGGGTTCGGCCACCGCTCACATCGGAGAAGCCGCTTACGAAACCGATCTGGCCGCCACCTTGTTGAACCTGGTGCTGGACCCGGACGCCTCATTGTTTGATTTTAACCGGCGGCACCGGGTGGAATCCGCCAATCCCCGGCAAGACACGGTCGCCTTTTTCAATACCATCGTGACGGATTCTCCGGATCTTGTGCTGATCCATCAGGCCAACCCGGTGTTTACACTCCCGCCGGGCCACAACATCACGGAAAAACTCGCCGAAACACCGGCGTTCGTCATCTCTTTTTCCAATGCGATGGACGAAACGGCGGCTATGGCGGATTTGATTTTCCCCACGGCGCTGGGCCTGGAAACCTGGGATGAGTATGGTGGCACCACCGGGCTCGTCTCCATGCTTCAACCGGTCATGGGCAGCCTGACCCAGGCGCCGGCCATCGGGGATGTTCTGCTGGCCGCCACAGATGGTGCCGGCACGGGCGCGGCAACATATAAGGATTATTTAATATCCAGGTTGCATGACGCCTCCGCCACAGACCCGGCGGCGGCATGGGTAAGCCTGATTCAACAGGGCGGCCGATTCAGTCAAACGGAAGCCGCCGGGACAGCGCCCGTGGTTACACCGCCGATCCCCTCGGCGGCGAATCATGTCGCCGATGCATTGTCCGCCGTGAAAACGGTCCATGACGGCAAGATCTCTTTTGCGGCGGTTTCCTCTCTCAGATTCTGGGATGGGAGAGGTGCCAACAAGCCCTGGTTGAACGAAATCCCGGACCCGCTCACCAAGGTGGCCTGGCAAACCCCGGTGCTCATTCATCCCGAACGCATGGAAGAGATGCACCTGATGCCGGGGGACAGGATCACCATCCGGACAGCGGCCGGAGAACTCACCGCACCGGCCTATGACTACGCCGGGTTGCACCCGGACATGGCGGTGATGGCCATCGGACAGGGACACGACGCATACGGCCGCTATGCCAGGGGCATGGGCTTGAATCCCATAACCCTGCTGGCGCCGGCACTGGCCGCTGTTTCCGGAGGGCCGCGCTTCGGGGTGAACGATGCGACCCTTACGGCCAACGGTCGGAATCAGATACTGGCCCACACCGACGGGAGCCGCATTCAACACGGCCGGAAGATCGCCCTTTCCGTTGACCTGAAGGATCTGCACGGCGAACCGCATGCTGAAAAACATGGCCTGACCATGCATGATTTTCCCCTCACCCTGCCCACCGAGGAGGGGTATGACCCCAAACGGGATATGTACAAGTCCCATTCCCATGACACCTATCGGTGGGGAATGGTGGTGGACCTGGACAGATGTATCGGCTGCGAGGCATGCGCAGCGGCCTGCTATGCGGAAAACAATATCGGCGTGGTCGGTGAGACGCAGATCATCAAAGGCAGGGAAATGGCCTGGCTGCGCGTGGAAAGATACCATGACCCGGACCGTCCGGAAAAAATCATCTTCCTGCCCATGATGTGCCAGCACTGCGACAATGCCCCTTGCGAACCGGTGTGCCCGGTCTACGCTCCCCATCATTCCAGGGAAGGGTTGAACAACCAGATTTACAACCGGTGCATCGGCACACGCTTTTGCGCCCAGAACTGCCCGTATAAGGTAAGGCGCTTCAACTGGCTGGAATGGAAATGGCCGGCGCCCGCCAATTTGCAGCTCAATCCCAATGTCACGGTACGCGGCAAGGGGGTCATGGAAAAATGTTCGTTCTGTATTCAGCGCATTAAAGACGCCCGGAACGTCGCCAAAAATGAAAACCGGGATATCAGGGACGGCGAGGTGGTACCGGCCTGTGTACAGACCTGTCCGACGGGGGCGCTGACCTTCGGCAGTTATATGGACAAATCCAGCCGGTTGAACAAATTGGTCAGGGATCCCCGTGCCTACCAGGTCATGGGATATATCAACACGAAACCGGCGGTGATCTATCTGAAAAAAATCACCCAGATTATTTAATCGGCTGAACGGAGATTCGGTTGCATGGTTAACCACCTGCAAACCAATCAACCCATTAACCGATCAACCAATTTAACCAATTTAACCAATTAACCGATCAACCAGTCAACCAAACCAACATGGAACTGACATACGAAAAAATAGACAACACGGTGCTCGCCACCCTCAAGCCGCCGGAAAAAGGATACTGGGTATTGGTGTCCCTGCTGCTGGCCGGTGTATTGATGGGGGCTTCCTGCTGGCTCTACCAGATATTGACGGGTATCGGGGTGGCCGGACAGAACAATCCGGTGGCCTGGGGAACCTACCTGATCAACTTTGTGTTCTGGGTGGGGATCGCCCACTCCGGAACCCTTATCTCGGCAATCCTCCACCTGTTTCGGGCGGGGTGGCGAAATCCCATTGCCAGGGCTGCCGAGACCATGACCGTGTTTGCCGTCTGCACGGCCGGTCTGTATCCGTTTATTCACCTGGGCCGGGTGTGGATGGTTTACTACATGCTGCCGGTGCCCAATCAGCGGCTGCTATGGCCGAATTTTCAGTCCCCGCTCATGTTCGACGTGGTGGCCATCAGCACCTATCTCACGGTCAGTTCCCTGTTCTGGTACACCGGCATGCTGCCGGACCTGGCCATCATCCGCGACCGGACCACCGGTATCCGGCATAAAATATTCAAGATCATATCCCTGGGGTGGACCGGACGATTCGAGCACTGGCGCCATTATACCCGGGGCTATTTGTTCTTCGCGGCCCTGGCGACCCCGCTGGTGATCTCCGTTCACAGCGTGGTATCCTGGGACTTCGCCCTTGGTGTGGTGCCCGGCTGGCACACCACCATTTTCGCCCCCTATTTCGTGGCCGGTGCCATACATTCCGGGCTGGCCATGGTGTTGACCTTGATGATCCCGCTGCGTGCCATCTTCCACTACGAAGAGATCATCACCATAAAGGTGCTGGAAAGCGTGGCCAAAACCATCATCTTCACCGGCCTCATCGTGGGGTTTGCCTACGGTACCGAGGTCTTCATCGCATGGTACAGCCACAACGCCGTGGAAATCGAAACCTTCCGATGGCGCGCCTTCGGCGATTACTCACTGGAGTACTGGATCATGGTCGTCTGCAACACCGTGATCCCCTTGCTCTTATTGTTCAAGCGAATCCGGACCCATATCAAATGGCTGTTCGCGATCTCCATCTTCGTCAACATCGGCATGTGGTATGAACGGTTCGTCATCATCGTCGGCAGCGTGGGCCACGATTTCATCCCCCATGCCTGGGGACTTTATACCCCCACCATCGTGGAATTCGGAATTATGATTGGGTCGTTCTGCCTTTTCTTTTTCCTGTTCGTATTGTTTGTGAAACATCTGCCGTCGGTCTCCATGACCGAGATGAAGGAGTCGCTGCATTGAGGAGAAAAACATGGCAGTGAAAAAAATATCCGTATTGGGGATGTTCGCCGATGAAAACGCGGCGGCTTCCGCCGTAAAAGGATTGAAAAACACCGATTGGTCCATCGACCGGGTACACGGCCCCATTCCCAGCCATAAGATTCTGGATGCGCTGGGTATGAAAAAAAGCCGCGTGGGATGGTTCACCCTGGGCGGCGGCATCACCGGGTTTTTCACCGGATTCCTGCTGGCCGCCTTTACGGCCACACGGTGGAGCCTGATCGTCGGCGGCAAACCGGTAGTGGCGCTGGTACCGTTTTTTATCGTCGGATTTGAATTCACCATATTATTCGCTGTTTTCGGCAACATCATCGGCCTGATCACCCAGATGAAACTTCCCGATTACACGGAAGTGTCGCCGTACAATATCCGTTTCACCGGGGACCGGTTCGGCATCCTGACCCATTGTGACGCCGGCCGGAAAGCCGAGCTGATTAACCTTCTCCGGGCCAAAGGGGCGGAGGTGGAGGTGGTGGAGGGAAACGATGATAAATGTTAAAGATCAAATTAGAAATTTAGACTTTTATATTTAAAATTACATCCCAGGTCACTATGACACAAAAGACGCCATCCACCGATGCCATTGCCACAAAACCTGTAATGGGTCTGTTTTACGCCCTGACCGCCGTCGGGTTGTTGAGTTTCGGGCTTTGCGCGGTCGGGCAGCATCCGGAAAAAGCCTGGCAGGCATACCTGATCAATTTTCTGGTATTTTCCGCCATTGCCCAGGGCGCGGTGCTGTTTTCCACCCTCATGCACACCGTGGGTGCAAAATGGAGCGGTCCCCTGTCCGGTCTGGCGGAGTCTTTTACGGCATTTTTCCCGGTCTCATTTGTCTTGTTCCTGATCTTGTTTTTCGGCAGCCGTCACGTCTTTCCGTGGATCGGCCAGGATCTGCACGGTAAAGAGGTCTGGCTGAATCTGCCGTTTCTGTTCTCACGGGATGCCGTGGGACTCCTGGTTCTCTATGGTGCCGGGTTTGCGTATTTGTATCATGCGCTGCCCACGAAGCTGCGATCCGGGGGAACCCATGGTCTGTTTCGTCGTTTATTCATGAAACACGGAGCGGTAACTCCAGGTGACATCGGACGGCTCCAGAGCCGCAAAACCGTTTTCGCCATCTGCTATATGCTGGCATTCGCATTGGTTCTCTCACTGTTGGGTTATGATCTGGTGATGAGCATGGACCCGCACTGGTATTCCACCCTGTTCGGCGCCTATTCATTTGTGAAGGCGATATATATCGGATTCGGCGCCTTGATAATACTGGCGTCACTGCTGCATCTCAATCCCCGGATCGGATTCACGCTGGCACCGTCTCAATTCCATGACATCGGCAAACTCTTCTTCGCGTTTTGTCTGGTGTGGGCCGATTTTTTCTATTGCCAGTTCGTTGTGATCTGGTACGGAAACATCAGTGAAGAAACGAGCTACATCATTGAACGCGTGATGCATTCTCCCTGGAACATCCTGGCGTGGACAGTCTTTTTCGTCGGATTCATCATGCCATTCATCATTCTACTCAATAAAAAGATTAAAACACAGCCGAAACCGATGATGGTGATCTGCATCGTGGTGATTCTCGCCATCTGGCTTGAGCATTTCCTGATACTCGGACCGTCCCTATATCATGGGGCTCACAGAATCCCCCTGAGTATATGGGATCCGCTGATTTCACTGGGATTCATCGGCCTGATGGCCTTGTCCCTCGCCGCTTTTTTCAAAGAATTCCCTGAATTGCTGGTCTCCAGGGCCGGATCGGAGGTGAACTAATGGAAATAATCATTGCCTCCCTTAGCCTGGCAACCCTCGCCTGCATTGTCATCCTCATCGGCACGCGCGGGAAACCGGTCCGTTTCTTCACCGCCACCAGGGATGTCCTCGAAACCCTCAAGTTGAACAAGGGACCGCTTTTTTCCACGTTTCTCATCGTGGTTCTTGTTCTCTTTTTTCTGTTCTATTTTTATACGCCACCGGCGGCGCAGATCGGGCCTGCCCAGCCCATCGCTTTCAGCCACCGGCTCCATGCCGGTGTGAAAAACATCCAGTGCCAGTTTTGTCACCCATATGCGGGACAATCCATACA
The DNA here is from genome assembly GCA_013003715.1 of Desulfobacteraceae bacterium. Classification (GTDB taxonomy): domain Bacteria; phylum Desulfobacterota; class Desulfobacteria; order Desulfobacterales; family Desulfosarcinaceae; genus JABDIN01. The sequence continues at coordinate 39,696 of JABDIN010000056.1, read as the reverse complement.
CCCAGGGCTGCCCCCGGTGGAAAAATGCCTGTATTGCCACAATTACATTATTGCCGGTCATCCGGAAATACAGAAGGAACACGACTACTATAACACCAACACCCCCACGCCCTGGCGCAAGGTGTATTATCTGCCCGAGCACGTGTTGTTCAACCACGAGCGCCACATCCGCAAGGACATCGCCTGCCAGGCCTGCCATGGCCCGGTGGAAACCATGGACCGCCTTCAGGGGGAACGGTTCAAGATGGGGTTTTGTGTGGAATGTCATCAACAAAATAACGCCAACCTAGGGTGCTGGATCGCGTGTCACAGCTAACCCCGGTATGCCGTCAGGTTCCGGGATTGTATTCGGGATTGTATTATTGATAGCAGATGAAAGGAAACTCGTGACAGAAACTTCACAGGGATTTGCCCGAAAATATGCCACCGCAATCGCTTTCAGCCTGACCTCGGGCTTCTGGATGATGGTGGCGACCTTCATGGGGCTTCTGGGCGCCACGGAACTCATGGCGCCCGACATCACCGAAAATATCGGCTGGATCGTTTTCGGGCGGGTGCGCCCCATCCACGTCAACCTGGTATTGTTCGGCTTCGTTACCCCGGGGTTGCTGGCGGCGGCCTTTTACTTCATACCGCGCCTGCTGCGGTGTGAATTGTACAGTGAACGGCTCGGTGTCATCACGGTGATTGCCTGGAACCTGATGCTGACGCTGGCCGTGATCACCTTGGCGGCCGGGCTTACCCAGGGCCGGGAATACGCCGAAATGATCTGGCCGGTGGATATCATGGTGGTGGCGGCCTTCGGCCTGGTGTTTTTTAATTTCATCATGACGGTGAAAAACCGGACGGAGCCCATTCTCTACGTCTCGGTATGGTATGTTCTGGCGGGCACCATCCTCACCGCCTGCACCTTTGCCCTGGGCAATGTGATCTGGCGGCCGGATACCGGCGCCCTCACCGGCATACCCGACGCCATTCTGCTGTGGTTCTACGGTCACAACGTCTTCGGTTTGCTGCTGACGCCTTTGGCGGCCGGTGTCACCTATTATATAATACCCCGGGCCTGCCGTGCACCGCTGTACAGCCATACCCTGTCCCTGTTGGGCTTCTGGTCGCTCATCGTGGTGTATACGCACATCGGTACCCATCACCTGCTCCAGGTGCCGGTACCCACTTGGCTCAAGGTGGTGGCCATCGTTGACTCCATCGGCATGGTGATTCCGGTCATGGCCTTTCTCATCAATATCTGGTACACGGCCAGGGGACGATTGGGGGAAATACACGCGGATATCGGCGCCAAATTCGTTTTCACCGGCACCATCTGGTACTTTTTCGTCAGCATTCAGGGATCCATGATGTCCCTGCCCCAGGTTCAGCGGGTCACCCACTTCAACAACTGGGTCGTTGCCCATGCCCATATCGGTGTACTCGGATTCGCCGGTATGATCGCCCTGGGGGGGCTTTACTACGTATTGCCCAGAATTACCGGGAAGCCCCTGTTCAGCAGGTTATTGGCTGATTTCCAATACTGGATGGTCCTCATCGGCATCACCGGGTTCATGGTGGTGCTCACCATTGCCGGACTGATACAAGGCCAGGCGTGGCTGAACGGTGAAACCATCTACCGGGTGCTGGCGCCGATTCATCCCTACTATGTGGCCCGTGCAGCACTGGGTCTGATCATTTTCAGTTCGGCGATGATCGGTTTTTACAATATCATCGGAACCTTGTTTTTCAATCCCGGAGAAGCCAAATGAACATGACGCCAAGAGCTGTGGTCATCGGCAGCCTGATGATATTGGCGGCTGTGGTCTTTTCAGTGGTCATCATGCCCTATGTCAACACCAGCAAAACGGTGCCATCGGAGATCTTCCGGTCACGCGCACCGGAAGAAGCGGCGGGCAGGGCCATTTATATCGCCAACGGATGCGTGTATTGCCATACCCAGTCCATCCGTACCATCGACTGGGGATTGGGAGCGGAGCGCATCGCCCAGGCCGGCGATTACATTCAGGACCACCCCATCCTGCTGGGCTCCCAGCGCACCGGGCCGGATCTGTCCCAGGCAGGTGGTGAGCACCCCAACGACTGGCATACCGCCCATTTTATCAACCCGCGGTTCACCCGCCCCCTGTCCATCATGCCGGCGTTCGCATTTCTGGGGGAACAGGGGATTGAAAACCTCACGGCTTACGTTCAGAGTCTGGGACTGATGCAGGCGGACAAACGTATGGTACGCCAAAATTACTGGAAGACGGCTTCCACGGATGCCTACGAGCGGGGTCCCGAAGCCAATGTGCAGTGGCTTCACAATATGGTGCCCAAGGGATGGCGGGAAGTCCCCAATCCATATCCGACCACGGCGGCCGGATTGGCCAGGGGACATAAAATTTACCAGGATTCATGCCTGGGATGCCACGGACCGGTGGGAGACGGCATGGGACCGGCTCAACCCTATATCTATCCGCCGCCCCTGAATTTCACCATACTGAAAGACCGCGGTATTTCCGGCGGCATTCTTTACTACCAGATCATGAACGGCATCACCGGCACCGCCATGCCCTACTTCAAACGGGAACTGGAATCGGAAAAAATCTGGGATGTGGGCAACTACGTGGCCGTCTATTTCATCAACCAAACCGACGCCAACGCCGAACCCAAAGGGATCGACGCAGCGTATGAGCCATAAAAAAAAATTACAAATTTTAAATATTAAATTACAAATGAAATCTGAAATTTAAATGCTCAAAACAGTGTGGTGATGTTGACGTTATGGCGGATAAGTATGATCTTGAGGAGCGTACGGCGGTTTTTGGGGAAACGGTAATTGAATTTTGTAAAAACATGCCATGCGACCGGGTTAATGATGAATTGGTAAAACAATTTATCCGATCCGGCACAAGTATCGGCGCGAACTACATGGAAGCAAATGGCGCAGAATCAAAAAAAGATTTCAGGCACAAAATCGCCATATGTAAAAAAGAATCAAAAGAAACAAAACATTGGATCAGGATGATTGCCAAAGCCAATCCGGAGAAAAACCAAAGATGTAAAGATCTCTGGAAAGAGGCCCAGGAACTCACACTGATATTCTCATCGATTATGCTGAAGCTTCAATGAAGGATTGTTTTTTTCATTTAACTATTTGTAATTCATTTGAAATTTAACATTTAAAATTTAACATTTTCATTATGTATTTCCCCTACTTCATCACCTATATCGCCATCGGCCTGGGTATCGGGCTTTTGGTGTTTTTCTGGGCGTTGAAAAACGGTCAGTTCCGGGATCAGCAGCGGGCGCGTTATCTGCCGCTGGAGGAGGAGGAGATGACCGGGCCGACAGCAAACTCCCGGTTTGGCCGGTGGGAGATGCTGGGACTGTTGATACTTGCATTTGTCGGCATTCTCGTGACGGCGATGGTGCTTGCCTTCGCGCTGTACAATGGATGATCCGAACCTCGTTTACTTAACAAAGGAATCAACCCATGCGATTCTTTCATTTATTGAATTTTCAACATTTTATCCTCTATGTGTTTCCGACACTGGCATTCATGCTGGTTTTCGGCGTCGGTCTCGCTTACTCGCATTTCAAGACAGCGGATTCGGAAAAACGCATGGATGAGATTTACGGAAATTATCCGGAAAACATCCAGGATAGAAACGCCCCCTTTCCCTTGGTGATGACCTTGATCATCGTCGGAACCCTGCTGTGGGGATTTTTCTATATTCTTGGCAACGGTCTATTGGGAGTTATAATTTAACCTATGGAAACAACAGCACATAAAGAATCGACCATCGCCACATGGGTGATCATTTTTCTGCTCGTGTCCGGCATTGTAAGCCAGGGGTTATACTCGTTTTTCGTGGTCGGAGACCGCGGGCAACCGACATGGGATTACCGGCCGGTGAAGGACATCCCCGGCGAATCCGAATATGCCGTATACCGTGTCCTGCCGTATCCCCAGCACGTCAGAGGGGACAAGGGGGAATAATGAAGCGAGTTATCGTTTTAGGCGTCTTTGTGTCCCTGGTGCTATTGTTCGTATACGCCGCAATTACCGTGTACGACAACAATCTCAAGATCGGGCGCATGTGGGAAACCCCGGGGGTGAAGCCCCATGAGCAACCGCTGCTGGTAATGGATCCGGGAGTGGTGCCGTCGCACGGCGGTGAATCGGTCTACAGGAATACGCCGGCCGCACAATTGTCCGCTCCGATGGACCTGAATGATGCCGCACAGACGGCCCTCGGCGAGAAAGTCTTTTTTACGTATTGCAACCAATGTCACGGCAACAACCATGATGGTAACGGAACCGTGGGCCAGAGCTTCACCCCCTTGCCGGTGGACCTGCGCAGCCCCGGAGTTCAGCAGCTTTCCGAAGGCGCCATGTTCCACGCCGTCAGCTATGGTGTTCCCGGCGGGCGTCAGCCGCCACTGGCCACCACCGTCGTGCTTCATGACCGGTGGCGTGTCGTGGGCTATATCAAGTCCCTCGGAATCCGCAAATAACAATCCATGCGAACCCGCACCGCCCATAATACCCAGATTCTGCAGTGAAAACATCTTCATCGAACGGTTCGGGCCGCTGTGAATTGTGCGGCCTGGACCTGCCCCGGCATCATCACACCCTTTCCGGCGAACAGCGGCACCATCTGTTTTGCTGCATGGGGTGCAAAATGGTGTACAGCATGTTGTCCGAGGCTGCCGGCGCACCGGACCCGGCAGGCTTCCGTGAAACACAATTGTACCGGCAATGCAAGGCGGCAGGCATTATCCCTTCATCCGCCGACGATCTGGCCGAAATCCACACGAGCGCATCACCGGTTGCGGACACCGCCACCCCATCACCGGACGGGCAATTCGGATTGCCGCTGGTGCTCTATATCAACGGCATGTGGTGCCCGGCATGCGCCTGGGTGATTGAAGCCACCGTCAAAAAACAGCCCGGCGTCCGGAACGTCACCTGTAATTTCGCCACCGATCAATTTCGATGCGAATATGATCCGGTCCGCACACGCCCGGGAACCATCGCCGCCGCCATCGACAATCTGGGATACCCTGCAGTGGACTCCGCCGAACGATCCCGTGACGCATCCCGTCAGCGTTCCGATTTCATCCGGCTGATCCTCAGTATTTTTTTCTCCGCCAATGTGATGATGCTCTCCATTGCATTGTATTCCGGATTTTTCACGACCATCGAAACGGATGGTGTATGGAAAATCTCGGTCCCCATAGGTGTGATGGCCACCTTCGTTTTTTTCTATGGCGGCTGGCCGATTCATAAAAAAGGATGGTATGGTCTGCGGGCCGGCAAACCGGGGATGGAAGCTTTGATCCTCATGGGATCTTCAGCCGCGTTCCTGCTCAGCGTCGTCAACCTTTTCCAGGCAAGTCTCCATCTCTATTTCGATACCGCCGCCATGCTGATCACCCTGGTGTTGCTCGGCAAATTATTGGAAAATCGCGCTAAAACCGGGATTCAAAAAGACCTGGACACCTTTTTCACCCTGTCGCCGAAGAAGGTGAGAATTTGCAGTGATGCTTATCCCGGTGGCCGGTACGCCGGCATCGGGCAATTGAGGAAGAGCGACAATTTCCGGCTGGTGGCCGGCGAGGTGTCACCCGCTGACGGCACTATCCTCTCAGGTAACGGCAGGGTTGATGAATCCGCGGTGACGGGCGAAGCCCGCCCCATCGGTGTCAAACCGGGCAGCCTTCTGAAAAGCGGCACACGCATTGTGCAAGGAGACCTGAGTGTCCGCGCCGACCGGGTGGGTCCGGATTCATTGCTGGGTCAGATGATAGACACCATGAACAGGGCCCTGGATCAGAAAATACGTCTGGAAGGCAAAACAGACCGGATGCTCCGGTTTTTTGTGCCCGCCATTGCCGCCTTGGCCGCCGTCACGGTGCTGGGATGCCTGCTATCCGGTTTACCCATCCGCGATGCCATCATCCGCGGGGTTACGGTACTTGTGATTTCCTGTCCCTGTGCCCTGGGCATCGCCATCCCGCTGGCACGGGTGGCCGGTATCGGGTCCGCAGCAGCCCGGGGAATCCTTATCCGGAATTTTTCATCGTTCGATAATATCGGTGGTGTTGATGCCTTCATACTCGATAAAACCGGCACGCTCACCACGGGAAACTGGTCCATGGTCCGCATGTGGGTTCCCGACCCCAATTCAGCGGATGAGATGTTGTCGGTTGCCGCCGGTCTTGAGGAGAATGCGGATCATCCCATCGCCATCGAAATACGGGCAGCGGCGGAGAAAAAGGGCATTGCGCCTGCCGCTATCACGGAAACCGAGCACCGGGAAAACGGGGTAATAGGGCGGTGGAAAGGCCTGCCCGTGCGCATCGGCAGCAGGCGTTTCTCGGTACCGGACAAGCAAGGCGTTATCCCCGGACACATAAATCAGGCGTCACCACAAGAGGCTGTATTGTCCCATATCTTCATGAGTGTGGCGGACCGGCTGGCGGCGGTATTCAGTTTTGGTGATCAGATCCGCAATACCGCCGGAGCCACCATCGATGAATTAAAAAAGGGGGCCAGGCGCATAGTGCTGGTCTCCGGCGATGAACAGACGGTGACGCGTCAAGTGGCGGCGCAATTGGATATCGACGAATACCACGGTGCCATGAAGCCCGGTGACAAGGCCGATGTTGTCGCCGGACTTTCACGTTCCGGCTATGTTACGGCCATGGTCGGCGACGGTGTAAATGACGCCCCGGCCCTCGCCGCGGCAGATCTTTCCGTGGCCCTGTATTCCGGATATCACATGGGCAAGGAAGCCGCAGATATCACGCTCATGCGCGGTGAACCGGATCAATTGCTTGACTTCCTGCATCTCGCCCGACGCGTGACGAAAAATATCCTGCAGAATTTATGGGCATCGAGCATTTATAATATTTGTTGTATCCCTTTGGCGATAATTGGGGTATTCTCGCCGCTTGTGGCTGCGACCGCCATGTTGCTCAGCAGCCTCAGTGTCACCGGTAATACCTTGCTTTTTATCCGCAGAGACCGCGGAAAATCAGATCGAACCAAGGAAACGGGACAATGATACCGGACACCAATGTCGACTCCAGCGAGATCGCAAAATTCGATGCCCAGGCGCGGTACTGGTGGGACCCGAATGGCGCGCTGAAGGCATTGCACGACATAAACGGCCTGAGGCTCAACTATGTCCGGGACCGTTCGGTATTGAAAGGGAAGAACGTATTGGATGTGGGTTGCGGCGGTGGTATATTTAGCGAGGCTTTGGCCGCCACAGGTGCGGCGGTCACCGGTCTCGACATGTCGGAAATGCAGCTCGCCGTGGCCCGGCAGCACGCCGGGGATGGCGGATTGGCCATCGACTTCCACCGGTCCACGGTGGAGACCCATGCCGCGGAAAACCCCGGGGTTTACGATGTGGTATCCTGCATGGAGCTTCTCGAGCATGTGCCGGACCCGGGCTCGATCGTCAGCGCCTGCGGTCAACTGGTAAAACCCGGAGGGGACCTGTTTTTTGCGACATTGAACCGGACGTTCCTGTCGTTTTTTCTGGCCATCATCGCGGCTGAGTATCTTTTTCGCCTGGTCCCCCGCGGCACGCATCAATATAATAAATTCGTTACACCCGAAGAACTGAAATCCTGGGTTGACCGGGAAGATCTTGAATTCGTTCATCTCACCGGGTTCAGTTATCTGCCGGTCATCCGACGGGCAGACTATTGCAAATACACTTCGGTGAACTATTTGGCGCATGCCCGGAAACCCGGTATTTGACACCCGCCATTTCTGATTCGGCGTGAGGTTGTGTTCCCCGGAAGCGAAAATATCAATTAATGTGTAGAGGCAAAAATGTATATCTGGAAAAATCCAAGGTGGTTTGACGCCGAGAAACGGCAGGAGCAGATAGATGACCATGTGATGCACACCCGCAAGGCCCGTTTCGGCAATATCGAACTTGACGAAGACCGGAAAAAAGAGGAAGTCCTCCGGCATTTCAACCGCGTGGCCCCCAAATATGATTTCATGAACACCTTGCTCAGTTTCGGGACGCAATATGTCTGGAAACGGGCGGCGGTCCGCAAACTCGGGCTTAAAAACGGCGAGGCGGTGCTGGACGTCTGCGGCGGAACCGGAGATCTGTCAATCCTGGCCAAGAAACGAGTCGGTGATGCGGGTCGTGTGGTGGTTTACGATATCAACCGCGCCATGATGCAGGCCGGACGAAAGACTTCGACGCATGCGGCGATCCGCCGGCAATTGGCATATGTCCAGGGGGACGCAGAATTCATCACCTTCCCGGATCACACCTTCAATGCCGCCATGGTGGGGTTCGGTATCCGGAACCTGACACATCTGAGGCGGGGATTTTCCGAGATGTACCGGGTATTGAAGCCCGGTGGCCGGATATTGTGCCTGGAATTCTCAAGGCCCGTGAATCCGCTGTTCAGGTGGTTATACGACTTTTACTCGTTCAATGTCATGCCGTTGCTCGGCGAACTGCTGGCGGGGTCCGCCCAATCATACGCATGCCTTCCGGAAACCATTCGCATGTTTCCCCTGCCGGACGAGCTTTCCCTGATCTTAAACGATATCGGTTTTATCGATGTATCCCACACATCCATGACCAACGGCATTGCCGTGGCCCATGTGGGAACCAAGCCAGGCCGGATATGACCTGAACCGCGTGCTGGATAATTTTTCTTTCCGTTGTGCGGGATCTAGCACAATATCCGGGACAATACCAGGATCAGCATTGCCAGCGGGTAGTAGCTGGCCCGGTTGAACAGCGCCATGGCTTTTTCACGGCTTCCGGTATTGTATAAGCTAACGGCGGGAATCAACAACAGCCAGGCGCTGACGATGGCGGCGGCCAGATAATGATATGGGGCGAAGTCCACATTGGAGACGACGAACAGAACCTGGTTCAGCAGGAAAGAGATGACCAGCGAGAGGGTCAGGATCAGAGATGCCGCCGGCAGACCGAACCGAACGGGAATGGTCTGCGCCTTGAATTTCCGGTCCTCCTCCAAATCCGTCCAGTCATTGGGTATATTCTGTCCACCGATTTCCCAGAAGAAAATCCAAAGGATTGTGACGAGTAAAAACACGAGGGATGGAGACGGATTCACGGCATAAATCGCTGCCGCCGCACCACAGGTCTTGACAATGCCGTTGATAACGGCCCGAAACGGACTGATTTTCCACAACAGACAATACACCGCCTCCAGTCCGCACCCACCCAGAAATATGTACAAGCACACCGGATTGAGAAGAAAGGCGCCCACCATGGCCACCACCGCCCAGGCCACTGCCCAGACAAGTCCTTCGTAAAACCCCAGAACCCCCTTGGCCAGGGGATGGCGGACCCAGACACTGTCAATGTACCCGCCTTCATCCCCGTAACCCCCTGCCGCCGCTTTTTCCCGGTCCGTCCGGTAATCCACCAGGTCATTAAGTGCATAAACCGCTGTATAGCCGGCAAAAGCGGTAATACACCCCAGTATCATCACCCGAAGAGGTGGAAACTCTCCGATGCACAGCAACGCGGCCAGCGCCGGAGCGGCAAGGTCCACAATGCCATGGGGTGTGCGGGAAAGTGCCCAGAACAATTTGATTTTGGATAATGTATTCGGTTGTATTTCCATGGGGCAGCCGTGAGGGTGCTTCTTGTCCATTCGGATCACCAGCAATGTGCAACGATGTGCAAACCACAGATTTTTCGACAATTCCGGGCTGTGGACACGATCGCGGCACATTAACATGAACCGATTCGAGAGGTCAAGCCGCCAGGAATCCCAATGCCTTGACGGCCATGGAAACCCCCATTGCCACCATCACGACGCCGGATAATATGTCGGACAGCCGTCGATGATGCCGGGCAAATGCGGATGCACCGGTCCCCAGCAACAGAAGACCCGGCAAGGTACCCAGCCCGAACACTAACCCGGTCAGACCGCCGTGGACAGCTCCTCCGCTGGTTATGGCCTTGGCGAAAACAGCATAGGACAATCCGCAGGGAATGAAGCCCAATACAAAACCCGTCGCAAACATCCTGATCATCGGACCGGCAGCGTGAAAATACCGCAGCGGGGCGCTCCACCCTGAAAAAACGCCGGCAGCGGCATTGGAAAGCCAGAGCGGTTCCGACAGGATGCCCACCCTGATCAATCCGAAGAGGAGCATGAAGACGGCTGCCGGCAATGACACCCCCATCTGGATCCATGTCGTGGCCCCCATGGCGTCTCCGCCGTTGCTGCCCGCCATAAAGATGATCAGCGGCAACATGCCGCCCAACGTCATTCCGATGAGGGTGTAGGTGACCATTCGACCCATGTGATACGAGACATGTGCCCACATCCGGCCGGTCTGTCCCGGGAAGGCAAAAACCAGAGGGCCGCACATACCGACACAGTGTCCGGTTCCCAGCAGCCCGAGCATGAACATGGAAACATAATCAACACCCGGTAGTACCAAATCGCCCCTCCTGCGGCTCCCCTGGTTCAGGGTGAGCAGAATGAATACGAAGTGTGAAAAAATCAATTCGGATATGAAACCATATTAATGGTTAATTTTAAAACACTTTTTACCGGGCTATAATTAATTGAGGGTGTGGGGAAATTATTATTATGAAACATGAGTTTGCACAACGGGATGAAAGATTATCCAGCTCGCGGTTCAATTGGAAAAACGCCTCTACCCCTCAATTATTTCGGGTCTCGGTATGGATAAAAACTTGCCGTTTTCAAGAAAACACATTACATAAAGGAACCAATCAGAGTTCAGTTCTCACCGGATCCACCATTATTCCAATAATCACACAGGAGGCCATATGGTTGTCATCGATCCCCGTTTATCAAATCGAAGAATTATCATCACGATGCTCATGCTGACGTGTTTGCTGCTGATCTCCGTCCCGGCCGGGGCTGACGGTGGCGGCCATGGCAAGACAAAACCCGGCCGGTCGCCGGTACCGGCTTTAGTGCCGCTGGGCCCGGACGGCAATATGAGTACAAGCCCCGGCGACCGTTGCCCGGTGTGCGCCATGGTCCCCTCAACGTCGAAAAAATTTGTCTCCGCCATCCAACTCGAGGACGGAACGACCTATTATTTCTGCGGTACGGGTTGCATGATCCGCTCTTACCTGCACCCGGAAATATTTCTGAATACGGATAAAAAAACCATCAAACGCGCAGTAACGCGTGATTATTTCAGCGGTGATTTTATTGATGCGGAGACCGCCAATTGGATTGCCGGATCGGATGTGAAAGGACCCATGGGACCGGCCATTGTCCCTGTTCAGGAGACCGAGAATGTAGCGGTATTCAAAAAGCGCCATGGCGGTCTGCATGTGTTTCATCTGCCCGACCTCGACGATGCGCTTTGGGAAAAAATGACCGGTAAAAAAGCCGGCAAATAACCCTGATGACATGAAAATCAATCCCACGGACGACAAACACGATCATTTTGATGTCTCCACACACCTGTTTCGATTTCTCATCGCCGCTTGTCTCGTTGTATCGCTCGGCATATCGGCGGATCTATTTCTCCGGTCCTTTCGGCAGCATGAACCGGCCGCCCGGTTTTACCAGGATGTCGGCCTCGGCGACAATTTCTTTTTCCCCACCGGACATCCCCGGCGGCGAATGTTACCCGGCCACCGGGGCATTGATGGACGTTACACCCCCCACCTCATTCAATTTGATGCCGAACCCGGTGCCTATGCCGTGCAACACTTCTATTACGCAACGCATGCGGATATCCAATGAGCAGATTCGTCCGACATCCGCTTATGGCGTGGGCGGTCCGGGACCTTTTGCAGCACCCCGTTGAGTTGGTGATCACTGCCATGGCCATCCTGCTGATAACCCTGGTGTTATCTGTCTCCCTGCTGGTGCCACGGGCATTGTCGGACACCGCACGCCGCATATTGTCGAAAAGCCCGGACTTGGTGGTTCGCGGCGTGAATTCCGGCATCCCCGTGCCCCTGCCTGTCCGGGAAGCTGTCGCATCGGCAAAGGCCGTTCCCGGTGCGCTGAACATCCGGGCCAGGTGGTGGGGAATTGCGAAGTCCGGTGACAGATGGGTCACCGTGGTGGGGGTGGACGACCGCCTGGCAGGCATATTCCGGCAATGGGGCGTCGCACCGCCGCTGGCCGGCGAAGCCGTGACCGGCAGGGGAGTGACGTCGGGAGAAAAGATACCGGTTCTGCATCTCTCCGGTGCGGTGGATTTAAGCCTGACCATTGCGTCGTTGATCCCAAAACAGCTGGACATGATATCCCACGATACGGTTTATCTGACGAAAGACGATGCCGCGTCCGTGCTGGGGATAGCCAGCGGGTACTGCTCCGACCTGGCCGTTGATGTATTTCATGAGAATGAAGCCCCGGCTCTTGCCGCGGATCTCAGGCAGGCCTTCCCTTGGCCCGTGCATATTGTGGGCCGAATGGACACGGCCGGCACCATCCAGCGCCGCTATTCCCGGCTCGGTGGATATCTCATGTTACCGATAATTCCGGCAATGACGGTCTTGCTGATCATGGTGGGAATCGCCGTTTCCATTCGAAGGGGCCGGCGGGCCGAAGCGGGGTTATTGAAGGCCCTGGGATGGACCGGTGCCGATATTCTGCAATGCCAACTCCTGAAAACCCTGACGGTGGTTCTGCCCGCCGTGATATTGGGTTCCGGTGCGGCCTACACCGTTGTTTTCCAGCCGGGAATGAACTGGGCGGCCGGTCTGTGGTTTGGATGGGAGTACACCGCACCACCGCTGTATTTAAGCGCTTCGAGCGCCGGCCTCGTCTTCACGTCAGTCAATGCCATTGTCCTTCTGCCGTGGCTTGCAGCCGATCTGTTTTCCAGCATCAATGCCTTTACCGCCGATCCCATGGAATTGATCGAAGGGGCAATGAAACCATGAACCCGGAAATTGTGTGTGAAAATGTGGATTTTTCGAGGCACAGGTCCGGGAAACCGGTGAACACCGTTCTGACTGATATAAATGTTCGCTTTAAGAGCGGCACCCTGGCAATGATTACCGGCGAGACCGGATCGGGAAAGAGCACCTTCCTGAGCATTCTGGCGGGTCTGCGCCGCCCCACCGGCGGCCGGGTTTTTGCCGGGGGCAAACCGGTGAGTCAATGGATATCCCGGCATAAGGATTTGTGGCGCCGCCGGGTGGGTATCGTATTTCAGGATCTCAACCTAATGGATCACCTGAGTGTTATGGAAAACATCATGCTCCCCATGATTTGCCGCCGGATGGAATTGCCGGAAATTCGCCGCCGAAGCCGACTTGTCATGGGGGAACTCGATCTGGATGAGCTGGCCGGTGAACGCACCGGCACCATATCCGGCGGACAACGTCAGCGCACGGCCCTGGCCAGGGCGCTGATCGGAGAGCCGGACTACCTTTTTGCCGATGAACCCAGTGCCTTCCAGGATGACAAATCGGTATCGCGGATACTCACGCTGCTAGCCGGCCGGGCTGACAAGGGAGCGGTGGTGGTGGTCTGCTCCCACGATCAACGGCTCCGGGATGCCCGTCTCTTCACCGCCAATTACCGATTGGCAATCGGCAGGCTGACAATGATGCCCCCTATGGCCGGGGATGCCGGACACCGCCCCGGAGACAAATCGTGATCAGCCACCCGCTGGTGATGACCGCCCTGGTGATGGATGTTATCAGTATGGCGCTCCTTCTCACCGGCTGGGTGATTTCGCTGCGCATTGCCATGCAATGGCGGCCCGGCACCCCGGATCCCCGGCAAATCCGCCTGGAACGGCAGGCGGAAGTGGCCGGGGTTTTTACCGTGTGGGGATTTACGTTCTTGAGCCTGGTTACGGTTCTCCTTACCGTGGGAATCTCCTATATCCTGCCCGGTCTTATTCCCGGCGCTATGTGCGGCACCGGTGTATTGGAAAGCGCCGGCGGCTATCTCGGAAAAGGCCTGACGATTCGCATGGCATCCCTATTTGTCTTGTTCCACGCGGTGAATATCGGCCGCCTGAACCATCGATTTCCCGAGGCGCCATTGACCGAACCCCATGCCCGGCTGACAATACTGGCAGCGCCGTTAGCGGGATTAGGCATATATGATATCTATCGCGGGATCGGCACCATCAACACCTACACGTCAGTGGATTGCTGCACGGTCATCTATTCACGAACCGGCCATATGGCCGGCAATGAACTCAACGCCCTGTTCTCAAATCCGGTCTGGGTCGGGATGTCTCTGGCCGGGGCTTTTTTCATTATGATTCTATGTCTGATGGTTCACCGGGAGAATCGCCCTGACAAATTATGGATCAACGGCTTCCTGGGCTTCTCGTCCATTATATGGCCGCTGGTTTCCCTCACCACCCTCTTACGGGTGCTGTGCCCCTATTTTTACAAGGTCTTACACCACCATTGCCCCTGGTGCCTGTTATTGCCGGTGCATAATTGCATCGGTTATTTACTATACCTCGGATTCCTCGTCATCCTCGCCGAAGGCACCGTCCCGCTGATCCTCCGATATTTTACCAAGAACCACCCCCGGGAGGTTCAATCCGCTGCCCTTGATCATTCACGTCGAGCAGCCCGCAGAACCGGATGGACGATCATTTTCACCACCCTGTTTCTATATCTGCCGGCGGTGTGGTGGAGATTTCACTATGGTGTATGGATAACCGGATAGATCCAATGACGCTTTCATCCCACCCCTGAAACGGCATAAAAACAGGTATATTCATCATTTCTTGCGGAAAGTCCTGCCAGCGGGTCCGGGGAGCGCCACGGTTATGTCGGAACTGATGAAATTACCCCTCAAGTTTTTTACCGCAGCAGCCAATATTACCCAATGTAAAAGGCTGTTTCCTGTAATCATCCATCACCCGATTTTATAATGTCTTGGTATTATAGTGGATAGAAAATCTCGTTTACCCAAGTAATACAGTAAGATATGAGCAACGATGGTTCACGCCGGCTGCTTCGGTTTTTAATCAGGCAGAGATAGGGAACCTTTTGATTATTGTGGATTGCATCCATCCCGATGGAAAAATTGGCAAGAATTATCATGACCAAACATGAAAATGGAGCGGTGAATGGCGCAAGCGAATAATAAATCAGTACTAAGTCGAACCCTTCAGGATACCAGCGGTGCCGGAAAGGAAAAGATCGGCAAGATCCTATGCAAAGAAGGTATTATCACCACGGATCTTCTGGATGAAGCGCTGACCTATATGAGCAGAGGGCCGTCACCAGGCCAGAGTAGCGCCCATCAGCACAAACTCAGTACGATACTGATAAAACTCGGCCATATTGAAAATGATACGGTCTATAATATCCTTACTCGTAGCTATAATTTCAGGGGCATACGGCTCTCCAATTTAAAGATTGACAACAAGCTGCTTGGACGGATTCCCTTTGATAAAGTGAAACCGTTCATGGCTTTTCCCGTATCGGAAAAGGACGGCATTCTGACAGTGGGAATGGTCGAGCCCACCAACACCGAAGATATTGACAAACTGCAATATGAGGTGAAACTGCAGATTGATCCCCGGGTGGTCACTGAGCCGGAGCTCATTGAAGCATATAAAAAGCATTATCGAATAAAACCTGAAGATGCGTCGGTTTTCACGAAACCCTTAAAAGTTGACGATTTTGGAGAAGAGGAAGTCACCCAGGTTGAAGACTTCGGCTCCATTATCAGCGAAGCCAGTTCGAACTTCGAGTTGCAGGCCACTGATGAAATGTCGGATGATACTGGTCAGCAGATGAATGCCGATGCCGGCCCGATTATCAAGCTCGTGGATGGTATCCTGGTGAAAGCGGTGAATGAAGGCGTTTCGGATATCCATATCGAACCCATGGAAAAGGTGCTCCAGATCCGGTATCGTAAGGATGGCAATTTATACAAAAGCATGAACCTGCCGTCCAACATCAAAAGTGCCGTGGTTTCCCGTGTTAAAATCCTTTCCCGGTTGAAGATAGAAGAGAAAAGAATCCCCCAGGACGGCCGCATCAAAATGAAGCTCGGCCGGAAACAGATTGACTTTCGTGTCTCTACCTTACCGGTGATATTTGGCGAAAAAATCGTTCTTCGTATCCTCGACCAATCCAATTTGAAAATCGATATGACCGGTCTGGGGTTTACGGATCGTCAATTCAGTGCCTTCAAACGTAACATCGAACGTCCCTTCGGCATGATCCTGGTTACCGGTCCCACCGGTAGTGGTAAAACCGTAACCCTGTACTCGGCGTTGAATCATCTCAATAACGAGAAAACAAATATAATGACGGCCGAAAAACCGGTGGAGTTCAACATCAAAGGATTGAACCAGGTCAACATCGACACAAATGTCGGATTGACGTTTCCGACCGCATTGAAAGCCTTTCTCCGTCAGGATCCCAACGTCATCATGGTCGGTGAAATGCGGGATCTTGAAGAAGCCTCCATTGGTGTGGAAGCATCACAGACCGGGCATCTCGTGTTAAGTACCCTTCATACCAATGATGCACCGGGTTCGATCAGCCGTTTGGTGGATATGGGCGTTCCCCCCTATATTGTCACGGCAACCGTATCTATAGTGGTCGCCCAGAGACTGGTAAGGCGACTATGTCAAAATTGCAAAAAACCGTATAAATCCGTTCCGGCCATGCTGCTGTCTCTCGGATTCACCGAGGAAGAAGCCAAAGATGCGAAATTATTCCGCCCGGGTGGATGTGAAAAATGCAATGGTATCGGATACAAAGGACGAGTCGGCCTGTTCGAACTGATGGAAATGACCGAAGACATCATAAAAGCGGTTAATGCCAGTGTCACCGAGGACCAGATTCGTAAAATAGCCATCCGGAACGGTATGCTGACCTTGCGAAGGTCCGGAGTGCTCCAGATATTGGCCGGAACGACCTCTGTGGAAGAGGTGGTCAAGGAAACCGTTCTTCACAAGGAAACCTTACCTAAATTTCTCGCCAACCCAGACATCGAAGAATACGGCGAAGGTGAAATCATCATCCACGAGGGCAATAAAGACAAGGACTTTTTTCAGCTTGAACGTGGTGCGGTAGGGGTTTTCAAAGGCAAAAAGAAAATCGCCACCATCACCGAACGAGGTGAACATTTCGGTGAACTCGCCGCCCTGACCGGAGAGAAGCGATCAGCTTCCATCGTTGCCATGGGTAAAACCGTCGTCAAACGTTTTCCCGGTGACAAGATGGACGAAGTCCTCGCCAAACATCCGGAGATCTCCATTAAATTGTTCAGGGTCCTGGCGGACAGGCTGTCAAACAGCACCAATTCCATGGGACAGGCAGCAGCGAACTGATCCTGACCACATTCCCATCGGCCGATTATAATAGGCGTTGACCCCGGGAGCCCATACCGATTTTTAGGTATACCCCCCCGGGTCACCATAGGACAGCATCTCCGGATCAACCGAATCAAGAGGATCCGGCCGAGAAATGGGATACCGCCATGGTTTGCGGATCATTCACAGCCACCCTTCCCGAAGGTGCAACGACCTTTCCGCAGTGGGGGGTATCCAAACCCGTTCCTATTTTTCACCGGGCCGAAAATCTCCATGGATAATCAAGCTCTCCCCGATCCGCTTCTGCGATAAACCGATTTTATCAGTGATCCATTGTTGATACGTTCTGCCGAACCAAAGCTCGAACGCGCATGTTATATCTATTAAAACATGAATCTCTCATGTCTGGAATTTTACCGGATCAGTGGAAATCAGTGATACATTCGACGACGATGATACAAATATATAAAATGGAGGAGAACGTTTTTCGATTGACTGTTCAGTCAGAAATAGTTACTATATAGTCATTCTTAAAAAAGGGTATGAAAAATATGGGCAGTGATTCATCAAATGTTGATGTGGCAGTTATCGGAGGGGGGGTTGTGGGCTGCGCTGTAGCTCGCCGGATGGCCTTGGAAGGCGCTTACGTTGTCTTGATCGAGAAAGCCGCCGATATCCTCGACGGCGCGAGTAAAGGCAATAGTGCAATCCTTCATACCGGCTTTGACGCGCCTGTGGATTCATTGGAGCAGAAATGTGTCCGTGACGGATATGAGGAGTATCTTGGCATCCACGCAAGCTTTAACTTGCCGATTTTAAAGACCGGTGCACTGATTGCGGCCTGGTCGGAAGAGGAAGAAGTTCGATTCGGCGACATTTTGAAAAAAGCGCATGACAATGGTGTTGGGGACCTGCGCCTTCTCAACAGATCGGAGATTTCCGATATAGAACCCAATCTTTCGAAGGATATACGATCAGCCATAGCGGTACCGCGCGAGTATGTTATCGATCCATGGTCGACACCACTCGCCTACCTGCAACAGGCACTTCAAAACGGCGGGCAAGTACTCTTTAATGCCGAAGTCACTGACGGTGCCTTTGACGGGGAAAGATGGCAACTCAATACCATGCGTGGACCTGTGCGTGCTCTTCATGTCGTCAATTGCGCCGGGCTTTATGGAGATATTGTCGATAAAAGGGCTCTTGGCGCTTCCCGTTTTACCATTAAACCGCGCAAAGGCCAGTTTGTGGTATTCGACAAGGCGGCCGGTAAACTCCTGAGCTCAATTGTTTTACCCGTACCCACGAAGCGTACAAAAGGGATTGTCCTTTTTCCTACGATATTCGGAAACATCGCTGTCGGCCCGACAGCCGAAGATCAGGATGAAAGAGATGATGCTTCGGTTGATAGAGAAATTCTGACCGCCCTTGTGGAGCAGGCCATTCAAAAACTTCCGGCTCTCTCCAATACTCAGGTGACCGCAACCTTTGCGGGTATCCGGCCGGCGACTGAAGAAAATGGCTATCGGGTGATTGAATACCCCGATCAAAACTGGATAACCCTTGGCGGAATACGCTCCACTGGATTAAGCGGTGCATTGGGTCTTGCCCGGCATGCCCATCGTCTGCTCACAAAACAAGGTTTGGCATTTCATCCGATAAATAATCCCGTAGTATCGCAAGTCCCGAACATTGCGGAACATCTTCCGCGCGACTATGAGAACCCCGGCTATGGTGAGATCGTTTGTCATTGTGAAATGGTGACACAACGCGAGATTCTTGCTACCATGGAAGGCCCCATACCCGTCGGCAGCCTCTCGGGGCTGAAACGGCGCACCCGGGCAGCCATGGGCAGGTGTCAAGGGTTTTATTGTTCTGCTCGTATCGCAGAGCTGACCAAGGGTAAATTCGCCGAACCCATAGGGGTTGGAGATGCGAATGCTTAATCCCCCTATATACGATAATTGTGATGTGGCCATCATCGGTGCCGGTCCGGCCGGACTTGCTGCCGCGATTAGACTTAAGAAATTGGGAATCGAAAACGTCCTGGTGCTGGATCGCGAATCTGAACCCGGTGGTATCCCGCGACATTGTGGTCATCCGCCCTTTGGAATGCTTGAGTTTGCGCGGGTGATGAGAGGGCCCTCTTATGCAAGGCGGCTTGTTGGGGAAGCTCGACGTGCAGGCGTCGGGATATCCGTGAGGACCTCGGTTACCATGCTGGGCGCCGGGGGGGGTCTGACCATCGCATCGCCACAGGGAAACGGCGAGTTAACGGCAAAACGGGTTCTTCTCTCCACCGGCGTGCGTGAGACACCTCAATCCGCCCGATTGATGTCCGGGGCCAGGATGTTGGGTATCTGTACCACCGGAGCCTTGCAGGCGATGGTCTATTTAAAAGGCCTGATACCCTTTCGGCGCCCTGTAATAGTGGGAACGGAAACAGTGGCCTTTTCCGCGCTTCTGACTTGTAAAAAAGCCGGAATAAAACCGGTGGCAATGATTGAGGGAAAGTCTTGTCCGGGTACCCGATGGCCTTTCCACAATGCATCCCGCCTGTTGGGTGTACCCTTATTCGTAGAAACTCGGATAACCAAAATAATCGGCGGGAATCGGATTGAGGCTATTAAAATTATAGACGGAAAGGGGAATGCCCGGGAGCTTGCCTGTGACGGCCTCCTCTTCACCGGTCAATTTACCCCTGAGTCATCCCTTGTCCGGATGAGCCATCTGCTGTTTGATCATGAAACGGGCAGTCCGGTCATCGATCCATTCGGCCGCTGTTCGGATTCGGCCTATTTCGCAGCGGGAAATCTCCTGCAGCCTCTGAAAATGGCAATGAACTGCTGGCGTGAAGGGCGAAAAACAGCACAATGGATTGCAAAAGACATAGCTGGATCTTTGCCTGACAGGCAGTAAAATTCCCAATGGCGCTATGCTATCCATTTTTAAGAACCGCTTTAAAAATAGAGTGAGGATAAAATGACAGCATTCCGCCATTTGGCATTTGGATTTTATCATTTGACATTATCTCCGTACCTTGTAGCGAAGCACACCAATATTTTACAATAACTGATGCCATGCCGAATTTAAATCTGATCACCCTCACCCGGCCTTCTTCCGCCCCCATTCTTGACAATCGGATTTACGAGAGATATCGTGCCGGAAGAATTTGTGGTGTTTAATGCCTGACGTGCACCGGGTCATACCCATCCGGACATCAACCAATGTATGCATTGCTGTTATATATGTTTACTACTTGGAATTTTAGAAAAAATACTGTTTTTAAGTTACGCGTCCTCGATCATGAGTTTGCACAACGGAATGAAAATGTATCCGGCACGCAGCTCAATGGGAAAAACGCTCCGACCCCTCAACTGAATAGGTTCTTTCATGACTCCTTCCGCCAGACAGGCTGAAATTGCCAATATCATCCGACAACAAAACAGGGTTACCGTGAATGAATTGGCCGAAACCCTTCAAATTTCGCGGGAAACCATACGGCGCGACCTGACCGAGCTGGCCCGCTCCGGAAAAGTTCAAAAATTTCACGGCGGCGCAACTTTGCCCATGACCACGGGAGAAGGCTCCTTCCGCCACCGAATGGGTGAGAACGTGGCGGCAAAGGTGAATATTGCGGCGGAAACGGTGAAACTCATATCTCCCGGCGAAACAATCTTGATGGATACCGGATCCACCTCACTTTATTTTTCTGAAAAGCTTGCTGAGCTCTCTCATTTGACTGTCGTTACTAACTCCGCGGAGATCGCCCGGATCATCAGCCTTTCGCCCCTGCATTCGCGCGCGTTCCTCCTTGGCGGTGAGTTTAAGGGTGACAATCGGCAAACAGTCGGCAACTTTGCGATTACTCAACTTCAATCCTTCCGCGCGCATCACGCTATTTTGACCATCGGTGCATTGGATGCAACAAACGGGGTCATGGATTTTAACATCGAAGAAGCCCAACTTGCCCAGGCTATGATTGAACAGTCCGAGTCCCTGACCATTATTGCAGATAGTTCAAAGTTTGAACGAATTGCGTCATTCAAAGTCTGCGGGCTGGATCAAGTGACCAATCTCGTGTGCGATCAGCCGCCATCGGATAAAATCAGAACGGCGCTTGTGGAGGCCGATGTAAACATCATTTGTGTAGATAATACTCAACGGTAACTTTTTTTTGACCGGTCCCGCCTGATAAGCTCCGAATGGTCGGTCGTATAACGCCTGAACAGGTTCGACCGGGCAAGATGATGTAAGTCCAGCCATAAAAAAATCCAACCACATCCTTATCTGTTTTTTACTTCCCCCTTTTTTACTTCCCATTGATTCGAACTGTGTATATTTCACCTTGTGGATGTCTGAAATCAACTTTATGCTTGACCATTCAGTCATTTATTGTTACCGATAAGTCAATTCACTATATGAGCACCTCACCATGGCCGGACTTAAAGTTGCAATCTTTAACCAACTGACTCGGAAAATGAGCTCAAATTTGATCTGCACCGAGAGAAATCCACAGCACTTCTTCCCAAGAATTGTAATGAATTGGTTCTCTTTTCATTTTCCATCTTGCCGTCTTCTCTCTCAAGCATTTGTCCCCGGCAATATTCCCCCTACGCTCCATATCCCGGCCGCGACCCCGAAGCGTTTGATTCAACCACCGGAGGTACACGCACAATGCCTAAATTTGTAATTTACTACGTAAGATATGTTGATTACGTTTCCACCAAATTAGGTCGGGCCGTCATGTATACTATCTTTCTGATGATCGGCACCCTGCTGCTTGGTGCGATTACCCGGAATATTCTGAATCTGCCGTTGTCCTGGACTGTGGAAATGGCCCAGTTCATCATCACCGGCTACTACATAGTTGGTGGTGCATATTCTATACAGACGGAAGACCACGTCCGAATGGATCTGCTCTATGATCATTTCTCAGTCAGGACCAAAGCAAAAATCGATGTCGCCACAAATTTTTTTCTGGTTTTCTATCTTGTCACGTTATTAATCGGATCAATCTCCAGCACCATGTATGCCATCGAGTACGGTCAACGTAATTTCTCACAATGGAATCCCTCAATGATACCCATAAAACTTATCATGGTTTTCGGTATTTTCCTGATGATATTGCAAGCAATATCCACCTTTTTCAAGGACATAGCTAAAGTAAAAGGAATCTCCATCCCATGAGCTACGAAGCGATCGCACTAACGATGTTCGGGGGAATGCTGGTTATGTTGTTGACCGGTCAACGCGTATTTGCAGCCATCGGATTTGTCTCTGCGGCCGCTGCGTTATTGTTGTATGGAAACGGCGCCATAGAAATGCCCTTTAATGCGGCATTCAAATTATTTAACTGGTATCCGATGTTGACCCTCCCGTTATTCATTTACATGGGCTACATTCTTTCCGATTCAGGTATTGCAGATGATCTATATGGAATGTTTCATGTCTGGTTCGGCGGTCTCAGGGGAGGTTTGGGCATAGGAACGATAGGATTGATGGTGGTTATCTCGGCCATGAACGGGCTCAGCGTTGCCGGTATGGCCATCGGTGCGACCATTGCGCTTCCTGAAATGCTCCGGCGCAATTATGACAAGGTGATGATTACCGGTGTTGTTCAGGCGGGAAGCTCTCTTGGCATTTTGGTCCCACCCAGTGTAGTGCTGGTACTATATGGCATGATTGCACGGCAACCTGTGGGCAGGCTTTGGTTGGCCGGCGCTATTCCCGGTTTGATGATGGCCGCATTGTTTATCCTCTACATCGTCGTTCGATGCAAATTTCAACCCCACTTAGCACCCATTGTCAGTAAAGAAGAATTGAATATGCCGTTCAGCGAAAAACTCAAGTTGTTGAAGGCGGGCATTGTTCCCTTTTTAATTTTCTTTTTTATGACTGGATTGTTTGTGATGGGTATTACCAGCTTGGTTGAGAGTTCTGCTATAGGTGCCACCGCCGCGACATTGGCTGCACTCAGCAAACGCACACTGACCAAAAAAATAATGGAAGAATCTCTCAGGAAAACCCTTGGCATATCTTGTATGTTTATGTGGATCATCCTGGCAGCTCTTTGTTTTGGCGCCGTTTTTGACGGCATCGGTGCGGTCAGGGCCATAGAGTCCTTGTTTATTACAAAATGGCATCTGTCCCCTTGGCAAGTACTCATCATGATGCAGTTATCCTACATTGTGATGGGAATGTTTCTGGACGATACGGCTATGCTCGTCATCGTTGCACCCTTATATGTTCCGTTGATCATAACCCTCGGTTTCAATCCTATATGGTATGGTGTTCTCTATACGATTACCTGCCAGATCGCCTATATGACCCCCCCTTTCGGCTACAATCTGTTTCTCATGCGTGCGATGGCTCCCCCTGAAATTTCGTTAACGGATATTTACCGGTCAATTGTTCCGTTCGTATTGGTGATGATTGTTGCATTGGTTTTAATTATTATCTTCCCGCAAATTGCACTCTGGCTCCCGAATCTGGTTTATGCAAGGGGCTGAATGCTTGGACAATAATCCACAATAAAAAGGAGAAAAGCGATGGAAGACAAAAAAAGGACTGAGCCCCAGATCAAGGATCAGGCTCCAAAGAACAACCGCCGGGAGTTTATCAAGAAAGCCGGTGTCGCCACGGCCGGTGCCATTGCGGCTACAGCCGGGCTTTCCGCACCTTATGCCTATTCAGCAAGTAAACCGATTAAGTGGCGTTTACAAACCTATTCGGGTGCGGCATTGGGTGCCCATGTCATCAAGCCCCAGATTGAAGCGTTCAACCGTGCCGCACACGGGCAAATGGAGATCGAACTTTACTATGCCGACCAGCTTGCCCCCACGGGAGAACTCTTTCGTGCCATGCAAAACGGAATGATCGATGCGGTGCAGAGTGACGATGCAACCATGGCTTCCCCGGTTGATATCAGTGTGTTCGGTGGGTACTTCCCGTTTTCGACACGCTACAGCCTGGATCTGCCCGTATTGTTCAAATTCTATGGTTTGGATAAAATCTGGCAAGAAGCTTATGATGAAGTAAAAGGTGTGGAATGGCTCGGCGCCGGTGCATGGGACCCCCTTCATATCTTTACAAAAGAACCGATCCGGAGTGTTGCCGATATGAAAGGCAAACGTGTGTTCGGCGTACCCACGGCAGGAAAGTTCCTGTCACGCTATGGCCTGATTCCCGTCACCTTGCCTGCTGATGATATTGAAATCGCTCTTCAAACCGGCGAGCTTGATGGTGTTGCCTGGTGTGGGTTTACTGAGGCATATGAAATCGGTTGGGCCGATGTTTGCAAATATGCATTGCTGAATAATGTTACCGGTGCATGGTGCGGCTCATATTTTGCCAATAGTAAGAGCTGGGCAAAAGTTCCGCCACACCTGCAGGAGTTGTTCAAGTTGTCCATGGATAGCTCACACTATTACCGTCAGGTCTGGTATTGGGGCGGAGAAGCAAAACTTCGGGTTTCGGGCAACAAATTGGAACTAACGACCATTCCGGCAAAAGAGTGGGATCAAGTTGTAAAAGATTCGGAAGCGTATTGGAACGAATTGGCCGCCATCAGTCCCCGCGCCAAGAAGGTGGTTGAAATATTCAAAGAATATTCCAGAACCATGGAAAAAGCGGGTGTACCCTATCGATACAGTTAATTGGAGGAAAGTAATGATAAAAGAATTCAGCAGTTTAAAGTCAATTGAAACTTGTATGCTTCTTATGATCCTACTGATTACGATCATTTTTTTTGGGGTTGACCAAACCCAGGCCCTTGATGAAATCGATATGAAAAAAGTGACTGTGAACGACTTTGTCATGACCTATTATGAATTGGGTGCTCAACACGACGAGGTCATCATTTTTTTACACGGTATCACCGATTCAAGCTCGTCATGGGCATCAACCGCGCCTTTACTTGCGGATAAATATCACATTTATGCCCTGGACCAAAGAGGCCATGGGGATTCCGAGAGTCCGGCCTGGGGTTATACCATGTTCCAATTCGGCGAGGATGTCATCTCCTTCATGGACACCAAAAAAATCAAGAAAGCCGTGATTATCGGTCATTCCATGGGAAGTGCCGTTGCCCACCAGGTCGCTTCCAAATATCCGGGTCGTGTTTCCGGATTGATATTGATCGCGGGTTCCCCCAGCAGCGTAAATAATGTTGTATTGACGGATGTATTTGAGAATATCGTTGGAAAAGATGATTTCAAAGATCCCATAGGAATGGATTTTATCAAAGAATGGCAGGACAACCCAAATCCCGTAGAGCAAGACTTTCTAGAAAAACAATTGGGTCAAACCGCGAAAGTGGAATCAAGGGTTTGGAAGGCTGCTTTCTGGGGTCTGATCACAGATGACCATCGCGCGTTTCTCTCCAGGATCAGCGCGCCCACTTTAATTCTCTGGGGTGATGAGGATGCGATCTATCCGAAATCAGATCAGGACGGACTCGTTAAATTTATCCCCAACGCCAAGTTGAAAGTCTATCCGGGAGCCGGTCACAACATCCAATGGGAAAGAGGCCGGAATAAACAGGTAGCCGACGATATACGCGCTTTTCTTAATAAATAGAGGCGATCCGGTAACCTGAAATGCCCGATATATGCAGAGATGAATAATTGACGCTGACGGTGCAGGTTGGATTCGGATAACTCCGACCTGCACCGGTACCGGCTTTCAAATCAACAACCCTTATAAGTTTTGATCAAACATCAAAGGGGGGTCTCAATCCGCCTCTGAAACTTGCCTGGCTATACGGTTAAATGCTTCGGAAACCGATGATTCCCGCCATTTTTCCAGGTATGAAATCCCCGAGTCACCACAGGACACCATCTCCGGATCAAAGGGTATCCGGCCGCGAAATGGGATACCGCCATGGTTTGCGGTTCGTTCACCACCACCCCTACCGAAAAGCGAAACGGTCTTCCCGCAATGGGGGCATTCGAACCCACTCATATTTTCCACCAGGCCAAATATCTCCATGCCCACGGTTTTACAAAAATTGATGGATTTACGGATGTCCGCAAGGGCGACTTCCTGTGGGGTGGTCACGATGATCGCCTTGGTGTCATCAATCAACTGGGCCACGGTCAACGGTTCATCACCCGTGCCCGGCGGCGCGTCTATCAGCAGATAATCAAGCGCTCCCCAGTCCACTTCTCCGATAAACTGCCGGATGGCTGAATGCTTGACGGGCCCACGCCATATCACCGCATCGTCCTTGTTCTGCAAAAGTCCTTCAATGGAAACGGCAGTAAGGTTTTCCGAGAATATCAGAGGTTGAAGCTTTTTGTTCTCATTGACACCGAGCATCCCTTCAAGCCCCAACATTCTGGGGATGTCCGGGCCATGAATATCCACATCCATCAACCCGACTTTATATCCCAGGTTGGACAGCGCAATCGAAAGATTGACCGACACACTGGATTTTCCCACACCGCCTTTGCCACTCATGACGAGAAACTTTTTACCGATCTTCGACAAGGACTTTGCCGCCTGCCGATCAGGGCTCTCCTCCGGTGGCTTGTCCATGATACCCATGCCTTTTTGATTTGGTTTCATTCTTTGGTAATCCCATCTCTTTTAATTAGCTGAAAAACATGCGGACTCGTATATAATCAATATCGAACCAGGCGACCATGGCTATACGGATACAATGCTACCAGTGTCCATCCGCGTTCGCCCCATCAGCAAACCTGACATTTTTGCCTTGCATTTGTTCCACGGCTGAGCGGACACTGCCGCTGACGTCATTGACCACCTTTATCCCTGCGACCTCCAGTGTTTTAAAGGCATTGGGACCGCAATATCCGGTCATCAGAATCTCGACGCCTTTTTCGCTGATCATACTGGCCGCCTGAATACCGGCGCCTTTAAATGCATTGACATTGGTGCTGTTATCCAACACCTCGTACCGGAGTGTTTCCGTATCGACGATGAGAATATGTCCTGCCCTTCCAAATCTGGGATCGACTTCCGAGTCGAGTGTCTCACCTTTTGATGTAATCGCGATTTTCATGGTAACTCCTTTTGTCCGGTATGGACGCTATTTACATTAGCCGACGTACCGCGGGATTCCGCCAAGGGAAATCGCCACCGCACGCCGGCCCGGACGACGGCATTTGCCCGGCCTGCGGACCCCCGGTGCCAGGATCAGTTCAACCCGCCGCCATCATATTGCTCCGGCGGATAAATACGCAAAGCTCGTATATCTGGTTTATGGGAGACGGTGGCTGCAAGAAGGCTTGTCCCCAGTACGTTCCGCCGGAAACTCATTACGCGAATCAGCGATACGTCACTTTACCTATTTAATTGCCGGATTAATATCCACGACAATTGGCGCTCAGGGCACGGCACCGCCGCCACCGCCGCAGACCTGGTTGTCGTTGATCATGGGTAATTTGCCGGCGATCAGGTCTTCCACCACCGGTTTAATGGCGGGCCGTTCCGCATCGTAATACACATCGATACCGACTTGCCGGAATCCCATCAACGGACGCATTCCGATACCCCCGACGATCAGGGCATTGGCCTGATGCTCAGCAAGCAGATTCACGGGCACCATGCACCCGCCCTGAACATGCTCGGCATTGTTGATGGTGGACACCGATGCAATCTGGCCATCCTTCACATCCACAAAAGTGAATACATCGCAGTGACCGAAGTGTCCTGATCGCTCGCCATCGATTCCGCCTGCTCCCGTCGACGGTATGGCTATTCTTCCATTCTCCATAAGTTTATTCTCTCCTTTAATAAGTGAATTAACCGCCCACCTCATATTTCATTGCGGGCAACGTTTTCAGTATTTTCCACATATGCCTGACCGCTGAAGCGGCCTCTGAATTCCCATCATATTCAAACACGGTTTGCCCACGGACCATGGACGCAGTGAAGACCGGATCAAACGGAATCCGGCCGACCACCGGCATTTGCCTTTCCGCTGCCATGGTCTCGATCGCTGTCGATTGGTCAAGGTTCAAATCGAATTTATTGATGCATACGGCCGCCGGAACGTTGAAGTGCGTCGCCAGGTCCGCGACCCGGGCCATGTCATGACGTCCGGAAACCGAGGGTTCCGTGACGATAAGCAAAACACTGGCACCGCCGATGGCGGCGATCACAGGGCATCCGATTCCCGGAGGACCGTCTGTCATGATCAGGTCCAGACCCTTTTCCCCTGCCAGTTCTTTGGTTTTCCGGCGAATCAGGGAAACCAGTTTACCGGAGTTTTCTTCGGCGATGCCCAGTTTCGCATGGACCATCGGCCCGAAGCGGGTGTCGGATATGAACCATTCACCACAAGTCTGTACCGGGAAATCTATGGCCTGTTCGGGACAAAGATCGACACAGACACCGCAACCTTCACAATCGATGGGATCTACGCCATAATTTTCATCGATAGCACCAAAGCGGCACAAGGTCCGGCACAGTCCGCACCCGGTACATTTTTCCCGATTGATTTCCGCAAGACCGCCACCGGTGAAATCATACCGGTGTTGAATCGCCGGCGCCATCAACAAGTGCAGATCCGCGGCATCCACATCGGCATCACAGATGATTGTTTTTTTCGATAAAGCAATAAAGGCTGCGGTCAAACTGGTCTTTCCGGTGCCGCCTTTACCGCTGATAACCACCAATTCTTGCATGGAACGTATCTCCTTCAACCTGCCATTTCCGTAATGTTTTGGTATAACTCCAGGAACTTTCCTTTCCATTCCGGCATTTCATTTACGATCAACTCGCCGCGTGAATATACTTCGGCTATTCTCCGGTCAAAAGGGATCTCCATGAGAATGGACAGGTTCTCCGCCCTGGCATAGGATTCAACCTGCTGATCGCCAATGTCCGAACGATTTATGACCAGTCCCCGCGGCAGACCGAGTTTTTTCACCGCCTCCACAGCCAGCTTGAGGTCATGCAAGCCAAAAGGGGTGGGTTCGGTAACCAGAAGAACGAAATCAACCCCTTTCATGGCGCTAATCACCGGGCAGGAGGTGCCGGGCGGCGCATCGATGATATTGAGGATGTCTTTCCGTATGAAGGACCTGACCTTATGAATCAGGGGAGGTGACATGGCTTCACCCACCCGCAGGCGGCCATGGGTAAAGTCGATGCTGCCGGTTTCTCCGCGCTCGACCACACCCACTTCTCTTCCGGTTTCGAATACAGCGTTTTCCGGACATACCGCCATGCACCCACCGCAACTATGGCACAATTCCGGAAACGTCATGATGGTTTGGTTGAATACGGCAATGGCGTTGAAACGGCAGATCTCAGCACATTTCTTACAATAGGTGCATTTTGCCTTGTCGATTTCCGGGACAGGTACGAAAAAAGTTTCCCTGTCCCGGATGTCCGGGTTGAGAAAAAGATGTGCATTGGGTTCTTCCACATCACAGTCGAGAAGTTGCACTTCTTCGTCAATGGCGCTGGCAAGATTCGTTGCCACCGTGGTTTTGCCGGTCCCGCCTTTTCCGCTGGCAATACTGATAATCATGATATTAGTGGTTTCCTTATTTTCGTATAACAGGCGATCAACTCCTCAGCATCGGCTGCGCCCGGTGCAGGCGGCAACTGCATGAGAATTCCCAGCCCTTCGCCGGCCTCATGAAACGCATCGGGGGAATCCCCGCTGATCACCGCACAATTGACCATGGCGTTCACCCTGATCAGCATTCTGGCGCATTCGAAGCCGGTCATGTCGGCAAGATCTCCATCGATAACCACCAGATCAGGGCTGCTGCGAGAGGTGAGTGCCTCGGCCTCCTCACCGGACTTGACCCGGTTGATTTGAAAATCATACTTTTCCAGAGCCGACTCGAATGCAGGGAACAATTTTGGCCCGCTGCTCACCATCAACATCTCAGGCATCTTTTTCACCTGTCCAGGTGTGTGTTGTCCCGGTGTGTGGTGCTTCTTTTTCATACTTTTCAATTCGCCGGGTGATGGCCTCCAGTTTTGCATGGAGCGCATGGGCTTGAGTCTTCAGCCGGTTGATTTCATTTGATGGTTCATCGGCATGAATATATTCCTGATCCATCTGCACCCGCGAACCCGGTGGCGCCCACCACCCAAGACCGGCACCATACCCCCGCCTTGACCGGTATCCAACGCCCCTGCAATGGCGGAATCTAACAGAATTCCACCTTCCCGTATCGGTGTATCCGGCGCCACAATACCCTCTGCCACCTCCGGTCATGGGGCCGTCCCCCATGGGACCCGTTCTATTGAATCCTGGCATTTTATTACCTCCTGTTAGACCGAACCTTATTGGGATTGGTCCTGTTTCCGGCTGTTACCGCCATTCTTGTTTTTTCCGATCCTGTCCGTTCGGCCTGCTTTTCGGCTCCCGTCAGGGTTCCGTCGATTACAACTGCCGCTGGTTCCACACCGGCCCTGCCCCTTGCCGGATTGCCGTCCTTGACCCCGTGGTCCGGTACCGTCTCCTTTTGGCATTTTACCGTTCCTCCTTTCGTGTGCAGTCCGCACACGGCATGATCGTTTTTGCCTGCAACCGGGCATTGAATATGCCGGTACAATCGGCCGGCCGTTCACATGGGCGATCAGAATGTCCTCCACATGGCCGGTTACAAACGGGATGAGGTGAATACCCACCGACTCGATCAACCTGGCCGGTAATTCTGAAATGGCGCCGCATATCAGTGTTCCCACTTCCAGCTCGCTCAGCCTGGCCGCAATACGGGTGGGGTAATCCGGATCAATGGGCTCCTGATGCCGGTGAGTGATGTCGTGTCCTTCTATCTCGGCCACGATCATCATATGAGCGGCATCGAATACCGGGGAAATTCGATTCCCCCAGATGGTAAGCGCTGTTTTCATGGCTGATCGGTCACCTCCTGGACACAGCCTGTTTCAAAACCTGTGCCGTTGTTCAAAATTACCGGCCTAAAATTTTTTAATACTTATTTTTCAATTGGTTATGATTTTATTTACAGAAAATGGCAAGGGAATGGAGCCATGCGGGGTAGCAATGATGAGATCAATACGAGGATTGAGTAGCAATGCTGCGACTCTATTTTTTTACGTTATATCCGGAGCGTCCATCGGATTCCGGCAGCGTGATACCAAGCTTGTTGATCTTCCGGAACAAGGTACTTTTGTGCATTCCCAGATCTTTTGCAGTGGCAAGCCGGTTGTAATTATTTCGTTTCAATGCATCCAGGATGGTATGGATCTCCGTGGATCTGATATGGTCTTTCAGGCATTGTGCGTTGTCCGGGCCAATAACCTTGGGGACCATTGCTTCCGGGAGATGTTGGGGCTGGATGATGCCATTGGGGCAAACCACGAAGGCATATTCGATAATATTTTCAAGCTCCCGGATGTTTCCCGGGAATTGGTGCGCCATGAGGATACTCAACGCTTCCTGGCTGATCCCGCTGACGGATCTGTCCCGCAAACGATTCATCCGGTCAATGAACCGGTCGATCAGAAGGGGAATATCTTCCTTGCGGTCGCGCAACGGGGGAAGCGTCATATTCACCACATTGATGCGGTAGTAGAGATCCCTTCGGAATTCCCCGGTTTCCACCAGATCAGACAGGTCCTTGTTTGTGGCCGCCACGATGCGGACATCGGCTGTTTCGGTTTTCACGGCCCCCAGGGGTTGGTATGTTTTCTCCTCAAGCACCCTCAGCAGCCTGACCTGAAATGCGGGACTCACATCGCCGATTTCGTCAAGCAGGATTGTCCCGCCCCCGGCCGCTGCAAAGTGTCCGGGCTTGTCTTTAACCGCATTGGTGAACGCCCCGGCCTTGTAACCGAACAACTCCGACTCGAGCAGGGTATCCGGCAAGGCGCCGCAGTTGATGGCCACAAAGGGCTTGCGCTTGCGCGGGCTCATGTCGTGAATGGCCCGGGCCAGGAGTTCCTTGCCCGTACCGGTATTTCCCTGAATCAATACGGTGCTGTCGCTTTCGGCCACCTGGGGGACAATGCTGAACAACCGCTGCATGGCGACGCTGCGGCTGACCATGTCCCGAAGCTGAAACCGCGTAGTCAGTTCTTTGCGCAGTTCTTCCACCAGACTGAGATCCTGAAATGTCTCCACCCCGCCCAGAATGTTGCCGTCTTCATCTTTCAGCAATGCGGTGGATACAATGATGGGAACCCGTTTTTTGTCGCCGGTAACGATGTAAGTGGAGGTGCTGACCAGGGAGGTTCCCTCCTTCATGGTCCGTTTCAGCGCGCATCCCCCCTCACACATATTGGCCCTGAAAACCTCCCAGCAATGCCGGCCGATGGCCTCCTCCCGGGGTATACCCGTGATCATTTCAGCGGCCCGGTTAAACGACATGATCCGCCACTCCGGGTCCACCGTGAATACACCGTCGGAGATGCTCTCCAGGATGATATCGGTGACATTCCACAGTTTTTTATCTTTCTTGATTTCTTCCATTTCCCGTTTTTCCGAAGGACAAAAGGACATCCGGATCGAAACTAATACAGACGGTATTTTAAAAGCAATATGAATTCATTTTTAGGGCAGCCTATCCCGCCTGTTTTTTAAGGCCCACCAGGTATAAGAGGATGTTCACGATATAGTGGATACCGGTACCCATGATAAACAGAATGACAACCTGATTTAGCGAAGGTTTGAAAAAAAACAGCATGAAGATCAGGCAGCCGACCACCGAATCCGCCTGATCGATGAAGGTGAACAGCAAGCCGGTGAAACCGCCCCCTGATTTTCCCGGGGCAATGGTCAATCTTCTTTTGACGAAGCTGTTCGGCAATTCGAACAGCACATATCCAAATCCCCACAGGGCGCCGTAGCCCATAGCCTCCCACGGCCAGATCCAGCGCCGGTAATCCACCAGTTGCAGGACATCCGCTACATTCAGCCGGCAAGTGATATACACAAACAGGGTCATCCACATGGCCGTCAACAGGATCATACCGCCAAATCCCAACCAGGTTTTGTGCGCGCCCAGCAAGGGTTTACCGTCCGTAAAACACCTGCCGCCGTCCATGGGACCATTGAAATGCCGGACCAGGGGAAGTTTGACCCAGATCATATTGGAGACACCACCCAATATGACTGGAGATAAAAACCAGGCGAGCTGCGCGATTTCACTCATGCGATACCTTGAATGCCGATGGCCTCACCGTATTTGACCAGGGTCTCAATGCCCTGCACCGAATAACGGGCGATATCGGGGTCCATTCGAACGGCGCCTTTTTTAAAAAACATCAGGACGGTGGATCCGCCCAGGGCGAAATAGCCTTTTTCTTCTCCTCTTTTGCAAGGGCCGCCGGCGGGCTTGTGCTGGATGATGCTGCCGACGATCATGGCGCCGATTTCCGCCTGGAGGACCGGGCCGAATGTCCTGGTCTTCAGTTCGCACCAATGGCGATAATTCCGGGCCCATATCCGGGGGCGGACCCGAAGGGCAACGGGGCTGACAGAGAACAGCCGTCCGTCGATGCTGTGGATGGGACCCTGGTTACCATCATCAATATACCCGAATCGGTGGTAATCCACGGGGGCAAGGCGGACTTGAACACCAAGCCCGCCTTCAAAATTCCGGGTTACCGCTCCGGCATCCACAATTTCATCCAGGCGCATGTCGCTGCCTTTGATGTCAAGGCGCGTATGCTTTCCAATGTCAAAAATCTTGACCCGGCCGTCCGCCGGTGAGATCAGCAGGCCCGGTTCCCGGTCCACCGGCCGTGCATCCGGTTTCAGGCGACGGATAAAGAAATCATTGAAACAGGTGAATCCATTTTCCGGGACTTGAACCTCACCCATATCGATATCAAACTCGTTTATGAATCCGCGGATTTTCGACCGGCTGACGGGATGCCGCTGCCACAGGCCATATAGCCCGGATAAACACCGGCGGGTCAATATATGGTCGGTGAGGAAGCGGCCGAGCCGGCTACCATATGATAGATCCATGAATTGCCGGGCCATGATGCTTTCATTTTCCAGGCTGCCGGTTTGTCGATTATAGAGTTGAACCGGCGCTTTAACCGGTGGGGTGTTCACAAGGGGATCCATCTCAGTTCCTCGACCAGAGAATAGTTAGTGCCAAAAAAAGCAAAACGAAAAAACCATAGGCGCCCCCCCGCGGCTTGGGGATGGGTATTTTCAACACAAAGCCCACGGCCACCACCAGTACAGTGGCCCGGACAATACCGGTAAAAGCGCCGGCGGAGAGCCATTTTTCAAGCAACAGGACCACCGGAAAAATGAGCGCTGCATAGGTTACCGGCAAACCGGTATATCCCTGTCGAACCTGCTGAGGCGCCATGCTGTTTTGATTGAACACGGCCAGGCGCATGGCAGCGCAGCACCCGTAAAGGCCAAACAACAGCCCGTCGATCCATCCGGAAAAGCCGACATGAAGCAAAATGATGGCGGGTGTCAGTCCGAACGCCGCCATATCCACGAGCGAATCGATGTGGAGTCCGAAAGTTTTTTCCGCAGGGGTCATGTTCATCCGGCGGGCGATCCAGCCGTCGAACAAATCACAAATCCCGGCCGACATCAAGCAGATGACGGCCCAGTTAACATGCTGCTGAAATGAAAGGATACAGGCGGCAACGGCCAAGAGGAGACCGGAGAAGGTTACGGCCCCGGCCCGGTTATAAATTCCGATGATCATGGGTAATCACTCAATTACGGCAATAGTTGATCGACGATCAGCCCCGCCATGGGCATTAAAAAAAAGAGGAAGCCCCGGACATAGAACAGCCCTGCGTTTTGAGCATCGGGTTGCCGGACCAACCGTACGGCCGGTCTCAGGATGACCACGCACATCAAGGCTAAAGTGAACAAAAACCCCCATGGACGACCGCTGTCGATCCAGAATATCAGCCCTGCAACAGAAGCTATCCCAAAACCGGAGACACCGAGAAGCGCCGCCCGGCGCGAAGCGGTCCGGCCCAGGGATCCAACAGGGTCTTGTTCTCCCCCGTTGAAGTCGTGTGCGCTGTGAGCGAAATCATGGGCAACCGCACCCAACCAGACAAAAACGGCCAAATACACGAAAGGCCGGGACATAGTTCCCCCGGCGTAGACCGGAATAAGCATAAATATAATATTCACCATCAGGGGGTGCCACCAGATGGGGATATATTTTTTAAATTTATAAAAGGCACCATAAAAAATACCGATGCCCACGAACCCGGCGATGTGAACGAGATCCGGATTCAACAGTAAAAGGAGAACTATACCGGCCATGGCGACCCGCCGCAAGAGTTCCTTTTGAATTTCACCGGTCACGAGACCGCGCCCGGGATGCTTGAGACGGTCCACGGGCAGATCAGCAAGATCGTCGACCATACGCAACATAATCAGACCGATGAATATGCTCAGGCCATGTCTGACCGCCGTCACCCACGGAAGGTTGGAAATCATGGCCGGTGCAGTGTTCAGCATCACCGCCATCAGGCCCATGACCGGCAGGGGGCATCGCTCCCGCAGATAACGGCAGGTATTTTCCCGGAGAGAAATCATGTTTTTTCCTCCACGGTGACGGCCCCCTTGTGCCCGTCTATGGAGATCATGTCTCCATCCCGGATCAATTGCGTGGCATCGGTCACTCCGGCCACGGCCGGGATTCCGAATTCCCGGGCGACAATGGCGCCATGGGACAACAAGCCGCCCCGTTCCAATACCAGCCCCCCGGCGATGGAAAACAGCGGCGTCCATCCCGGATCAGTGGCGTAGGTGACGAGGATATCACCGGCCTGCAGCGAATTGCCGTCCATGGGATCGAGGATGACGCGGGCCCTGGCTTTTACGACGCCAGGGGATACGCCGGTACCGGTCATCATACTGGTATCCTGGGGGGCATGGTTGTCCCCCTGCCTGGACCGGGCGATTTCTCCCCGATTCATAAATAAAAATTGTGGTGGCGTGTTTTGTCCGTAAGCCGCCATGGAATGCCGCCTTTGGGTTACCAGCGACGGTACGGATTCGGGGCAGGAATACTTGTGCCACAGCAGTTGTTCGATCTCGCTGAAGTGCAGATAGAATATATCCGCCGGATCGGGCAACAGGCCTGAAGTTGACAACCGCCGCCCCAATTCCAGCACCACCGCCCGCATTTCGCCAAACAAAAAGCTCTGCAGGAGCCGGCCACGCTCCCGAAGCGCCAGGGCCTGTTGAGACCGCGCCAGTATCAGCCTGAATATGATTCGTTTGACCGGTACGAGCCGGTCGAGCAATGCCGTCGTGAAATTCTCTCTCCCTTGCGCGTTGACTTCCACATTTTTTAGTGGGTGGGGGGCGTTGGTTTCCATGAAGCGCTTGACAAGGTCCCAGAACAACGCGGGCTTTTCGGTAAAGGTGGGGGCGATGATCATGCAATCGTGGTAACAGCGTTCGCCGAACCGGTCCATGAAATCACGGACCCGCCTGACCAGTTCATCATCCATTGCCGCTGTCAATGCCTCATATTCACCCCGAACCAAAAGCCGCGATAACCCGGGATTCTTTTTGATCTCCCGGGCCACCTCCCAGATCTTCACCGATGGCTGGATACTGATGAGATCGAGTCCGCCGAACAATTTTACGGAGATGGTCTCCGGATTCTCTTTCAGCCATTTTTCAATCAGCATATCCACCACACCGGGCAAAATCATGGTCAGGATGTCGGCCATGGCCGGCGGTGCCCATCGTCGTTCGACAAAACTGAGCATTCGGGAAAGTGTGGATGCCAGCTTTGCTGCGGGTTGACGGCGATAAGGCACCCGGCGCCATTGCCGTCGTTCCCGGAGAAATGATAGTTCAAATGCTTTGAGTCGTGCCCCCGTGTACAAAAATACAGCCGTCAATCGCGGCCAGAACGCCATCCGGTTCCACATCAACCTGAACCGGCCCGCCTTGGGTCGATCACCGGGCGTTGATTGGTATCGGTAGGGTATTTTCTGGCCGATGTAGTGGTTTAAAAACCGTATGAGCCAGCGGCTGTGGGGGAAAAAGTGCATCACCGCGTACCAGTTGTCCAGGTTGTAGTAGATACGGCCGGAAACCAGGCCGGTGAGATTATCAACCACGTGGGCGGTCCGGTCCAGGATAACCTTGGACCAGCCAAAGATACCTAAAATCGACCGGATATAGGCGGCATAAAAACGGTCCACCAGGGACCAGGCCATGGGCGTCAAGGGATAGGGAAAGTTTTCGGCCATATTGACATTGGTCCACACCGCCGTGTTCTCACCGCTGAGCCGTGTTATGGGCCTGGATTGAACAACAAAGAATCCGGCATCACCGGCAGCCCATTCCATATCCACCAGATGGCCGAACAGGGCTTCGGCCCTTCCGGCCCATTGATGGACCAACCCGAGTGTTTGCGCAATATGATCCGGAAATGAATGGGGGATCTCCGGATTCTCTCTTCTCAGATAGATTCTTTCCGGTTCCACCTGGCCGGAAACCAGCCGGTCACCCAACCCGGCGACCCATTCCACCACATAATGATCGGCGGACTTTGTCAGCGGGTCCATGGTGAACACCACGCCGGCCATGGATGCATCCACCAGTTGCTGAACGATGACACCCATGCGCAAGTCACCGTCCGCTCCCATTTTCCGGCGATAGGCCGTGGGCGCGCTCCCGAAAAGGCCGGCCCAGCATTCCTTGATTTTCTCAAACACCGCTTCCGGGGCAACCTGTAAAAAAGAATCGAATTGACCTGCCATGGAATGGTCATCACCATCTTCCCCGACACCCGAGGACCTGACAGCCAGTTGAGAAGCGGACAAGTCCTTAATAGCCTCGGAAACGGCTTTATGAAGGTCCGCCGGGAAGCTGCCGTTCCGGATGGCGTCAACGCTGCCCGGTGCGTTTATCGCCATAAGGTTCCGGTCCAGGCGATTGTGACGTAAATAAACATCAAAGGCATGGCTTGTGACCGTAAACCCGGCGGGCACCGGGAATCCGGCCGCCAGCATTCGGGACAGGCGCGCGGCCTTGGCCCCGACACGATGTTCCATGATCGAATCCGGGGACGATAACCCAATGATGTAATTCCGATGGTGGTTTTCCGGCATCCGATTGATCCTTTTTTATCCTTGCCCCCAGGACAGGATGAAATTCGACAGGTTCCGGTAAACCCGTTCGATAAAAGTGAACTTGAGAATATTATGGCCCAGCAGATAAAGATTGAATCGAAACAGGGCCAGATGAACCGCATTGAGCCACAATACACGATCGAATCCGTTGTTTGAGAAATCGTCGCCGGTATGGGTTTTCAGATGCTTCGTGTAAAACTCACTAAAGTGACGAACGGCATCCACCTGTTCAGACGGATCAAGAATGAATATGAGAAATTCAATCAGATCGTGCTGCGGATTTTGAAAAAACGAAAGCTCCCAGTCATAAACCACGGGTGACAACCCGTCTGAAGTCGGTCGAAGGCAGATATTCCGGGGGTTGAAATCATTATGGGTCAGGGTCATGGGATGCCCGGCCAGCTCTCCGATGAATTCCGGCAGACCGGAGAGGGTTTTGTCCAATACACCCCTGAGTTCGGGGCTGATCAATTCCGGATATCGTGAGGCGTTGAACCGGGTGAGTTCCCGCAGCAGATCCTCGGCCCGAAGCGCATCCGTTGTATTTAATGCCTTGATCTGCATGGATTCCGGCACATCCGCGTACCGGTTCCAGTATACCGAATGCATGGCGGCCAGCGATGCTAAAACAGACTCTATCTGGCCGGTTGTCCATACTTCAGGAGTATCCACCGTATGTAAATGAGAACAAAACGAAAGATTTTCCATCAATATGGCATAAATGCGGCGGGAACGATCGATACGGGTGCCGTGAATCCGGGGTATGAATCGTTTATAACGCGGATCGGCTTCGCGGTAAAAGGCGATTTCGCGCACATTGCTGTTGTCGATGTTAAAAACCTGTGACTGCGCCTCATAAAGGCCGCTCAAGGTGTCCTCACCTGTCAACCGCGCCACTTGTGCGCCGATGTTGATCAATTCCCGATCGCCGGGTTTTATCTTCAGGACGGTGTCAATTGGATTGTCTTTCGGGCCATTGACGAGGGTCAACCGGTAGCCGAACAAACCAGTGATCTCCCGGCTGTTTTTCCGGACCACGTCCGATACCACCGCGCCTGCCGTATCCAGGTCATACCGGGACGTCTTGCTTACGGTCACATCGGCATCCTCAAAAAGCGTGTTGAAAAATGAGCTGTCGATATCCGACCAGGCCAGGCGTTTTCCCGGACGGTTCCGGCCGAGTTGCTCATGGGCACGGACAAACTCATTGGCGGTGATGGCCGAACCGGTGGAGATATCCAGTGCCAGGCATGCGGCGGCAATGATTTCCGCCAAACGGAACACCTTGCCCTGGCCCTCACATCCCAGGATGGACAGCGCCTCTTTTTGGGTCGGCAACCGGGTGCCCCCGCCGA
>JABDIN010000039.1 GCA_013003715.1 Desulfobacteraceae bacterium | reverse complement strand
GGGCGCACCGTACCGGTGGATAAGATGATTTAAGTGCGATCCCAAAGTATCCCGGCGCCCTCATTGAAACGGACGGTCGGGATTTAAATGCCCTGGTAGGCAAATATCGCTTTATATAAACGAAAAGTGTGTCTTTAGCTGTTCCGGTGATAGAAACACCTTTGATTCTTCTATCTGCTGGATCAGCTCGACGGC
Organism: Desulfobacteraceae bacterium; assembly: GCA_013003715.1. Taxonomy (GTDB): domain Bacteria; phylum Desulfobacterota; class Desulfobacteria; order Desulfobacterales; family Desulfosarcinaceae; genus JABDIN01. The sequence continues at coordinate 11,612 of JABDIN010000039.1, read as the reverse complement.
TTTGGCATTGAATGGTGTCCGGATGCCGAGCCGTTCACCTAATTTTACGAATTCTCCATTGATATAGTCGATTTCAGTTTTTTGACCCATGCGAATACTTTGCAAGGTTGACGTCATGATGTCCGAATTTCCTTTTGAACGCATCATGTACCTAAGAAGCAAAGCGGCCATCGGCGTGGGCAGTCCGATCATGACTTTGAAGATAGAAATGGGTATGCCCGGTAGGCTTTCAAGTTTGATTCCCGCAGAGTCTACTACACGAAGAGCTTCCTTCAGAATTTCAACCGCTACTCTCCTTATTTCGTCCCTTTTGACATACTCGCCCAAGGTCAGTCCGGTCATTGCATCAATGCTGTTGCTCATGGCATTGATAACTAGTTTAGTCCATTGCGCCCCTCGAATATTGTTGCTGATAAAAGTATCAGACACATGATCAAGAATGTTTTTGATCCATTTTGTTTTTAAACTGTTTGTTTTAAAGGCTTCGCCGATCACAATCGGTCTGCGATTGACATAATTAACGACTCCAGGTTGTAAAAATCGTGCATTCAAGAGCAGAATACAACTGATTAAATATCGCTTCCCCAGAATCGAAGCGGCCATGTCGGCGCTACGAATGCCGTTTTGCATCATCAGGATCGGGATATCACTATCGATGGATTTAATCTCCTGACATATCTGTTCCACATCCTGCGTTTTTACGGCGATGAGAATGATATCCGGTTTGAAGTCCAGCTGTTCGGCCGTCTTGACTCGAACGTTGAAGTCACCTGCAACGCCGTTGATCGTTAATCCGTTTTCATTCACGACTGCCATGTGTTTTTTTCGTCCGATCAATTTTATATCTTTGCCGGCACGAGCAAGTATACCACCGACGAGACTCCCGATTGCTCCAGCCCCGACAATGGCCAGTTTTTCTTCTGAACTCATATCCATTTCCTCACATAAATTTTGGTGTTGAGTATACGCATTGCGTTATATCGAAAACAATATTTTGTCTTTTACTTTACGGACATCTTCCGCATAATAGAGGGACGACCGCCAAAAACACAAAAATCCACCCAGCCCCAGAAAGCTGATGGTGACAAGCGCCAGCGTCAGGCCACGGGTTCCCCCACCGAACCAATCCGAAAGGTATCCGGTGGCAGTCGGCGACCAGGCCCCTCCCATAATCATTACCAGGGTCGTTCCCAAGCCCCAGGCTAAACCTTTCAGATCTTGTGTAACAACAGACTGGGAGACGGCCATTACAGGCGGGTTAACGGCGGCAACAGTTATGGCAAAGATCGGAATCGAAAACATACCGATTACCAGCCAGATACTGGGTTCGCTATAGCTTCCCTCGTGAATGAGAAACGAACAGATCAATGTCAAAAAAATTCCGATCGTACTCATTAGCGTCATTACGGCCGCAAATCTCATTCTGCCCGCAGGATTTTTTTTCTGCCACCTATCGGCCAAAATGCCACTTAAAACAACTCCGATCAAAGAAAAAACGGCTATGCAAGCCATGAATAATCCGGCGATATCCTCATCAACACCAAACTTTCTAATGACCAGGGCGGGCAACCACGTCAGTACGGCGACACCCATGGCTGTGAACATTGTATACCCCGCATAAAACCAGCTTAAGGTTGGAATTTTAAGAAGTGTTTTTAAATTGTCGAACAAACCGTGGCTTCTATTTGAATCGTCCAGCAGTTCGATGGTTTGATAATCCTGCATCCAAAAAGCAAGAAAACCTAAAATGATCCCAGGGACGGCAAATACTATAAACGGCGTTTTCCAGCCGCCGAAATTGACGGACAGGTAGCCACCGAATATTGAACCAGCCATTATACCGACAACCTGGAACAAGTTAAAAAAACCCATTTTTTTTGCCCTGGCTTCTTCGGGGTAGCTGGTGCTGATCAGAGCCATCCCAGCGGAAGAAAAACCGGCTTGCCCTGTTCCGGTCGCCAGACGGGGTAGGAGTATACCTAAAAAACTTTTTCCCAACCCGGTGAGAATTGTAGCAATACTCCAGGCGATCGCCATTATACCTATTAGTTTTTTTCTGCTCCATCGATCCGCGCAATAAGAGACCGGAATAGCGAAAATTGCCATTCCGAGAAACAAGGATGTCGATATCCATCCGGCCTGGGCGTCTGTCAAACCAAGATCAAGTTTCATCGGCTCTAATACGACGGAGAGAATTTGCCGGTCTACAAAATTTATCATCCAAAGCAGGGAACAAACTACAAGAACATAGGTTGCCTTCCCGCCGCCGACCTGAAATCCCGAATAATTACCAGTGCTCTGACATTCCATCGATTTCTCCGTTTTGGATTTAGTTCGAACCGGCAATAATGCGTGTAAATTCGGCCGACAAGAATGGGGTTTTTATTTATCTTTCAGAGTTTATCACAATCAATCAACGGCACAAGGATGCTTGGGTGCACGAAGGTGACACTACGGAGCAGGTGGCGGCTTTAATACGGATTAAGCTGTTGATCGATTCAATAACATATAATAAATTGGACACACGGCTTTCATTTTATGTGATACATACTCGGGGCAAGTTATATCAGTCTATGGCCATTATGAATTCCCTACATATCGATGGAGCACCGGTTCTTGGCCATTTTAGAGCTTTGGTAGCCCTCGGTGCCCCTCGCGTCTTACTCGAGAAAGCTCTTGGCGTTACAGAACAACAACTTGAAATCGTTGACACCCGGGTTCCTTTTCTACGCAACATCAAAATGATAGAAAAAGGAGTAGAACTACTTGGACCGGATGTTCCGCTTAAACTTGGAACCAATGTTTCGCTTGCCGGATTGGGTGTTTGCGGCCATATCTTTAGAAATTGCGAAGATATTAAAGAAGTCATCGATCAATTTTTTCGCTACCAAAAGCTTCTCTACGGCGTATCCGGCTTCAAGATTACAAATATCAAAACCATATACTATATTGAGCATTCACTAAAGATACCGGCCTACAACGAATACAATCGTATAGTCGTAGAATTGGCATTTTCCTCGATGATCACTATTTTACGGGAATTGGTCCAAAAAGAGTTGACGCCGCTGGAAATCCTGCTCAGCTATCGAAAACCGAAATATACCGAAGTGTATCGAAAAATACTTTCTTCGCCCATGAAATTCAACCAGGAAAAAGATATCATCGTTTTCAGCGAAGAACAGCTGGCAACAGCTATCCCCAGGCATCAATCATACATAAAATATATTATGATCGAGCATGCCAATGATTTGATGAAAGAATTGGATGAGTGGGCCGGATTTAAGAATGAAGTGACAAAAATGGCTATAGAGCACTTGCCTAAAGGACACTTTGATATTGAGATGGTCTCCAGGAAACTGAAGATGAGTCGCTGGACGGTGACAAGAAAACTGAAGAAAGAAGGTCATACATTTCAAAACTTCATGAAAGGACTGAAAAAGGACCTTGCGCTGGACTACCTTGAAAACAGCAACTTATCGATTATGGAGATTGCATTCCTGTTGGGATATTCGGAGGCCAGCGCATTTCGACGTGCTTTCAAAGAATGGACTGGAAAAAATACCCGGGATTATAAATTTGACGGGGACCAAACACGTCGGCTATCAAATCATAGATGACTAAGTTGAGCGATGCTATTTTTCTCATATGGTGCTCAATGATACAGTCGATACATCGTCTTTACTCGATATCGTATTTCATGATTACAAATTCAAAGTCACGTACCACCACCTTGGGTTCTACCCGCTGAAGCATCTCATACTGCTGCTCAAAATAGCGGATATAAAGACCATCCAATCCACGGCAGTGATCCACAGCCGCCTGATAGCTCTACGGGGTCGTATCAATGGGGGATATCATCCACATGGTGGAGGGAACCCACGAGATAATCCGGCTGAAATTCACTTTACAACCTATAGAATTCCTTTACGCGGAAAAGGGATGAAACGCTTGTTTTTTTAGATTGCGGATCGGCAAAAACAACGGTTGAGGCATAGTCTCCCAGTCCACCCACTCCCACGCATCACACTTATCCGGCTCTTTTACCGTGGGCTCCCCGGAAGCCACTTCCGCCAGGACAAAGAGGGTTATATAGTGCTTATTCTCTACCTCGAAGATATCATTTGTAAACGGGCCGAATGATAGATTTTGGATTTCAATTCCACACTCCTCCATCACCTCGCGCCGGGCACATGCCTCGATGGACTCCCCATACTCCAGATGGCCGCCTGGAAACGCCCAGGTCCCATCCCCATGGGCGTTTTTGCGCTTTCCCAGCAATACCCGGTCCTGTTTTCTTATGATCATGGCAACACCGATCCTGGGTCTGTTCATTGACAATCACCTCGTCCTGAAAATTAAACCATTCGCCGGAAAATTTCATCAACGGAACCAATAACATCAATCAGAAACCGGGATATTGCAACAATCAGGCCTTTATCGACCCGATCCGGCGTATCCCCGGTCGTATGAATGACAGTGTCCACCAGTGGAAAAATGTCCTGTGATGTCGCTGCCAACGTGGGAACACCAGCCCCTGCAAATAGCATATGATCCCCCTGAGGCCAAGGGGCAATCTTGCATGTGGTTTTCGAAGCAGCGATCTTTCCGTCGATGATCCGGGCAAGATCATCCGAACAGGAGAACAGGGAGATCGCCGTGTCACTGTTGTTCAGCCCCACACCGTCAAGGTTGATGGCCAGGGCAATGGTATCGAAGGTGTCCGAATACCTGTCCACATAGACGGTCTGACCCGGTGCAGAAAAGTAGTCTTCTCCGTTGAACGCGATCAGTTCGATGTCCATCCCAAGGGATCTGAGTGCCAACATCTGTTTTTTAGACGCGATATATCACCCCTCTGCGATTCGGTAAATTCAAGATTTCTGCTATCCTCTCCGGCACAAACCTGTAGGGTGCATTTCATGCACCAATCGATTTTAAGTTGATGGGAATAAAATGAGTGATATCAAAGCCTTAAGTAAATCAACAAACCCGGTGCGTAAAACGCAGCCTACATGGTATTGCGTTGGTTTCATTATCCTCCGGGTGGAAATCGGAGATATTTATGTTGACTTATCTTGGGCCTCTACACCTGTTCATTGCAAGATTCAGCTATTAACACCACATCCCCGGACAGCTTTCAATAGGGAATCAATTACTGAACTGAAATCCGGATAAAATATAAATTAGCATACCTCATTACCCCTGCTGACATACTATTGTCACTCACCGGGTGTCCCCACCCGAAGAATGAATTGCGTAAATTGCATTCAATTCAATACGTTTGGTGCGTAAAACTCACCCTACATGCTTGATGTTGATATTTCCCGCGTAAAGCGGTTATCTTCTTGATTTAATGGACAATACAGGGGGGTATGAAGAATAATATGAATGTTTTAAACTATCCTTTTGCATTGACAGAAAAGAGAATTCGGTATTATACAAGAGAAGATCTTGTCTCTGTTCATCGGGAATGATAATAAAGCGGAGCGACTTGATCTAATTCTCTTTTAGGGACGAACCCATAAGGTGTGCTCATGAGATATTTCATACGGTCTTTCGTTTTACTGATTTTACTCTTTGGATGCGGACAAGGCACAGGTGGCCAGGGTGGGACGGAAAACCCCGGTGTGCCGTCAGCCGCTTCCGTATCACTATCTTCTCCAGATGAACTGACCGAAGCAAATCTTGATAACCGGACAATTTCCATTGCATTATCGAATCAACTTTTTCCGGGGACGTCCCTTATAGAGGATGATTTCCAACTCAATCATGTTCCGGACGGCTTAAGCATTGCTGCCGTGAACTATGTTGATGCCACACATGCGACAATCAGCCTGGCCTTTGACAGGAGCGATTTTGATGTGGACTTTCCTGACTTCAGCATCACGGTGAAGGCCGATGCATTGGATGGAGGCAGCGACCTGACGAGTAATTCCCTGCTAATAGGCTGTGTCAATGAAGATTTAGTTGAAGATATAGTTGAAGAGATAATTGTCGGGGACTACTATGTTTCGACATCAGGCGATGATACCGGTCCCGGAACAGCCGAATTGCCGTGGAGAACTATTCAAAAAGCAGCCGATACCATTTTGCCGGGTGAAATTGCGGTAGTTAAACCGGGTATATATGACGAATATGTGACCATTTCCAACAGCGGCGATGGTGAAGGGGAAAGAATCAATATCTTCTCTGAAACACGGCACACCGCAAAATGCCTGGGTTTTATTATAGCTGCAGATTTTGTCACAATCGGCGGTTTCGATATTGAAGCCAGTACAGAGACATGGCTTGGCATTACGATAAATGCCAATTCTAATATAGACATTCGGAATTGCTTTATACATGAATGCCCCACAGGTGGAATTCGTATCCGATCAGGATCAAACGTAAAAGTGGTCAATTGCATTCTGGAACACAATGGCCAATGGGGAATTTCCCTGAACGGCGCCAATGGACTGATAGAAGGGAATAAAATTCTCAGTACCGTTCAATATCATCCTAAAGGCAATGAGCCGGGTTTGATGGGGGCGGATGCCGACGGTATGCGCATTTTCGGCGATGGACATGTTATACGTGGTAATTCCATCATCGGTATAGGGAATCCCGATGATGCCGGTAATGTAGACCCCCATTCGGATTGTATCCAGACCTGGGATGGGGGTGTCAATCGTCCGATCATGACTAACACCACAATAGAAAACAATTTTTTCAGTGTCGAGAACTCCTATGGAAAAGGAGTTCTCATGGAAACAACCGGCAATCCCGGCCACCATATATGGATACGCAACAATATTTTTGAATTTCGCGATATCGGGGTTCGTGTCGGTACGGGGGGATTTCATGATGTTTATATCTACAATAATGTATTTAAATCAGAGCTGAGCAATACATCCTGGGGTACTTCCATGCATTTATCCGAGGTGACGGATTATGCAGTAGTTAATAACATCACTGCCGATTGCAATGTCGAACATCGTAAAATAGTCGACGGAACAGGTCTCGTGGATTACAACCTTGCCTGGAATTCAGACGGCTCGCGTATTGCCTTGAATCCATCGAAGCAGGATAATGAACTATTTCAAGTCGATCCGAAGTTTGTTTCTTATACCGGGAATCACGGAGAGAACAACTATCATTTACAGCCGGATTCACCGGCCATCGATATAGGGCTCAGTGTGGCGGATGTTGCCACTGATGCTGACGGCATTCCCCGTCCGCAAGACACCGGTTATGATCTGGGTCCGTTCGAATACCATACCGGCGGCCCGTTTACGGCAAAAGTTGAAATTGCAACCTGGCAGGGAGATAAAGAGGCGGCGTTAACGCTTCAGTTTGATGATTCCACTCCCGGACAAGCCACCCTGGCCATTCCCGCCCTTTCCAACCGGAATCTTGTGGGAACTTTTTATGTGAATCCCGGAAGAGAAAGCTACATTGCCCATGAAAATGTGTGGGAAGTGACAGCACCTGCCTATGGACAGGAATTGGCCAACCACAGCATGAATCACATCGGTGCAGCGACCGATGAAGAGGTGCTTTATGAAGTGGGCGAACCCTCCAGAATCATATGGGATGCCCGGGGGCACGAAGACTTCGGATCGCTGATCGCCTTTGTCAGGGGAGGCGGTACGTCGTGGCCGGAAGAGTGGCTTCAAACCGTTTTGGCCGAGTACAAGAACATTCCCCGGCAATCAAACGGAGGCTCCCATATTTACGCACACACTGTCCCCAAGAATAGTGCCGCCAACACCATATATGAAGTCGTAATTCCCCATATCCTTACCCATAAATGTTGGGGGATGTACAACTTCCACGGTATCAGCGCTGTGGACGGCGGGCTGGATTGGGGCGTTGGCGCCATGTATTTTGGTGAATTTGAATTTTTTTTGGATGATCTCGTCACCCTTTCAAACTCGGGCCAAATATGGGTGGGCGGTTATACGCAGGTTTATAAATATCTCAGAGAAAAGGCCACCGCCAGCGTCTCCGTTGTATACGCGACAACCGAGGAGATCTGCCTGACACTTACATCCGACATGGACCCGGTCCTATATGACGAACCGTTGACTCTGATCACGACAGTGCCCGACAATTGGGCCGAATGCCAGGCGACGCAGGCTGCGGTGACAGAAAGATGCACCGTGTTGGATGGCGTTGCTAAAATTGATGCCGTACCCGGCAAAGGGAACATCGTTTTACGGGAAGCTGAATGATGTCCTCACTGACAGATGATAACAATGGCGGCCCTCCCACATAAGGCGAAGGCCGCCGGACATATTACAAGCGGGGCATCGTCCGCACGCCGCCAACGTTTTTTCAGACGGATGAAACGGAAGCAATACCCTGCTTTACGAATAACTAATTGACTTATGGATAATTACTACGGGCCCATGATATTAGCGCCGATAGTCCCTGCCCGCCACCAAATTCATTATCGCCTGATGTATTGTAGGCCGGCGTATTGGCTTCAGCACTTTGGACACCGACTACGCGTGGCCACTCTTCTCCAGACCACCATCCCCACACAGGGCCACCGGAATGACCTCCGGTGATATCATTAAAGTGCCCCATTACCAGGCCTGATTGCCCGGAGGTGCTTTCAGAACTTGTTGAAGAAATAGCGCAATCACCCACAAACGCAGGGCGTTGCGTACTCGTCAAATCTCCCGGATAACCCATGTGCTGCCAATATTCTTCACCATTCCATGTATCAGAATAACTCCGGTACCCCGGATAACCCACTTGGTTTCCGATATAATCATTCATTACCAGTACAACGTAATCGAATGCGGTTTCGAGATCGCTGAGTCCACCTTCTGCCTTATTCCAAGAGATGACCCGGGTTGCATAAAACTCACCCCACGGACCATTGCCGTTATAGTAAGCTGGCGAGAACTTCACCCATCCGGCACCTCCACCGCTGGACCAGTTTATACAATGGCTGGCAGTCAATACCAGCCGGGGCCCGATCGTACAACCAGTGCAGGCTCCGGAAGCAGTCCATATCCGGCCAATGGTTCTCCAGGGAAAGCTCGCATCATTGTATATATACCGATCGTCGGTTCCAAAGATGTTTGTGGGTTTATCGTCATCTCTATGTCTTTTTCTAAACTTTACTGCCAGGTCGAGGTCTATTTGAGACAGCTTCGGGATGTAGTTGGCAGGCGCATATCTGCTCCTCATGCCGATAATCGAATCAATTTTTTTGAACTGCTCGTAACAATCATGGCTTGGGGTCGTGATGGGGATGTTTTCTATGGGAGAAGGCCTGACAAGCTGATCTCTTGCATGTTCCAGTTGTTCCTTTGATATGCCTGCAACAACATGATATGAATTGGCTTCGTTCCAATTTTTAACGATTCGAGGTTCACTATCATTCGGCATTTTAAAGGTGTATATATTTACATCATCGACTGTTTTCGGGGTCTCGTCCGGCTCGGCCATCTTCATAGACCTGAGTTCTTTGACTTTTAATGGATTTTCTTTAGTCATGACATATCCTCCTTGAGGTATGGATTTTTCGAATAATCAGAAATAATATCTGAGGGTTATAAAGCAAAAGACGATTGTTGTCCGATGTGGCGGAATACAGTTGACAGGCGATTCAAGATGGTGTGATCAGGCAACGGGGAGTGTGAGTTGTAGTTCTAATTCGATGTTCACCTTTTAAGGCAAAAATGGTGGCAATTGTCAAGGTTTATTGTTGCTGCGGCGAAGAAATGCACATAATTCGTATTTCCTGTTTATGGCACACGATGGGTGCAAGACGGTGGTCCCCGGCACACCGCCGAAACGCCTTACGAAATTCAGGCATACGTCACTTTACCTTTTCAGTTGCCGGGTATACAATATCTGAAAGTCGAGAGACGCTGCGGACTTTACAGACTTTTTTTCTTGCATCAGCACCTGGCGTATTCGAACACCAGGCGTTGTATTTTCGTAGAATTGGGTGATAAGATCGGAGATAATAGGGCTTTTCATGAAAACAGACATTAAGGCGATAGAACAGCGACATATAAAGCAATTACGGGAACACCTGCAACGTCACCGGGAAGAATCCGGGCGAGGCGACAGCCCTCATTTCATGCCATTTGAACCCGGTTCCCCGGAAGGGCCCAAGGGAATAGATGAGAAAGCGCTGACGGCACCACTCTGCAGTCCGGGATGGCAACGGTGGTGGGCCGCCAGCGTGGACAAGGAAATCGTCGGCCACGTCAGTCTAAAAGGCGGTGGCCTCCAGACCGGTTTGCACCGCTGTGAACTGGGAATTGGAATCGAGAGCCTATATCGTGGCACCGGAATTGGCCGTGCACTTCTGCAGAGAGCGATCGAGTTTGCTCAAAAGACGGATTCCCTGTCATGGATCGATCTGCTGGTTTTTGCTCACAACACATCGGCAATTCACCTTTACCGGAATGCTGGTTTCACGGACACCGGTGTCATCCGGGATCGTTTTCGAATCGGCGGGCAGGCCATTGACGATGTGATTATGGTTTTGCCCGTAGGCGCTTGAAGCTATCACTTTACAGCCACCGGGGATTAGATAGGGGGGTACATTATGAAGATAGAATGCCGCTACTAACCGTTGGTACGCTACCTGAGTATCGACTGAAAGGAATTCAAAAAGAGATATGGAAAAGAGTCCAGGCTTGGACTAATAAAACATGTGATTTTGTTTTTCTTTTCACAGATGATTCCGCCACTGGTTTTTACGACAGATTGGGCCTGAGACAGGAGCCGGAGTACATAGAAACAATTACATGCCAACGGTTGTCTATCCGGGATAAGCAACGGTATAGAAAATTAAATTTAGAGCGTGTGGATGATTATGAGACTATTACACGGTTATCAAAGGAAAGAGAAATGGTGTCCGATAGAATTGGTTTTAAGAATACCAATTTATTAATGTTCATGTTTCTGTATGAATACCATGACAATTCTTTTTATATTGAAGATATTGATACTGTAATTATTGTCAAGGAGACAGAGACCCGGTTGCTTGTTCATGATATTGTGTCTGAGAAAACACCTTGTTTTTCTGATATAGAGCCCTTTCTATCACAATTTGGAAAAGAGGAAATCAGCTTTCTGTTCTGTACAGATCGTCTTGGTATTGAAAAGCCGTACAGGACGAAGGTTGCCGAAAGTATTTTGTATGTCAGCAACGATTTTCAATTGGCAGGTGAGTACATTTTCCCTTACTCGATTCGGGCATAAATCGGATCAATTCGACTTATTTGCTCAAGTTGATCATATTTCCTGAAAAGCTCGAATATCTTTCTCTATCACTATACTTGGTCTCTTTATTGATTGTCGTTATTTTAGGTACTGAAGTTTCCTAAAAACCATTAAGCCGCCATCCTTATAAGAGCGGCAACAAGAGAATTTGCCACCGATTTGCGTTTGACCGGGAAAAGAGTATTAAAATTATCACTCAAGGCATCTTGAGCGATGAGCCGCCGAACATCTGAAAATGCAAAATGACTGCGGCCACTCACTACATGCCGCCGACTCGGGGTTTTTTCAAGTCGGCTCGCATAAATCCAGGTCAATGAACAGGCCATCATGCAAAAATGTAAATGATTCGTCACTGCGTTGGGATGCCGGCATTG
>JABDIN010000033.1 GCA_013003715.1 Desulfobacteraceae bacterium | reverse complement strand
AACCAATGACGGCTGAGAGAATATTGTTGAAATCATGGGCAATGCCCCCGGCAAGCGTTCCGATGGCCTCCATTTTCTGGGCTTGCTGGAGGTGATGGCTGATGCGTTCCCGTTCTTTAAGTTCGGATGCCAATTTCCGGTTAGCGGCTTCTAATTCGGAAGTTCTTTGCCGTACCCGACTTTCCAGATCTGCCTTGGCTTTGGTCAACTCCTTTTCCAGACGGTCCAGGGTATCATATTTCAGTGCGAGATTCCGGCCTTTCTGAATCAAGGTTTGTTTTTCCCGGACCAATCCACGTTCGCATTCGATGGTCAACACCTTGTGGTTCACGGCAAAGAGGGCGGAGGCCTCCATTAAATAGTCTTTATTGTCTTTGAATGATTCGCTCCAGACACCGGATTCCAGACGGCCTGTGGTATTATTTTCCCAGAATTGGTGAGCATCCAGAATAAAATTGGCCAAAAACGGCGCGGCTTCATCAGCACGATATTTGAACGCCGAATCCACACTCCGGGGCCAGATCAAATTGAGCCATGACGGTGCCGCGCCGATCAGTTTGAAGCTGCTGTCCGGATTCAACTGCAAAACGGCGAGATCCATGGCCTTGAGCAGATTACTCAGCACACCGTGATCTGCAGATGGGATGCCCTTGCCGTTCTGCCGCAGTTCCATCGTGGGCCCGTCCGTGCCGGCAGCCTCGTATAGAAGGTTCAGCTCATTTGCCCGCTGCAACAATGGCGCAATATCAGCCTCATGCTGGGAAGCGTCCAGCAGGAGAACCCACACCGAGCCATTGTGGAGAAAAATGTGGAGATCGACGGTTATCTCCGGGGAAATTTGGATGAACGAGAGTTCCACCGACTTTTCTTCCAGAGGTAAAAGCCCCTCCATAAAAAAATAACGGTCCGTTATCTGTTCATTCCCCACCGGTTCGCTGAGCCGGTAGATGGAAAACGGACCACCCCATTTCAGAATCCGTCCTTCTTTGTCCAATAGGAAATAGAGGGGATGCCGCTTTTTTATCATCCGCTCACAGGTGTATCTCAATACAATTTCAGGTATCTCGGACATTCAATGTTCCGCCATAATCTGTTGCACCAACCGCTGGAATACCGTTTCGACGCCCTGACCGGTTTTGGCGCTTGTCCTGACAAATTCTCCACGGTTGTCTTCCAGTTGGGCGATGAGTTGGGTGTCGATTTCCCCCTGGTCGCTCAAATCGATTTTATTCAACGCAAACACCGATGGTATATTACCGAGGTTTTCTATGACCCTTTTCTCCAATTTCAAAACGGTGGTTACCGTTGCCGTCCGGGTTCCATCGATGACATAAAGACAACCGGAGGCGCCGCGAAGATAGGAAACCCGAACTTCCTGGAATTCGTCTTCACCATTCAAATCCCACAGTATCAAGTCCAGCTTGCGGGTGCCGATGCAGATGGTTTTTTTGTCGATCTTGACGCCGACAGTCGTTTGATAACGATCTGAAAATATACTATTCACATACCGCTGCACCAGGCTGGTTTTACCAACGGCAAAGGCACCGAGCATACAGATTTTTTTCTTTATCATCAGCGGAAGCTCCTCTTTCACATGGCGTCGTTCACGACGACCTCAAAGGTTACACTCCGATTTATCTTCTCATACCGGAGGTCATCACTATCCGTCGGGGTGGATTCACCAATGCCAAGGACCGTTATGCCAACCGGAGAAATATGGAGATCTGTTAAAAAATTCAGCAATTGGGCGGCACGCTCCCGGCTCAGGGCCAGATTATAATCGGCACTGCCTTTGCTGTCCGTGTGTCCGATAAACATGATATTAACCGGCACCTCCATGGCCCGGCCCAGATGACGGATCTCCTGAATTATAGTCAATATATCCTTGATGTTTTCCTCCTGCCCGGGCAACAGGCGTTTTGAGTTCTCCATAAAATAGACAATTTTGCTCTCGAGGCGATCACGAAGCTGATTGAATTTCACGGTGTCCATATCAACGATGGATTGGAAATCCACGGCGGATATGCCGGGTATCACTTTCACAATTCCCATGGCTGTTCTGATCCAACGATGTCCGGCGAAGCCTTTACCGGTGAGTTTACCGTCAGTGTAATTTATTTCTACTGACGTTGGCGGTTCCAGGGCGTCAATGGCGCGGGCCAATATGAAGTTATCACTCATGGACAGATACGGCGTCCAGTGGTAGGTTACCGACTCCGAAGGCATACCAAACCGATCACTTAAAGTTGCCGGATCGGCAGCGAGGGGATCCTTGAGTCCGGCAATGTGGTAACCGCCACTGCGCCTACCGGCTTCAGTGATAGTAATGCCGGAAGCTGACCGGAGTTCCTGCATGAAATTATGCCACCGGGACATTCGTTGATAATGTACGATACCCCAAAAGCATAGTCCGATGATCAACACCATCGGAACCAACCAGAGAAAAACAGATTTCTTCTTCGTCGTTTCCTTTACCTTGAATTGAAGGCAGCTTTCAAGGACCGGCACCAATCGTAAAAACGGTGTGGTGTCACCATTGAATTGTTCCATCTCCTCCGCATTCTGGAGGTGTATGGTTTCTACGGTTTCTCTCAAGTCCTCCCGAAACTCCATTGGTGGTGTGCCCCGGATCACCACCGCCAAAAATGCGAAGGGACCCTGCTCCACCCAGACGGTTCGCGAATTTCCGATTCTGAGTGTGTCTAACAAATCCTCATCTTCACCACCGAATGAATCATGCACAAAATCTTGAATGGCGCTCAGCATACCGGACACCAGGTCCGGATCTTTTGACTTATCGCCATTGGCCAAGACATGCGCCAACATCAAACCGGTTTTCCGGTGAATGAAAAAAACCTGTTCGACCTGATAGATCAGTGTATGCAGCAAGACCACTTCGGCAAACGACTTTTTGGTTTTAATTGCCTCATACCGCCATCGCAGACTCTGCAAGGAGAAACTATTGTTGAGCAGATGATTCAGCGATTGCATCATTCCCAGGATGGCGGTGGAGATGGCTTTGCGGATGGCAGGCCCCAACACGGGGTAAATCGCGTTGGCCAAGGCTGCCGGATTTTTTTTCACGGACTGGTGGAGAATTTTTTCCATGGATGGCGCGATGGCCCTGGCGATCCGGTCGTCTTTGGCATCCCGTATTTTGATGGCTTCGGCCAGTATGCGGCTGACATCCCTGGCGAATTGGTCCGGATTATTGTAGCGCTGGGAAATTTGCTCGATTTTTTCTTTTTCCGGGCCCAGAAGCAGGTCGCGTAATTCACCGATCCCTTCATCCGGTGATGATCCGGCACCGGTAATCCCATTGGAGTGCCAAACCGTCGAATCACGATGTTTATCCATTGCGGCTATGCCTGTGAATCAATAATCGACTTCAAGGTTCTATCACCGGACAATCTCAGGGACAATTCCGAAAACCAGTCCGATAGATCCGATCGATCCACCTTGTTGTCACGTAGTTCCTGTGCGGTTTGCGTCAGCATTTGACTGCTCTGCTCATGATATTTTTGCAGATTGTCAAGCAGTGATTTGGACTGCTCAAGGATCTGGTCGCGAAGGTCCTTACTGTTTTTCTCCAAGCGATTGTCCACAAGTTTCAGTTTGTGATCGAGGTCACTGGATACTTTCCTGATATTTTCTTTCAATTGTCGTTCGTTGTCGCTTCGATGTTCGCTATCAGCGGTATTTCTGTCCATAATGGACTTGATCTCATTCTTGACGTATTGCTCAAGAGAATCGAATCGCTTTTTAAGCTCGTCACGCAGTTCCGAGGTTTCGAAAACCAGACGTTCCTCAATTTTTGCAAATCGTTTCTCCGATTCCCGGATCTGCTGGCCAAACAGTATATCCCGTATTTTCTCCATACTGCCGATATCCGTGGCACCAGTGGGGTTTGTAGAATCAGTGGGTGCCTGTTCCCGCTTTACCGGACTTTTCTTATTCTTCATTTTTACAGTCGGCATTCGTTCTCCTTTCCGTTGGGTATTACTCACGCCATAAAAAGATGACGACATGAGGGAATGCTCCCGGCATCATGTCTCAGTTTAATTATGCTATTGGATGTGGACCGTTGTCTCAGAACGATGACCTTTCTGGATCCCGGCAAAAGCAGCTGTAGTTCTGATGTGGTATATAATACGGCATTCGGAAAAGAGATTTGTCAACACTGGCGCAAACAACGGCAAATGCGGGACTCAACTGAACGATAATAGTCAGGTGATAGGGAAGTAGTCCTTTTCAGAATATGGGGCAAATACAACCGAAAAAGGAGCAATATATACCAAAATCAATAAGTTAAAGATTACACGCGGAGCAACCATAAAGTCAAGGAGAAAAACAGGCAAAACCTGTTCAACGGGGGTTCCGTTGCGTCAGGGCAAGGCTTTATCTATTGTGTGTGAAATAGATTTCGGTTAGGTGTTTATTCTGACTACCCGCACCCGGCCATTTTCCACCGGGCAACCCGATTTTTATTGTCGGATATCGTGTGTTTTGAACCTTTTACAGACGATGGAGGCCAAAATGACATCGCATCACAATCGAAGACAATTTTTAAAAAAAAGTGGCCGCCTAACCGTAACTGCCGCCGCAACGCTGTTGATGGGCAATGGCGGCGGGATATCGGCCCTGGCCACGGCATCCTCCGCTCCTGACCTGGTTGCGGTCAAAAACGGTGAACCGCACGCCTTGTTCGATGCCGCCATCAAAGCGGCCGGAGGTATGGGCCGGTATGTGCAAAAGGGACAAACCGTGGTGATAAAACCGAATATCGGTTGGAACCGGGAACCGGAGTACGCGGCCAACACCAACCCGGCACTGGTTCAGCGAATTATCGAACACTGCGTCAACGCGGGGGCAAAAAAAATATATGTATTCGATCATTCAGTGGATCATGGCCAGCGATGTTATAAATCCAGCGGAATAGAATCAGCGGCCAAATCATCCGGCGCCCTCATGGTACCGGGCGATCATGAACGATACTATCAGGAAGTCGTCGTGCCGGGCGGCCAAAAACTGAAAAAAACGAAAGTGCACGAATTGATTCTGGAATCCGATGTGTACATCAATGTACCGGTGCTCAAACATCACGGGTCGTCCGGGTTGACACTGGCCATGAAAAATCAAATGGGTGTTGTATGGAACCGGGGTGAATATCACTGGCGGGGGCTGCATCAATGTATCGCCGACTTTTGCCGGTTTCGCAAACCGGATTTGAATATTATCGATGCATATCGTATAACGCTGCGGAACGGTCCCCAACGCGCCGGTGCGGATGATGTGGTGATGAAAAAAACCTTGCTGCTGTCCCCGAATATTGTGGCCATAGATGCGGCGGCCGCTAAAATATTCGGAAAAGATCCCCAGGATATCAGTCACATCTACTACGGCCATCATGGCGGCATCGGCAACATGGATCTGAACGGCCTGAATATAAAACGAATCACATTGCCGGGTTGATATTGATGTCGCATCGTGCCGGAAAAACAAGGGCCCTGGTTGCCATGGGGGTCTTCGGACTTTTTATTCTTGCCTTCATGGGGATCGAATGGATTTCATTGAGTCCGGCCACCCGGTTCCTCAGCCGGCTTCAGGCCATACCGGCGCTGCTTGGTTTGCTGTCCGGCCGATTACCGGCATTTTTTTTCATCCTCGTATTGTTGGCACTGACCCTTTTGTTCGGCCGTATTTATTGTGCGGTGATCTGTCCCCTCGGCATTCTTCAGGACGGCGTGATCTTTCTTTCACGTAAATCCAGACGATTTCGGAAAGGATATCGTAAATCCACGCCGGGCTTGCGGTACGGTATTCTCGCCCTGACAATTGTCTCCATATCGGCGGGTACAACACTGCTGGCCGATGCCATCGATCCCTTTGGCGTTTTCGGTCGAATCAGTGTTCATCTACTGAGACCCATCGCTATTATGATCAACAATACCTTGGTATTTACCGCCTCTCAGTTCGACATCTATTCCTTTTCCCCGGTTACGGCGAGGCAAATTCCGGTTGCTGTTTTTTGGGTCACTTATGCCTGGTTTATTCTGGTGATGTTTTTTTCATTTTTTCATGGCCGGCAATATTGTAATACGATTTGCCCGGTGGGTTCGCTAATGGGGATTTTATCCAAATTTTCATGGTTCAACTTTGTGCTCGATCCCGACCGATGTACCCAATGCGGAGCATGTGGCCGGCAGTGTCGGGCCGGATGCATTGATGTCCGCCATCATCAGGTGGATCATTCCCGTTGTGTAAGTTGCTTTGATTGTGCTGATGTCTGCCCGGAATCGGCGGTCGCCTTCACCCGCGCACATAAGCGTGAAACCGCCGGCGACCCGGATCCGCACCGGCGCCGCTTTATCCGGACAACCCTCGCCACCGGCGCCGGTGCCCTCGTCCTTGGAGCGCCCGCCCGTTCCATCCTGAACGGCTCGCCGGCATCAAACCCGCCTGCCGCGGCCACTGCGCCCGGCTCTCTGGGTATTGACAGGTTTACAAATACCTGTTCGGCATGCCATCACTGCATCAGTGTCTGCCACACCCATGTTCTGCAGCCCACTGTATTTGAATTCGGTGTCGCCGGTATGTTCCAGCCGAAGATGGATTTTTCGTCCGGCCGTTGCGACTACACCTGTAACAAGTGCGGCGGGGTCTGCCCCACGGGTGCGATTCAGCCGTTGCCCCTGGCGCGGAAACAGCGCACTCAAATCGGCATTGTTGACTTTCTCAAAGACAAATGTATTGTAAACTTGTACAAACGGGATTGTGGCGCTTGCATCGAGGTATGCCCCACGCACGCGGTCTATGGGATTGCTGAGAAGAATATCCGCTATCCGACACTTAAAAAAGAAGTATGTATCGGATGCGGGGCCTGTGAGAATGTCTGTCCGGTAATGCCCAAAGCCATCATTGTAAAACCCAACATCGTGCACGATGTCGCCGATCCACCGTATTTTCAGGATGGCGGAGAAAAAATACAGGTCGATCGGACGGACGATCCTTTCCCGTTCTGATCCGTTATCTGATTGTGGTTGATTTGCGGTATTTTCAGTTTATCTTGTATTCTGGCATCGAAAAGGAGTTTTCAGATGAGTATCAAAGCGCAATTGAACTGGACCAGTGAGATGCAATTTGTCGGCCGTCCTGAAAACGGACCCGGAATCCTTCTGGATAACCCTGAAGGCCGATCCGGTCCGAGTCCCATGGAATTGATACTGATGGGTATTGCCGGCTGCACGGCCATGGATGCGATTTCCATCTTAAAGAAAAAAAGATCCGGATTTTCCGGTGTGAAGGTTGATGTTACCGGGGATCGGGCCGATGATCATCCCAAACGATATACGGATATACATATCGATTTTATCATCACGGGCAATGACGTCAAACCCGCTGATGTGGCGCGCGCCATTGAGCTGTCGGTCACCAAGTATTGCAGTGCCATCGGTTCGGTGAATGCGAAAATTCAAACATCCTATCGCATTGTCGAGCCATAACCAAAAACAGCGGTACAGGGGTGGTGAATGGGGTTTTGCTCGTGCATGTCTGACATCGGATGTTGATCACGACCCTCCGGGCATGCACAGCGGCACAACGGAATGAAAAAGTATCCGATGCGCGGTGCGTTTAAAAAATCATCCCGGCACCGAAAATGATCAGGGTTTGCGCAGGAGGGCGCGGATCACCTTGATTCGTTTTTCCTTGAGATTTCGCTTCATATTTTTGGCCATAACCGGTAAATCCTGTCCAAAAACCAGCATCTGATTCAGGGGAGACGGTCCTTTACCCGAGCGATTGCGCTGTGCAACGGCATCATACCAATCTAACGCTTCCTCGGATACCTCCACCCATTTTTCCACGTCAAATCCCTCGGAAGCCGCGATATAGCGCAGTCTGTCCTCTGTGACGAGGAAACTGATCGAGGGTTTCCGCGCCCATGGTACAGGGTAATAGGGTGGATCATTCGGTCCGGCGACGATTTCGTGGAGCGCCAGTTTCCCGCCGGATCGCAACACCCGATACTCTTCCTTGTACAGGGGGCCTTTCTCCTCGACGTTCATGGCAAAATGCTGATTCCACACCACGTCGAATTTTTGGTTCTCAAACGGCAGATTCAGGGCATCACCATGATGGAAGGTGACACGATCGGTCAAGCCGGCCGCTTTGGACAATTCGGTTGCCGTCCGGCAAAAAGCAGATGTCAAATCAATTCCCTTGACCCGGCACCCGATGCGTGATGCCAATGTGCGGGCCGGCCCCCCCAATCCGCTCCCCACATCCAGTACCACATCATTCGGGGTCAATCCGGCAACGGTCGCCAGCGCCAGTGTCGCTCCCCTTCCACCAATATGCAATTCATCAAATGCCGTTAAATCATCGCCGGATGCGGTCTCCGGGTCCAGACAGGACTCTTCCAATACCAACGCCACTTTTTCGTCCAGATTTTCAGGACCATACTGGCGGTTGATCGCGATTCTATGTGGTGTCATTGAAATTCCTTGACGTACAGCGTGAATGTGTTCCAGGTGTAAATTGAACCGCGGACTGGTATTGAGCATCCCACCCATACTAGGCCACCATTTTCTTGGTGTGTATATCGCACACCAGTTGGCTCGCTGCGCTGATGTAGCTGGCGAAATTGCTCATCAGATTTTTCAAGGTCTCCGGCAGGCGTTCATGTTCCTTTTGAAGCTTATAAATGTTGAGCGGTGCCCGTTCCAGGGACTTGGATCCCAGAACCGTTGCCTGATCGGGTTCATGTCCGATTTCCAAAAACGGCAGGTAGCCGAACACATCCCCCGGATATAGGTCCAGCAGGGGAATAACGCCTTTCCGGCATGGGCGTATAACCGTGGCGTTGCCTTTGGCGATGCTGTACAATCCCATGTTCTTGTTTGTTTTTTTCAGTGTTATGAAGTCCAGATCATTGGAAAAAAACGGTTGAATGCCATTGTTGGCGACGGTTGCGGCACGATCAGCCACCCGCTTGAAACGCTGATTTAAGTTAAGTACGATTTTTTTGAAATTTGGGGTCATGGCGGAAAATTCATTGAACAACCGCTGGGCATCCAATAATCCCAATTGTACGGGTCCGCTGGCGATGACCGAGGTCGTGCGCGGATAGTCCCTGACCAGGATGGATTCCAAGTCGCCGATTATCGTTCCCGGACCGATTTGCAGCAGGGGCATTAGTCCATTTTTGGTTTTTCTGACCACCTCGGCCGATCCTTCGAGAATAACCCATATCCATGATCCAAAGCTGCCTTCTTCGGTAATCCGTTCCCCGCGGTGAAACATTTCTTCTTCGACCACATACAGGTATTCGACCGGCGGACCGGTAATCATCGGTGGGATAACGTGAAAATCGCTCTGCCTGGGCAACGAACCGATGCCGGATTTCTTGCGGAGTTTATTTAGAAAGGATTTGTATAATGAATAACTCCTTTTTCCCGCTTTATTTAAGCGGATACCACAGAGGTATTGAAAATTTCTCCTGTCCGATCTGGAATAGACCACCTTGCCCCTGAATTGAACCTGATTGTCTTCCATACCCAAATGAATCGACAATTCCTGGTTGGTCGTCAACGCGGCGGGGGTTTCGATCAATATACCTGATTCAGAAACATTCAGGGTTTTGCCCATCCCCTGACAGACTTGATGTTCATTTTCATCAAGACAGATATAATTTATGGCCTTTGTGGTGTTTACACGATGGTACTTCCGTTTCTCAATATTTTCCATGAGCGGTACTTTCGTTACAAGATGAATGAATCAATCTGCATCGGCAGGCAGGTATCAGCATGATTGAAATACCGCTATCGAACCCAGTATTCCCACGATAACCCCTGGCAATGCTGCACTTATGCACAACCAAGCAATTAGTGTGCCCAGGCACCTTGCTGGGGACAAACAGAATGAAAAATATAATATTTATAGATAGATAAGGTTTCCGACCCCTTGGTAAAGGCGTCAGAAGCGTCAATAACAGGTATTGAAAAGACCGTGACTATGAAAAAAAATACATAATAGAGGTGCCATGAATACCACATTGAGTACTTTTCCCGCACAGCTTTAGTTTTTGAGGTTTGGATGACACCAACAATAGATTAAATGATAATCCGGTGTCAATCGGTTATCCGGGTGATTGTTAAATAGTGCCCATCCATAAATGGCATCCCCGCTATGATCCTCGGGATCTGCGACTTGCGGCTCATATCTGCATCAACACCTCATAACCGCCCATACGCCCATTTCCGACGGTCAGTGGACCCGCAGAATCAGCGTGTGCCGTATTGCTCCAGTTTTCGGCGCAGGGTGTTTAACCCGATGCCCAGGGCTTTTGCCGTGCGGGATTTATTTCGCTGAAGCCGGCGATATGTCTTGAGGATATGTGATTTTTCGATTTCCGCCAGGGGGGATATCGCAGTATTGATGTCCGGTCGTTCGGATCCCGTCGACCGTGATCCCTGCTGCAATATATGCCGCGGCAGGTGCATCGCGGAAACAGCGTGACCGCGGGCCAGATTCACGGCGGATTGGATGATGGACTTCAACTCCCGCACATTTCCCGGGTATTCATATTTCAGCAGCAGATGAAGGGCTTCCTGCTCAATGCCAGGTACGCCGGGATCATCAAAATACTTCGATAGAAACTTGTGGCTCAGCAAAGGAATGTCTTCGCTACGTTCTCTCAATGCTGGCAGATGGAGCCATCCGCCCCTGATGCGGTAATACAGGTCTTTTCGAAAAGCCCTTTTTAATATCATCCGGTCCAGGTTCTCATTGGTGGCGGCAATGAATCGCAGATCCACGGTTTGGGACCGGCTGGATCCGAGCCGTGTGAATTCACCGTTTTGAAGCACCCGCAACAATTTACCCTGGAGTTCCAATGGCAGGTCGCCGATTTCGTCCAGGAAAAGTGTGCCCTTATGGGTATGCTGCAGATAACCGACGCGTTCCGAGGACGCCCCGGTAAAAGCACCGCGGGTATGACCGAAAAATTCGGCTTCAAACAAGCCGGGATTCACCGAAGCCATATTGATGGGCGTAAACGCATAGGTCGCCCGCGGACTGGCAGCATGAATCGCTCTGGCCAGAAGCTCCTTGCCGGTGCCGCTCTCACCGGTGATCAGCACGGGCATGTCGCTGGCCGCATGAAGCTCCGCTTCCTTCAGGACCCGGATGAGCACGGGTGATTGGGTGATGATCGGCGCAAATGCTTTCTCATCCGATAATTCCGGTACACCACCGCCTTTTTCCAATTCAAGGATATCGAGCAGTCGTTTTCGCTCAAGGGCCCGGCCAACTGAAAGATCCAGCACATCTGCAGCCACCGGCTTTACCAGATAGTCATAGGCGCCTTTTTTCAGACAGTCCACGGCGGTTGACGCCTGATCCAGGGCAGTCACCATAATACATTCGGTCCGCGGGCTGGTATTTTTAATCAGTCCGAGAAGTTCCATGCCATCCATTTCCGGCATGGTCATATCGATGAGCGCCAAATCAAATTCCTGTCCGCTGTTTATCAATGACACCGCATGGTCCGGGTTATCCTCCAGGCAAACCCGATCGTATCCAAGATTGGAAAGTTTTTTACCCAAAATCAGGAGATAATCCCGATCATCATCCACCACGATGATATGATTGTTCACAATGTCTTCCCCTGCTGATGCCATCACCTTATGCCGGTGGCGGCGATCCTGTTGGTTACGCGTGGGCCGCACCCACGTCCCAAAAAGGGACCATGCCATAATGGCATGATACCTGTAACACAACGATATCAATAATATTAGATAAACCTATTATCCCATTTTGGCATATTTGTCCAGCAATGGCCCGACCTTTATCGGCGCTAATTTTGCCATATAACCACTTGTAATAAAAGAACTATTTACATTGTAGCGACATTGTACCCGCGATGGCATGTGAATTGCTGACAAACTAGGGATTGAAACATTGCGATCCCGTCATCAATGGGCATATGATAAGCACGCCTGAGCGTCCGCCACCAGCGGTTGAAGCAGATTAAAACCCTACATCGCAATTGTCTTCCAGCATACATTCAGATATCCGGATTATTGTGGCCGCCTTGTGAAAGCGCGACCGTTAACCCTTAATTTTAGATTCAGCATTGAGGTAAATCACTATGTCACAAAACAAGGTTAAAAAACCGGCCAAGGAGACTATGGGGTCGGTGATGGTTGTGGGCGGAGGCATCGCAGGTATCCAGGCAGCCCTGGACCTTGCTGATTCCGGCTACTTGGTCAAAATGGTGGAAAAAAAGTCAGCCATCGGGGGTGTGATGGCGCAATTGGATAAAACTTTCCCCACCAATGACTGTGCCATGTGCGTCATTTCCCCAAAGCTGGTCGAGGCCGGCAGGCATCTGAACATAGACCTCCACACCTTATCCGAAGTCGTTGATATCAACGGTGAACCCGGCAATTTCGAAGTCACCCTCCGGGAATATCCCCGTTTTATCGATCTGGAAAAATGCACGGCCTGTGGCGAATGCGCCAAGGTCTGCCCTATCGAAACGGACAATACCTTTGATGAATGTCTCAGGGAGCGAAAAGCAGCCTTTCAACTGTACCCCCAGGGGATGCCCAGCGGCTATACCATTGAAAAACGAGGCACTGCGCCCTGCAAGGCCACCTGTCCCGCCCATGTCAGCATCCAGGGGTATATCGCCCTCATCAACGACGGCCGATATGACGAAGCCTTGAAATTATTCCGGGAAGACCATCCGTTCCCAGCCGTATGCGGACGGGTTTGCCACCATCCCTGCGAGCAGGAATGTACACGCACTGATGTGGATCAACCCCTGGCCATACGCGAACTGCACCGCTTCCTGGCCGATTATGAGAGACAATCCGGCAAGACCTATACACCGGAAATCGCTGACCCGCGCGATGAAAAAATCGCCGTCATCGGTTCCGGACCGGCGGGTTTGACCACTGCCTACTATCTGGCAAAGAACGGGTACCAAGTCGTCGTGTATGAAAAACTGCCGGTAAAAGGCGGCATGATGGCCGTGGGCATACCCGAATACCGCCTGCCCCGGGATATACTGGCCGACGAAATCGCGGTGATCGAAAGAATGGGTGTCCGCATTGAAACCAATGTTACCTTTGGAAAGGACATCACCCTGGACAGCCTGAAAAAAGACGGTTTCGCCTCGGTTTTCATGGGAATCGGCCTTCATGGCGGCCGCCAGCTCGGTGTCACCAACGAAACCGTGGCGGGCGTCCTCCAGGGGGTTGATTTTCTCCGCGATTCCGCCATGGGCAAGGATGTGCAAATTGGCGAAGAGGTTCTCGTTATCGGTGGCGGCAATGTGGCTGTGGACGTGGCACTGACCGCCAGACGCAAGGGCGCCCGGAAGGTCACCCTGGTCTGTCTCGAAAAACGGGAGGAGATGCCGGCCTGGGAACATGAAATTGAGGAGGCCCTGGAGGGCGATATAGAGATCGTGAATTCCTTCGGTCCGAAAACCTTTATGTTGGACAAGGGCAACAAGATTTCAGGCATCGAATTCAAAACCTGTTCCTCGGTATTTGACAAGGACGGCCGCTTCAATCCGTCATATGACGAAAGTGCATGTACGCCGCTGTTTGGTGACACGGTGATTATCTCCATCGGTCAATCCACAAATGCGGAATACATCAAGGAACAGGGCATTTCCCTGACACCTGTGGGCGGTCTCCAGGCCGACCCGCTGACCCTGCAGACACCCATGGAATGGGTATTTGCCGGCGGAGATGCGTTTTACGGCCCCAAGAGTGTTGTGGAAGCCGTGGCCTGCGGTAAAGAGGCGGCCGAGAGCATCCACCGGTTCATCAATGGTATGGATCTGAAAGAAGGCCGTGAGAAAATTTGGGAATTTGAAAAACCCGATATCAGCCAGGTGGAGAAAAAACAACGGGCGACGGTCCGCTGCCTGGATCCCGAAGCCCGGGAATGCAACTTCATGGAGGTGTCCTTCGGCTACAATGAGGAAGAGGCCAAAACCGAGGCCGAGAGATGTCTCAAATGCGGCATCTGTTCCGAATGTTACCAGTGCGTAGAGGCTTGCCTGGCCAAGGCTGTTGATCACCAGATGACGGAAAAGATCACCACCGTGAATGTGGGCTCGGTCATTCTTGCGCCCGGATTTAAACCCTTTGACCCGTCGGATCATCCCCAGTATAACTACATCAACCACCCCAATGTGGTCACCAGCCTTGAATTCGAGCGTGTCCTGTCGGCTTCGGGCCCCTACCAGGGGCATCTGGTAAGGCCCTCGGATCACAAGGAGCCCGAAAAAATTGCATGGCTCCAGTGTATCGGCTCCCGTGAAATCAATAAGTGCGACAACAGCTATTGTTCGTCGGTCTGCTGTATGTATGCCGCCAAACAGACGGTGATCGCCAAGGAACATGCCAGCAACGACCTGGATACGGCTGTCTTTTTCATGGACATGAGAACCCACGGTAAAGATTTCGACCGATACTATACACGCGCCGAGAAGGAACGCGGGGTCCGGTTCGTGCGGGCCCGGGTGCATACTGTGGATCCCATGGAAGATGACAATCTCCGTTTGCGGTATGTCACTGAGGAAGGTGAGATACAGGACGAACTATTTGACATGGTCGTATTGTCGGTGGGGCTCTCCCCATTGGATGAAGCCGTGGGATTGGCTGAGAAACTGGACATCAAGCTCAATTCTCACAAATTCGCGGAGACCAGTGACCTGACACCGGTGGCCACCAGCAGGGAAGGTATATATGTCTGCGGCGCGTTCCAGTCACCCAAGGACATTCCGCAATCCGTCATGGAGGCCTCGGCTGCAGCCGCGGAAGCCTCAAAAGACCTCGCCGACCAGCGTGGAACGCTGATTCGAAGCAAGGAATTGCCCCCGGAACTGGATGTTTCCGGTGAACAGCCGAAGGTTGGCGTGTTCGTCTGCAATTGCGGCATCAATATCGGCGGTGTGGCGGATGTGCCGGCGGTGAGAGAATATGCCGCCACCCTGCCCCATGTGGTCCATGTGGAGGACAATCTGTTCACCTGCTCCCAGGATACCCAGGATAAGATGAAAGATGTCATCAGGGAAAAGGGGATCAACCGCGTCGTGGTGGCGTCTTGTTCGCCGCGGACACACGAGCCGCTTTTCCAGGAAACCATCCGTGAAGCCGGCTTGAATAAATATCTGTTCGAGATGGCCAATATCCGCGATCAGAACACCTGGGTGCACATGAATGATCCGGAACGTGCCACCAACAAAGCCAAGGACCTGGTGCGCATGGCCGTTGCCAAGGCGGCCTACGTAGAACCCCTGCACCAGGTTTCCCTGGGTGTGAAACACGAAGCCCTGGTTGTAGGCGGCGGGGTGGCCGGTATGGAAAGTGCCGTAGGCCTAGCGGATCAGAATATGCAGGTTCACCTGGTGGAGCGGTCCGATACTTTAGGCGGCAATGCGGTTTCCTTGAGAAAGACCTGGCAGGGAGAGAAAATCGCACCCTACCTGAACGATCTCATCGAACGGGTAACCCAGCATCCCAAAATCAATACCTACATGGCCTCCGAAGTGGTGGAAACATCCGGTGTGCTGGGGCATTTCGTCTCCAACATCATGACCGGCCAAGGTGGCCTGGGAAGTGTTACCATCGAACACGGCGCCTCCATTATCGCCACCGGCGGCACCGAGTACAAACCTTCTGAGTTTTTGTACGGGCAGCACCCGAACGTGATGACCCACCTTGAATTGGATCAGGCCATGACCAGTGAGGATCAACGCCTGGCCGATGCCAACACCGCCATCTTCATCCAATGTGTGGGGTCTCGTACCGACGAACGCCCATCGTGCAGCCGGTTATGCTGCACGCATACCCTCAAAAGCGCCATCACCATGAAGGATAACGATCCGGAGATGAGTATTTTCGTGCTCTATCGCGATATCCGCTCCTATGGTTTCCGTGAAGACCTTTATCGCGAGGCACGTGAAAAAGGCGTTTTCTTTATTCGATTTGATCCCGAGTCTCCCCCGGAACTCACATTGGATAATGATAAAAACCTTGCACTGACCATCACGGACCATGTGCTCCAGCGTCCGGTGCTGATCCAACCCGATCTGGTTGTCCTGGCTTCGGCGGTATTGCCCAATGAAAACAAGGATCTGTTCGAGGCCTTCAAGTTGCCCATCAATGCCGAAGGATTCCTGATCGAGGCACACGCCAAACTGCGGCCGGTGGATTTTGCTTCCGAAGGCGTCTTCATGGCCGGCCTGGCCCATTACCCCAAATCCATCGACGAATGTATCGCGCAGGCCAAGGCGGCGGTATCCCGCGCCATGACCATCTTGAGCAAGGATATGATCCAGGTGGGCGGCGTGGTGGCCGAAGTGAATCCGGACCGGTGCGCTGTTTGCTTGACCTGCGTACGCACTTGCCCCTACAATGTGCCAGTCATCGGTGAAGAGGGTCATGCGGTAATCGAACCGGCCGAATGCCACGGTTGTGGTTGTTGTGTGTCGGAGTGTCCGGGTAAGGCGATTACCCTGAAACATTTTACGGATCAGCAAATCATAGCCAAAACCGTGGCCCTGTTTGAAAAATGCGCTTAATCGATATAGATAACGATGTTGAGTTTTAACCTCAAAGAAAGGAAGAAACATCATGAGTGAGCAGTTTGAACCTCAAATTGTCGCCTATTGCTGCAAATACTGCGCGTATGCCGCGGGCGATCTGGCCGGTTCCATGCGACTGAACTATCCCTCCAACGTCAAGGTGGTTCAGGTTCCGTGCTCCGGAAGGGTGGATATCATTCATATGATGAAAGCTCTTGAAGAGGGCGCTGACGGCATCTATGTGGCCGGCTGACTGGAAGGTGAATGCCATTTCCTGGAAGGAAATCTAAAAACCAGAAAAAAAGTCGAGTATGTGCAACGTACCTTGAAAGAACTGGGTATGGAGCCGGAACGGGTGCAGATGTTCAACCTGAGTTCAGCCATGGCTCCCCGGTTTGCCGAGATCGCCACCGAGATGACGGAAAAGGTGAAAGAGCTGGGGCCGAGTCCGGTACGCGCAAACGCCTGCCAATGAGAGCAGGGTGACAACAGATTCGTTTTGAATTATAACCTTGAAGAGGTGACAAATGATTGTTGCAGATCGAAAACCCCTTGAAGAGATACTTGAGATGATAAAGGACTATGAGAAAGTCCTTCTCGTCGGGTGCAAGGGTTGTGTGACGGTATGTAATGTAGGTGGTCGCAAGGAGGTTGAAGTATTAGGCGCAGCCCTGAGGATCGCCCGTAAGAAGGAAGGCCGGCCCATTACCCTGGATGAAACCACCATTGAAAGACAATGCGACCCCGAGTACCTGGAACAGATACGTGATATTCACGATCAATATGACGGCATACTGTCCATGGCGTGCGGGGTGGGACCGCAGTTTCTGTCCGAGGCGTATCCGAATCAAAAATTCTATCCCACCATAAACACCAAGTTCATGGGCGGTGCCACCGAGCATGGTGTCTGGGAAGAACGCTGCGCCGGATGCGGCACGTGCCTGATTCACAAATACGACGGCCTGTGCCCTATAGCCCGCTGTTCCAAGAGTATCATGCATGGTCCTTGCGGCGGCAGCGCCAAGGGCCAATGCGAGGTGTCCGATGACATTGAGTGCATCTGGGACACCATTGTCCGCAAAAAGATGGAGCAGGGCCGGCTGGAAGATCTCCGGATTATCCGTGAAAACAAAGATTGGCGAACCGCGAGGGACGGCGGACCCCGAAAGAGTATAAGGGAGGAGTTGAAAAAATGAATGAAAATGGTCTGAAATCCGGCAGCAATCTCGAGAAAGTCCTGGTAGCTGGTCATTTTGCATTCACCGGTGAATGCGGCCCGCCCAAGGGCGCCAATGTCGAACACCTGAAGGAAAAATATGAACATCTTCGGGGCATGGTGGATTCGGTGAATATCACGGACAATCAGACAGCCGTGGTTCGCATGTCCAGTGTCGCCGCGTCGGCCATCATGGTCGGTGACGGTATTGAACCCAATTATCAGATGGTCTGCCGCGATCGAAACCGATTGGCCATGATGGCCGATATTTTGGGCGCCTACTCCCTTGGCATCAAGAATATGCTGTGCCTGTCCGGGGATCATCAGCATTTCGGCAACCATCCCCAATCCAAAAATGTCTATGACATCGACTCCATACAACTCATCGCCATGACCAAGCTGATGCGCGATGAGGGCAAATTCCCCAATGGTGAGGATGTCGATGTGCCGCCGAAAATGTTCATCGGCGCCGCCAGCAACCCATTCGGCGATCCCTATGAATTCCGGGTGCATCGACTGGCCAACAAAATCGATGCCGGAACGGATTTTATCCAGACCCAATGCATTTACAACATGCCCCGCTTCCGTGAATTCATGAAGATGGCCGTGGACATGGGGCTCACGGAAAAATGCTATATATTGGCCGGTGTCACCCCCATGAAAAGCGCCAGGATGGCCAAATACATGGCCAAATTCGTACCCGGCATGGATGTTCCGGAAGAGCTGATCACACGTCTTGAGGGCGCCGGAAAAGGCAAACAAGCGGCGGAAGGCATCAAGTTCGCCGTGGAACAGATCGAAGAATTCAAGGAGATGGAAGGCGTTGCCGGTGTCCATTTAATGGCCATCGAATGGGAACACAAGGTGCCGGAGATCGCTGAAATGGCCAAAGTGTTGCCACGGCCCACATTTGATTAGGCTCTTGTGAGAAGGACAGAAACCGCATTGGCTGAACCCGAAGCCGGGTTAACCGGTTTCCAACCCGCTTCGGATGAGGGGCTGTTTCATGGTTGACAAGAAACGGATACTCGTTGTGGACGACGAACCGGATTTTTGTTCGATTATCCAGGGCAATCTTGAACGGGACGGGTTTGAGGTGGAGATAGCGTATGACGGTGTCGAAGGCCTTGATAAGGTCAGGCAGAACCCGCCGGATGCCATCATCCTGGATGTAATGATGCCGGAAAAAGATGGATATGAGGTTTGCCGGGAGCTTAAGAATGATGAGAACTTCGCATCCATTCCCATCCTCATGCTGACGGCGGTTTCTTCACTCGGGCCATCAACCCGCTATTCCCAGTATGACCGTATCGAACTGGACGCCGACGGATATCTGTCCAAGCCGGCTTCGGCAGAAAAAATCACCGCCAGTTTGAAAGGCTTGCTCAACCTGCCCTGATTCGTATAATCTGTGAATAGAGCAGGCGATGCCGGAATTACATCCGCATCGCCTGTTCCTTTTTTCTGATCCTGTAAAGTATTTGTCACTAACCGGTCACCAGTTCCACGGTCTCTTCATCACTTCCCACCAGGGCCTCTTTTACCAGACCGACGCCAGGCGCATAATATTTGTACTCCAGTGTTTCGGGTTCCAACGGGTTCCATTCGATGGTCTGCAAGCAATCTTCGTAAATCGTTCCATCGGCCATTTCAACATCGAGGGCCAGGGCCACAACCATGGCCATGTCTTCCGCCTCATCCGGATAGTATTCCTGATAGTATGAATCACCGGCAACCGTCATTTCCTTTATCTGGATACCGGGTAATGCGCCGTCCACACCGGCTTCCCAGGAACCGTCATCATTGGTTTCAATTAAATTTCCATCGTCATCATACACATAATTTACAACTTCTTCTCCCATGTACCAGATGTTGCCACCATCATCCTGCGCAAACCAGTCGAAGGTATCCTCAATGAGTACGCCGTCCAGGGTGACCGTGTCCCGAACGATCACACAGGAAACACCGGCCACAACGCGGGTCCCGTGCAACACCTCCACAATAATCGTTTCCGTACCGTCTTCGGTTTCAGCCTCATAAGTCAAAGTCGAACCTGGTGTCAGTGGCAACAGGTCATGGTCAATGGTACCGGGTGCGGTGAAAACAGCCGCACCTAAATCCGGCACCATATCTATTCCGGTCAAAAAAACGCCTTTCAGTTCAACGACCTCCTCACCATCGGCCGACGCCTCCTTCAGCAAACCCGTTCCGGCGGCGAAATACTTAAACTCGTCCGAACCTTCTTCCAATGGATTCCATTCACGGGTCTTCACTACATCCTGGTATGCGCTACCGTCCGACAAGGTCACGGAAAGTCCGGTTTCCACAACTTCAGCCATGTCTTCCGCTTCGGTCGCATAGTATTCCTGTTGATATGAATCACCCACCACCGGTACGGCTTTGATCAGAATTCCGGGCTCCGCGATGCTGCCGGCACCGGCAACATCAAGGCCCGCTTCCCAGGCGCCATCGCTGTTGGTTTCGATCAGATTTCCGTCATCATCATATTCATAATTGATCACATCTTCCCCCATATACCACACATTACCGGCATCATCCTGGGCATACCAGTCATGGGTATCTTCCATCAGAAGATCATCCAGAAAAACCCGGTCCCTCACCACCACACAGTCAATACCGGCGACGGTCCTGGTGTCCGTCAGCACCTCGACCACAATGGTCTCCAGGCCATCTTCGGTATCGGCCCGGTATGCCGTCACCACACCAGGTGTCAGGGGATGGTAGGGATTGTCAATCATAGCGGGATTCGAGAAATCCGACGTATTGAACGCCGGCTCAATCGGGTCGTCCCCAATGTCGCCGGATGACCCTGAACCGCTACCTCCACCGCATCCGGCCATAATCGTTAGCGACAATACAAGTATCAGACCCAAAAATCCGTGAATCGTATTACCGAATTTCATGATATTCCTCCTCATTTTGATTCCGCTCGTTAAAAACAGAAATTCAATTCCTCTGCCCATGGTTCATGCATAACAACATAAGGTTATGAGCGGATTATCTGAACATTAGCATTTGCTAATAACGGTAAGATTATTTAGCTAAATATTGTCCATCCAGAGATGGTGGCTTGTGGTTCAGATCCCGCCAAAGGCGGACTTCCTGATCGAACATGCAATTACCTGTATTCAGCAAGGCCGCAGCGTTTTAGAAAACGCAAGTCGTAATGGGCTTAGGTCGAGTATTTCTGAAAGTGAAGTATGCAGATCCTTCGGACTGCTTAGGGGGCACGCAGAGGTGGCCGCCAGTCGCAAATCCTGAGGATCTTTGCGGGGATGGTCAATGAATAATGGTGATGAGTGTTTATAATAACAAGGATGAAGGACTTATGACGGAATCATGGTCTTGGGAAATGTCACCATGAAAATACTGCCTTTTTCGAAGGCGCTCTTCACGGTGATGGATCCACCTATGGCGTCCATGAGGGTTTTGACGATGGACAACCCCAGGCCGGTGCCTGTGATATAACGGGTTTTTGCATTTTTAATGCGGAAAAACCGCTCGAATATTCTGTCCCTATGGCGCTCTTCGATACCGAAGCCATTGTCCTCGACCGATACCCGGACGTTTTCCCCGTTAGATTCAAGGCGGATGCGTATGTTTCCCCCATCCTGGGTGTAATTGATGGCATTGGTGATCAGATTGCCAAAGATACTTTCCAGGGCCAATGGATCGGCGATCAAGGAGGGGACTGGCGTTTCAGGCCTTATGAACTCTATAAGCTGGTCTTTGGCTTCAGCGCGGGTCCGCAGAAATGAAACGATGTTGTCCAACAACTCATCCAGGACGATTTCCCGGGGCGGTTGGGACGAAATACCGGATTCGATCCTCGACAGGTCAAGAAGATCCCCGATCAAGGCGATCAGTCCCTGGGTTTTCTCCCTGGCTCGCGATAGCAGATGTTCATCGGATTCCGGCAGGGAACCGGCCAGATCGCTCATCACAAGTGCAATTTGTTCGTGAATGGTTGCCAGAGGTGAACGGAGTTCATGGGATACTTTGGCGACAAACTCCGTTTTTAGCCGGTCCAGCATCTTTATGGCCGAGATATCCGTGATATAGACGATGGTTCCCAGACACCGGTTCGCGCTATCTGAAAAGGGTTGAACCCTGGCCAGGAGATACTTGTCTTTTGATACGGAAAAGGAATAGGACGGAATTTTGATATTTTCGTCATAGCATCCGGTTGCGATATCCGTAATTAAATGAATCAGCCCTTCATCGGTGACATAGTCCGTGAGGGCTTTACCCGTCGATGTGCCCGGCGCAAGGTTCAGAAGCACCCGGAAGGCCGGATTGAACATTTCCACCCGCCCCCGGGTATCGGTAACCAGCACACCATTGGGTGATGCGTCGAGAATCGACAGGAGCTGGTCTTTTCCCACACCACTGGACGATTGAATCCGCGGGGAATTGTCCGCTGATTGCCCCATGGACGACGGCCCGGGTTCATGCTGCTTTTCTTCGAAATCTGTAGGATCGGTCATGGCTTCATCTTACATGGCTATACTGTTCAGTCCTCGCAGCCGAATTTTACGATTATGTGCGAGAGAGAAGGGACGACAGATACGCTTCCCATTCAATGGGCAGCAATTGTTTTTTCTGATTATTACACTCTTTACAGGCAGGCACCAGGTTTCCCTTGGTGCTCCTACCGCCCCGGGATACCGGAACAAGGTGATCCATGGTAAGCGCCCGCACCTCTACGGCCGCACCACAATAATGGCATCGGCCTTTGGCGCAACGCCGTTTCCACCATTGTGAAGACCTGAGTTCCCGTGCCTTTGCCCGCTCACGGCGAATATCCTTCTCATCGAGATCATATGCATACGGTTTCATTGATCCAATTCTCAATTTCTGCGGTCAATTGTTCATAATAATGTTCGGATCCGCCCAACCCCCGTCGGCCAAAATAGTAATTTATCTCCAGGATTAACGGTTGAATGCTGCCCACCGACAACTTCTTTTCTGAAAAAAGGATATCAAATCCTGCCAGATTGATGCTTGTTTGGCGACAAAAATCCACAATGGCGGATTCCGCCGCCAGCATGACCGGCGGCGACACCCGGTGGTCGATGGTGGCGCCATGCCGGACACTGGTGCCGAATCCGCAGGATCCGGTTTGCTTTCGCCAGTAGAATATCCGTTTCCTGCCGATCACCACAACACGCAACGTACAATTTTGGTGTGGAATGTATTCCTGGACGATAAAGCCAAACTGACCGCTTTGTTCATGTTGTTCGGCAGTGCGAAGTGCCTGATTAAACGCTTCGGCCCGATCCACCAAAAAAACCGCATCGCCCTCCCCCCCCCAATCGAATTTGACCACAAAGGGATATGTCAGCGCGCCGGCATTATCTTTTTTAGCCGATGCGTCTCTGAATTCGTTCACACTAGAATAGGTTTTGGTTTCAGGGTGTGCAATACCGGTTTCCCGAAACAATCGTATCTGCCCGGTTTTGCCCGGATACTGAAAACGCATATCATAGTTGGGAAACACATGGGGACAATGGTTCCGCGCCAACCGGTATAATAAGGGGTTGCATCCCTGGGGCAATATTACCGCCGCGGCCGATTCTATGGCCATACGGTCCTGGCTGTCCGGCTTGCGTCCGGCGCAGAGAATGTTTCGATCAGCTTCAAAGCAGGGGTGATAGGATAAAATCATCTATACAATTTTCACCATTTAACCAACTAAAATCGACGGGTTAATAATTACGATTGTCCGGGCTTCAGAACAATTATAAACCAGGATAACAGCATCATTCCTTTGCCATCATTGTAGAAGGGTTACCTACCTAATATCTGAATTGAATTCAAGCGCTGACTATTATGTTGCAGGGTGATCGCATGTGGATTCGGCATGGCACCAGATACTTTTAAAAGATTGGCATGCCATGATGTAACATGCGGTAATAATGTCAAATGACAAAGCTCAAATTTCAAATGAAGGTATGGTATCTTTTTTATATCGCTTTGATCAGAAAGTGAAAATAAAACGACAGCATTCCTTCATTTGGCATTTGGATTTTGTCATTTGACATTATATTACCTGTTTTCATTGGACACGATTCCGACCGTATCATTTTACAGTTGTCAGCCCTGGATATGTCATGGCCTGTTCACAGAAACTAACGCGGACGCGACAACTTGTGGTGCGCAAAAATGGTAACCCGGAGTACCAAATCGGAATGAGATCAGACCCCTTGTGTTTGATTTATCATAAAGCGGATAAGCGCCTCGCTCAAAAAAATGAGCGGCCTCCGCGTGATGAAATAGCGACCGGAGATAAGCCGGCGCAGTCCTTGTTTGAATTCAAATGAAATAGAAACTTTCCGAATGGTGACAATGATGGGCCTGACAGGTGGTGTTGGCACATTTGATGCTATAATGTGTAATCAGAATCGAAATGATTCAACTTGACAATAACCAAAAGAGCCTTCCCGATTAAATCTTGCCGAGGGCCCTTCATAACCGGTCAGTAACGCGTGCCTTACGCGTAAAGCCTTTGCCAGATAGAAAAAGGGACAATCAGCGTAACTGCCAACGCTATTATCCCAAAATCCCGCTAAAAAGAAACTCTATCTTTTAATAAAGCCTCTGACAAACTCCCTCGGCAAGATTTATACCTCCTTTCCCGGCGACACATACCGGAAGAAAGGAGGCAGGTTCCCGCAACAGCAGGTGAACACCTGCCCTTCCACAAGTAATCGATGCTGTGCGAAGGTTCGTCCGACAAACCAAATCCATCACACTTGAAATTATGATGAATTGCCAATCAGGACCGGCACCTGCCGATACCGTTGGATCATGAATATCACTTCGCTATACTATACGGGACGTTGGCTGGAATATGCCGCGGTAGATTTACCTGCCATCGAGCACCTTTTTTATGGTCGTTGAAAGGGCTTCAACGGTAATCGGCTTTTGCAGGAAAGCTTTGGCGCCGGCATCGAGGATGCTCTGTGCCTGACCGTCCACGGAATAGCCGCTGCAGACGACCACTTTCATTTCAGGTCGTGTATCGGCCAGTTTTTCGTATAATGTCAGTCCATCCATATCCGGCAGCTTGACATCCATAATGGCCAGATCGATTTTTACGGACGGCTCCGCGCAAGTGTTGACCGCCTCATGGCCGTTGCCGGCGGCAAGGACCTTGTAGCCCAAGCGCTGCAACAAGGCCTGGCTGATTTCCATTACCATCTCATCGTCATCAATGACCAAAACAGTTTCATTTCCAGCTGCAGATTCAGTTTTCAGAGGTTGAGTCACTGTATAGATCTCCTTGTCAATGTGGATGTGAAAGTGTAAATGTGTGATGGAAAACACCGCTGCACGATGGTGGATGTACGAACAGATGTTACGATTCTGAGAATCGGGGACAGCGGCCGATCAGCCACTATAACCGAATTCAATCTATTTTTTCAATAGTTTCCACCAATATTTACATAATATTTATCGGCCATGGTTGACAATGTTGGTACGACGGGTAAATATTCTGATCTCACTTTCGATCACTATCCACATGCAAATATTTATCCGATCCGCACCACAATGCCGTATTTGCGCACGATAAAAGGAGAACACTCATGGACGAATTAAAAACGCTCATCATCAACAAAATGCGTACACCCACCGTGGCCGCTTTGGCGACGATAACTAAAGATGGTAAACCCTGGGTACGTTAT
This sequence comes from Desulfobacteraceae bacterium, assembly GCA_013003715.1. Classification (GTDB taxonomy): domain Bacteria; phylum Desulfobacterota; class Desulfobacteria; order Desulfobacterales; family Desulfosarcinaceae; genus JABDIN01. The sequence goes on along the minus strand of JABDIN010000033.1, from coordinate 136,088 downwards.
GTGACGCCGTTTGCCGACAATAATTTGACCATCTGGTGTGCAACTTTCGCCGGCACCCGGAAAACCGGCCAAATAATCAATAGTCCCGAGATTCATCTCACACTGGGGGTGTCAACCCCCGAAAACCTGGACTACTACCTTCAAATCCAGGGACGGGCAGAGGTCCTGACGGATGATGCGTCCAAACAGGCGGTATGGGGCGATCATCTTGTCCCCATGTTTACAGGTCCGGATGATCCCAATCTGAATGTGATTAAGATCACCCCCTACCGCATAGAAATACAAGAAGCAAAACCCGTACCACCGAAGGTGTGGGAGGCATGAACAATATTCAGGTGAGGGTATAATTCTTGCTTCCATTTATGGTCCGATTTCGGCATCCGCCATAGGGGAATTCGTATTGTCATCTCCATAGCAACCGATTGTAATTTATGTGGATTGTGCGGTGACCCGTTGATATGGAATTAGCGCTCAAGAAAAACAGCACAACTCAATCTAACAGGGAGGTTTGAATGAAAATCAACTATTTCAGTGTGAATGCGCTACTTGTGTGTGTGATTTTTACCTTTTTGTCCTGCTCAACCGTAAACCCTTACACCGACGAAAAACAGACCAGCAAACTGGCCATTGGCGCCGGGATCGGAGCGGCCGGCGGTGCTGTTATAGGGCTGCTCACGGCTGACAGCAAGAATCGTCAACGCAATGCATTGATCGGTGCCGGTATCGGGGCCCTGGCCGGCGGTTCGGTAGGATACTATATGGATGTTCAGGAAGCGAAACTGAGACAACGCTTGCGCGACTCCGGTGTGAGTGTGACAAGATCCGGCAATCAACTGATCCTCAACATGCCGGGGAATGTGACCTTTTCCACCGGATCATCGGATATCAACACCAATTTCCATGAAGTGCTGAATTCCGTGGCCCTAATATTAAAAGAATATGAAAAAACCACTGTGGATGTGATCGGCCATACCGACAGTGTCGGTAGTGAAACATATAATCAAAGATTATCCGAAGATCGTGCCCGCAGTGTGGCCACATACATGGGCAATCAAGGCATTTTACCCGCCCGTCTGCTCGTGGCCGGCTATGGAGAAAACCAGCCCATAGCCTCCAACAGCACCCCTGAAGGCCGCTCCCAGAATCGCCGTGTGGCGCTGCAAATCACACCGCTGACCCAATAATTCACCTATGTGTCGTCTACCGGATACCATCAGTGCCGCATGATTTGATAGTGCGGGACTGTGGTATCCCGACACAGGGCGACCGGCTTTCGTCATTTTCAAGCACCTGCTCATATGATCATTCTTCGATCCCATATGGGAATACATACATTTCAATGTCAAATTTCAATTGCGATTATCCTGCATCCCGCCAACTTCGGTATTGACGAAAAAAGGCTGTCTCTGCAATAATCTACAAACCGGACCATCGATATCGTGTTTGGGCATCCACCAGAAGGAGACAACGAGGTGAAACAACTTCTCGCGATTGCATGGGGTGCTGTTCTGATTGCCTGCTTTATGGCAGGTGATGCTGCCTGCTGTACGAGTTTCGGTTTCACCGATGGTGAGCACCTCATTTTTGCCAAAAATTACGACTGGGAAGTCGATGACGGCCTTGTCGTGGTGAACAAACGCGGACTCCGGAAAACAGCCCTCGGCCCCGCGGACAATATACCCCTTCAATGGGTTTCCCGCTATGGCAGTATTACCTTCAACCAATATGGACGCGATATCCCATCCGGTGGGATGAATGAAAACGGTTTGGTTATCGAGGTTCTCTGGCTCAACGAAACCCGATATCCTGAGCCGGACTCACGCAAGGGGCTCGGCACCCAGGAATGGATTCAATATCAATTGGACAATAGTGCCGATATCGGCGAGGTCATGGCCACGGATCAATACCTGCGCATCCGGACCCGTGGACCTCGTGTTCATTATTTTATCGCCGACAAAAACGGCGATTGTGCCAGTGTTGAATTCCTGGATGGCCACATGGAGGTCCACACGGGAGAGACCCTGAGATTCAAGGTTCTGGCAAATCACACCTATGAAAAATCCCTGGCATATGCAGCGTCTCGCAAACCCTTTGGGGGCAGCGGAAACACTTCCAGTGGTCCCGACTCTTTGTCCCGGTATACAAGAGCGGCGTTGATGCTCAAGGACTACGGCAAAACATACTCCGGCTCGCCCGTGACCAATGCATTCGATATGCTTACCCGCGTTGCCCAGGGTGACTATACCAAATGGCAGATTGTCTACGACATCCGGAACCAAGCAATCCACTTCAAGACCGCCGGAAACCAATCGGTTCGTACGGTGGAATTCAGTTCCTTTGATTTTTCCTGTGCATCCCCGGTAAAAACGCTGGACATCAATGCCATGCTGGCCGGAAATGTCAGCAACCGATTTTCGGTGTATTCGACAACGGCAAACCGCAGGTTGATTCAAACCGCATACCAAAAAACGGAATTCCTCACCAAAATAGCCGACGACGTTATCGATCGCATATCAACACATCCCGACACCGCCACCTGCGACCCCGTAAAGTGACAGCGACCCTATAGAGTAACAGGGTTTGCACCGGAAGCCCTGTGTGTTTTTCCATTCTTTAAATATGGTGATGGGGAAGTTTTTTTGAAGAAGCAGAGGACACGCGGGTGGGGTGATTTTTCAATACGATCGTTTATAATTTGAAGACCGAAAACAACATCATGGTTGTCCGTTTCCAGGCCAGCCTCAATATCAAGCACTATGGCAGCCGAATCAGACGAGGAGGGGTCTGAGATGGTGATCCCTTTTTTACGTAATTTGAGTACCATAGTGTCCTTGTTGGAAGGTATTCGCCACAAAACGATAACGCAATTAAATAGTGTCCATCCATAAATAGCATCTCTGGATGGACACTAAATAAGAAGTCAGCCTTTCGCTTAATCCTCAATTGACAGCAGTAGCTTTCGGAGCAAATCAACCAGTACTTCACGTTCAGCCCCGGTGAGTATAGAAAGTATTTGGTGTTCGTTGGCAATGTGGGCCGGATAAGCTTTTTCCATTAACTCAACTCCCTGCCTTGTCAACCTCACTAAAATACCGCGTCGGTCATCTGGGTTTGCGGTGCGTTTGATGAGTCCGGCATTTTCCAACCGATCCAATCGATTAGTCATGGCTCCCGAAGAAAGCATAAGAGAATTAAACAATTGAGTGGGCGTCAACTGATACGGTCGACCCGAACGCCGCAGGGTGGCAAGAACATCAAACTCTCCACCATTCAATCCGAATTGAGAATAAAATTGTTGAAGCAATTTGTCAAAATGGCGTGAAATCCTTGAAATCCTTCCAATAACAGCCATTGGCGATGTATCCAGTCCGGGTTTTTCCCTTGCCCATTGCGCCAGAATATAATCAACGTGATCGTTTTTCATAATCATATCTTATAGCACAATGGAAAATAGGTTGAAATCAAGAATCTTGACATGCAGGCAAAATGGTCACATTCTTTCTTGACATCAAGAATCTTTATATTAGCTTACTTTGTGTGGAGCTAAACAACGTGGCCGATCTCCAGGCTCAATCCTAAACATGGGAAACTAAGATCCATTCAAATGGGCATGAAAAAACGATGAATAAACGCATATATCCAAGCGCTGCCGTAACATCAGGGGGGTTACTTGCCATTATGATTTATATCAATGGCGAATTATCCCGACATACCTCCCCTGCCTGGTCCTCTTTGATCGCCCATTTTGTGGGAATATTCGGCAGCTGGTTCCTCTGGAAATACCTGTCTAAAAGTAAAACGTATTTCCCTTACACGCCTGATGCGCCCAAGTGGTCATACTTTGCAGGCGTCATTGGGGCATTGATTGTTGTTATTGCAAATATTACGGTCAATTCAAGTATCGGGCTTGTCGGCAGTCTGTCCCTGATGATTTTGGGCCAAACCTTGTTTGCCATTCTATTCGATTTTGGAGGTTGGCTGGGTATGGCAAAAAGGAAAATACACCTGCGTGATATTCTGCAAGTAATTTTAATTTTAGCGGGTTCGCTTTTAATTGTTTTTTATTAAGAGGTGACAGATGATACCGGCTTACATGTTAGTATTAGCATTCTTCAATGGACTTTTAATTGTAACGACGAGGATCATCAACGCAAAGCTGGGTCTGCATGTTTCCGGGGTTGGCTCAGCTGTTTGGAACCACTTTATCGGCTTTCTATTTTTAGCCCTTCTCATGCCGTTTCACGCCATAGGAGCGCCTCTTGATATCGGAGGGGTTCCTTTGTACCTGTTTTTAGGGGGATTCATAGGTGCCGGCTATGTAGCCCTGAACAGCTGGGTGATGCCGAAGATAGGGGCTACGACGGCTACCGTGCTATTGATTGCCGGGCAAATAATTCTCGGAACGATTATCGACGCGGTCAATGGCAAGATATCAAATCTCTATACGACCACTATCGGAATAGCACTCTTAGTTTCAGGTATATGGATAGGGGGTCACAAAAAGGCACCGGCTTCTGCCGTACAGACCTGAATCATTTCTGGTTATTGCGTTTTAGGCTTATAGATCAGGTTTTCTTTTGTTTCACCATCAAACAGGTGAATGTAATTGGTATCGAGCCACATCTCATGGCTGTCTCCGGACCGGACCGGGATGTCCGGATCAATGCGCGCGATGTATTGACTGTTTCCGGGTGTAAAATAGAGATAGACCTCGTTTCCCATGTTTTCCACGACGGACACTTCCATGTTGAAAAAGTTATCGGCGGCCTCCGGATTCGTTTCCCGGGCATGTATATGTTCGGGACGAATACCGAAATAAATCGCCTTCCCGTCATATTGTCTCACCTTCTTTCCGATATCGTCCGGAATCCTTAGGTGAAGGTTTTGGGAATCGACATAGCAGGTGTCACCGTCAAAATTCAGTCTTGCGCTCACGATATTCATGGACGGGGAACCGATAAATCCGGCCACGAAGGTGTTTGCCGGATACCGATACAAATTGGTAGGGGTATCCACCTGCTTGATCCGGCCCAATTCCATTACGCAGATGCGATCACCCATGGTCATGGCCTCCACCTGGTCGTGGGTGACATAGATCATGGTATTTTTCAATTTGGTGTGCAGCCGTGAGATTTCCACGCGCATCTGGACCCGAAGTTTCGCGTCAAGATTGGACAGCGGCTCGTCAAACAGAAACACCTTGGGAGACCGGACAATGGCCCGCCCAACGGCCACACGCTGCATCTGGCCGCCGGACAATTGTTTAGGCTTGCGGTCCAGCATGTCCGTAAGTCCGAGGATGTCGGCGGCCTGGCGCACACGCCGATCGATTTCATCGGCAGGCTTTTTTTTCAGTTTGAGGACCCAGGACATATTTTTATATACGGTCATATGCGGATAGAGCGCGTAGTTCTGGAATACCATGGCGATATCACGATCCTTGGGTTCGACATCATTCACCAGACGATCACCGATCAGAACTTTTCCACCGCTGATTTCCTCGAGCCCCGCCACCATGCGCAGGGTTGTGGATTTTGCACATCCCGACGGGCCCACCAGCACCATAAATTCACCATCCCTGATATCCAGGTCGATACCGTGAACCGCCTTGAATCCATTGGGATATGTTTTTTCGATTTTTTCAAGTCTTACACCAGCCATGTGTTCTCCTCGTGAGATCTGTAGTTTTTCATTTCCAGACTATCAGCATCTGGCTATCCCTTTACCGATCCCGCTAACAGCCCGCGAACAAAATACCGTTGGAGTGATATAAAAACCATCAATGGGAGCGCCATGGAGATGAATGCCCCGGCGCAAAGCAGGTGCCAGTCCTGTCCCCTGGAACCGATCAGATACAGCAGCCGCTGGGTCAATACTTCCACACCGGGTTTACTCCCGATGAAAACCAGTGCCACCAGCAGATCATTCCACACCCAGAGGAATTGAAAAATCGCCAGAGACGCGATCGCCGGCACTGATAACGGCAGTATCAGTTTCCAGAACACCCCGAAATGAGAACAGCCGTCAATAATGGCCGATTCGATGATGCTCCGGGGCAATTGACTGATGTAATTATACATCAGGTAGACGGATAGCGGGAGCCCGAACCCGGTATGGGCCAGCCATATGGCCAGAAAGGTGCCGGTGAGTTCCAGCCGGCCATAGTCGCGGAGCAAAGGGATCAGGGATATCTGGAGCGGCACCACCAGCAGTGCAACAACAAGGATGAAAAAAACTTTTCGGCCCGGAAAATCCATCCAGGCAAAACCATAGGCCGCGAAGGAAGCGATCAATATGGGGATAACCACCGCGGGGATAGAAACCGTCAAGCTGTTGAGAAATGCCCGTGTCAGGTTATCCCCCTTGACGGTCTGCTGATTGCCCTTGCTATCCACCAGGGTGATGGTTTTACCGGACAACACCTGCTCATAGTTGTCCAAGGTCAACTCGGCTTGATCCGGCCGGGTAAAAACGGTCCACCAACCGGTTTTACTCACCACATCCCGGTCCCGGAAAGAGGTCATCAGGAGACCGAATGTCGGCACCGTCCAAACCAGGCAGAGAAATAGCAGCAGTCCGTTGACCATAAAGGAATTGACCCGCTGTTTGCGTTTTTTCATTTGAATCCTTCCTGTTGGCCGAATTGACGCAGGTTGAGATACATGACCGGAATGATGGCGATAAAAAGCAAAACGGCGATGGCCGACCCCATACCGAAATCGTGCTGGGCAAACATCTGTTTGTACTGCATGCTGGCCACAACGTCCGTATCGAACAGGCCGCCGGTCATTGTATAGACGATGTCGAAAATTTTTAAGGTAATGATCAGAATGGTGGTGGACACGGCAATGATCGTCCCCTTGATGTAAGGGATGGTGATGGCCGCAATGATCCGGATTTCACCGGCACCGTCAACCCTGCCGGCTTCAATCAAAGATACGGGAACACCTTTGATGGCGGCCGAGTAAATCACCATGGCATAGCCCGTCCACATCCAGACCATGATGAATACCAGGAAAACGGTATTCCAGGGTTGAATCATGAGCCAGGCCTGGGGTGTCCCGCCAAACGCCGTATAAATGGCGTTGAGCAGTCCGATCTGATCTTCTCCGGCGGGTTTATACTCGTATACAAAGCGCCAGATCACCCCGGCCCCCACAAACGAGATCGCCATCGGTAAAAAGATTAGTATTTTCGATATCTTCTCGAATTTTGACCGGTCCGCCAGAATGGCGATCAGCAACCCGAATCCCGAAGCAAAAGAAGTGCCGACGATCAACCAAATCAGGTTGTTCCGGTATGAGATCAACATGTCTTCGTCCGTGAAACAATACAGGAAATTCGCCAGTCCGACGAATTCCATGGACGTGTCGTTGAAAAAACTCAAATACAGGCTGCGAAGCGTCGGAATGAAGAGGTACCATGCCAGGATGACCAGTGCCGGCCCCACAAAGAGATACGGCAGGAGCGACTTGTTCCATTTGCCGGACAATTTTGAAATCAACCAATAGCCGAGAAAATAAAGAGCGGCGACACCACCCACCCCCCAGACGATGGCGATGAGGGTCATCACCAACTGGGGGGCGTTCCCATCCCTGAGGAAAATAAATATTTTAAAGAAAATAAAAAAAGCGGTTACCGGCACAAACAAGGTAAAAAACAGCCGGCCCACACCGACAAGAGCTTTTTGCAAAAGGCGATCTTCCGTTCGTTCTTGAGTCATTTCAAACTCCATGGTCCGGAAGGTTAAATGAGGCGGACATCATGTGTTGTATGACGATGTCCACCTCTCTCTTTTTTTCATCAGCATAAATCCAACCGGATCACCGGTTATTTGGGCCAACTCTTTTCAATTTTCCTGAGAACGCTGTCCGTTTTCTTGCCCCCGACTAAATCCACCATGCCTCTCCAGAATGACCCGGCGCCGACTTTGGCCGGCATCATATCAGACGCGTCAAAACGGAAAACCTCAGCATTCAACAGCATCTCTGCCTGGATTCGGGTAAGCTTGTCCGGGTAGGCATCCAGATTTTGGCCTTTGTGGGGGAAAAGTGCTCCACCGGCTCTGGCCCAGGCCTCCCCGGATTCCGCGGTGGCCAGAAATTCCATAAATTGACGGACTTCCGGGCGATCACTGAACATTACGTATTGATCCCCGCCACCGAGTACAGGTAATCCCCATTGGGGTTCGATGGAAGGAAGACCAAAAACACCAACCTCGTCCGCTAAGTTGTCCTGAATCTTTTTAGGGAAAAAACCGGTGATGAAATTGCCTTGCCGATGCATCCATGCTTTGGGCGGATCTTCGAACATAACTTTGGGAGCATCGCCAAAGGAGGTGTTCAGTATACCCATGGCCCCGCCGTAGACCATTTTGGGGTCCCTCCAGATGTTGAGCATTATTTCGGCTGCACGCTTAACCGCAGGGTCATCAAATGGAATGTCGTGGGTGATCCATTTATCATATACCTCCGGACCGGCGGTCCGCAGCATGATATCCTCCATCCAGTCCGTAGCCGGCCACCCGGTGGCCCCCCCGCTTTTTACGCCGATAGCCCATGGCGTGTGACCGTTTTTAATCATTTTTCCGCAAAGCGTTTCCATTTCAGCCCATGTGGTCGGTGGTTGATATCCGGCTTTTTCCCACGCTTTTTTCGGATACCAGACAAGGCTTTTTACATTAACCCGGTGATATATCCCATATGGCGTTCCCTCATAAGAACCCAACTCTTTCCAGACCGGGCTGTAATTTTTTTCCACAAGGCTGACGGCTTCCGGCCACAACGGTTTGATCTGTTGTTTTTTGGCAAACCGGTACATCAATCCGGGCTGCGGCAGTGCTGCGATATCCGGCGGGTCGCCGCCTTCCACACGGACAAAAATCAAGGTTTCAAAATCACGGGATGGGGTATAGACAACATCGATCCCCGTTCTCTCCTCAAAAACTTTATAAGCCGCCTCAAACCGAGTGGATTCGGGTTCCTGGAAAGGGCCGAAGACGGTGACCACTTTCTTTTCAGCAACGGTTGTCCCCGAAATCAACATCAATGCCAACAGCACAAAGCCGAAAAATCTGATCGATTGCTTCATTGGAGTACCTCCTGTCCGGATAGATAATATTTAAGGATAGCTTCGCTTAGCTCGGTAGAAGCATCCTGACAATTTGCTAAATAGTGAAGCCCATGCGGTGGAACCGCTGAACAAACAGACGGGATTCAATGTAATCACCGGAAGCCGATGAAAAATTGAATCCATCCACTTGAAAATCAGGTAATTAAAATGGGTCAAATGGAACGTGAGTCGGAACTTTGGATCTTCAAGACCAAAGGGCTTTTTCTTATGCTTCTCTTCGGTCAATCCCATTAGATGATGTATGCGTTGCCTGCAAACGATGCGATTTGGATATCTCTGATAAGCGTGATATGGGGATAAATTCATCAGAGACAACATAAACAATCAAGAACGTATTACCACTAGCCGGCGCCATATTCAAGAGCTGAGTCCCTTTTCACTGTTTCGACTATCGAATATGCCACGTCATTCAGTCATGTGATAAATGTCGATCTTTTTTTCGGATGGCAGGAAAAAACATGGGGGTCATTTCCCGGTATTCAATATAATCCGCCCCCAGCCGTTTTATCAGCTCCGGTTCCTCAATGGCTTTGAGTTCCCACACATTCAATACCGTAAACAGGGGCGCAAAGAACAAGGTCAGGAACACAGAGCCGTACCAGAAGCCGACGCCGAATAAAAGGCCGAAAACGCCGGTCAACATCGGATTCCGCACCACGGCATATGGCCCTGTATTCACCAGTTTAGGCGGTGGATTCAACGGAACCGGGGTTCCTTTGACGGCCATAAAATGGGCCACGGACCATCCGATCATGACTATCGAAAAACCAAGAACAGGGAGGGAAATGATGAGATTCAGCGGTTTGTCGATCAGTGTTGGTAACTGGAGCCAGCGATCCAAAACTAAAGAGGCGACCATGAACAAAACGATGAACGAACCATAAATCAGTGCACCCACGGGGGTGTATAAATACCTGATCTTCCGGCTGCCGGTGGCGGTCCGGTATAAAAAATCAATCCATCTCGTTTTCACGGTCATGACTTGAACCCTCAGCAGTTAAAATCCATAATTTGAATTTAACGGTTATCGCGATAACGGTCGGCCAAATAGGCCCCGAACCGGTCAAGCACCTGTGGCAGATCCTCACGGCCAAAGCCGATCCGCACATGCCGGTCGCCATAATCGAACAAACTGGACGGCACCAGCATAATACCGGTCTCCTCGACCAGATCTTTGCAAAACCGCGTTGTATCCGTATGAGATAGAACCCGTGGGAAGCAAATGGAGCCGCCCATGGCCGGACTGAGTTGGAGGAACTGGTCGAAACCTGAGACAAAGGATGCCACAAGCCCGGCATTTTTACGAACCCGTGATAATTGATCCCCGAGAATTCGATCCCTGCTGTGCAGCGCGATAATTGATAAAATCTCTCCGGGAGCGCTGCCGCATATCGTTGTATAATCCCTGAGCCGTGACACCCGATCGCGGACATCTTGGTTTCGCGTGGCCAGCCAACCCGTTCGTAAACCGGGAAGACCGTAAGCTTTGGAAAGGCCCGAAAGAGACACCGCATTTTCGTACCGCGTGCAGGCTGCCGGTAATGTTTGCCGCGATTCGAATTCAAGGCATCGATACATCTCATCAGAAAAAAGATATGCGTTTGCCGCCTTTGTCAGATCGATGATCTCCGAATATTGTTTTTGTGACGGGACAAAACCCGTGGGGTTATGCGGAAAATTGGCAATCACCAGGCGGGTATCCTTCCGCACCAGTTCAGCCAGGTCCTGAACGCAGAATTCCCACCCCCAGGCTTCGTCGGCTTTCCAGAAGGACAACTCACAGCCGATGGATCGTGCGATTTCATACAGACTTTGATATCCGGGGAAAGTACACACCACGTGATCACCCGGGGAAAGCAAGGCATGCATGGCTAAAAAAATGGCTTCCTCAGGTGCCATAACGAGTACGTCTTCCGGGCCGATACCGTCATATGTCGCGGCAATGGCATCACGCAGGAGCGGATGGCCGGTTGTTTCCGTATACGACAAGGATAGATTGTCCCAGAGTTTCCGGATTTCGGGATCCGCCATTTCCAGGATATCGGCCATGGCATAGGGTTCACAGTCCGAGCACGAAAGAAGATACCGGGCACTGAATTCATACCTGGAGAAGTATCGCTCTATGGCAAAAGGTTTGATTTTGCGCATTTCATAGTCCTCATTGCAGATAAGCTTCACCCATTATACCCATCTGCGGGAAAAAAACCACGACAAAGCGTGTAAAAAATCGGGGGTGTCTGTTATGCTGTTTTTTCCTGATTATTGTATCTGTTCAGCCAGGGGTGGATATGGTAGTTTAATTAAATCGGCTTGGAACGACTGAGAGATGTAAAAAAAGGATACCCGGATTGAATACCCAAAACATTTTCATATATATCACCACGGTGCTGATCTGGGGATCGACCTGGCTGGCCATCAAATATCAGATTGGCGACGTGGACCCTCTCATATCCATCGGCTACCGGTTCGCCCTGGCATCCGCGACACTCATTGTCTGGTGCTGGATAAAAGGGCTGCGCATGCGTTTTTCCCGGAAAGATCATCTGTTCATGGCCCTCCAGGGCTTATTCCTGTTCTCAACCAACTACTGGCTGGTCTATGTTTCGGAACTTTATCTGACCAGCGGGTTGGTGGCCGTAACCCATTCCACCATTATCTTCATGAACGTCATCAATGGGTTCATACTGCTGGGGTCTCCGGTCAGACTGTCCACCATCGTCGGCGCGGTCATGGGCCTCTCCGGTATCGGCCTTATTTTTTGGCCGGAGATCAGTTCTTTTTCCCTGGCGGATAAAAATTTCTATGCCCTGGCGCTGAGTTTTCTCGCCGCCTTTCTGGCATCAGTGGGAAACATTGTCTCGGCCCGTAACCAGAACCACCGATTGCCGGTAATCCAGACCAATGCGTTCGGAATGGGTTACGGGGCCCTCTTGCTCCTTATCCTGGCCATGGTGACCGGCAAATCCTTTTCCATCCCCATGACACTGCCGTTTATCAGTGCACTGATTTATCTCGCGGTATTCGGTTCCATCGCAGGATTCGGCTTGTACCTGACGCTGCTCGGTAGAATTGGCGCTGACAAAGCCGCGTATGCTATCATGGTCGTGCCGGTGGTGGCCCTGGCTATCTCCACCGTCTTTGAAGGCTATGTGTGGACACTCCCCGCCGCAACCGGTTTGGTCCTCGTACTGGCCGGCAACATGACGGCGCTGAAAGGGCGGTCTGATAAAAATCTAACGTTAAAAAACGGTATATTATCTATTTTGACGAGAACCGGCAACACAGGCAATTAACAATCGACAGAACTTTTTCATTTGTCATTTTAAAAAATGAAAGGCTGACACATGACTTGTATTGTCCAGAAATACGGCGGTTCCAGTGTGGCCGATGCGGAAAAATTAAAGCGGATCGCCCGGATGATCGCCATGGCCAGAGCGGAAGCGGACCAGGTGGCCGTGGTGGTATCCGCTATGGGCAAGACCACCAACAATCTCGTGGACATGGCCCGCAAGCTCTCTGCGAGTCCGCCGCGGCGTGAAATGGATATGCTGTTGAGCACCGGGGAACGCATTACCATGTCACTGCTGTGCATGGCGCTTCACGAATGCGGCATTGACGCGGTCTCCCTCACGGGTTCCCAATGCGGCATCATTACCAACGACCGTCACAACGATGCCCAGGTCATCGAAGTGCGCCCGTTCCGGGTCCAGGATGAAATGGCCAAGGGGAAAGTCGTGGTCATCGGCGGATTCCAGGGGGTCAGCTACAAAAGGGACATTACCACCCTGGGGCGCGGCGGATCGGACACCACTGCCGTGGCCCTGGCAGCGGCCCTTGATGCTGAACGCTGTGAAATTTACTCGGATGTGGACGGGGTTTATTCGGCAGATCCGTCGGTGGTGGTGGGTGCCCGGCATCTGCCGGAAATATCCTATCCGGCCATGCAGGAAATGAGTGAGGCCGGCGCAAAAGTGCTCAATGCCCATGCGGTTCAATTTGCCAAGGAAAAGCAAATTGCCATTTATGCGCGCAGCACCTTCGAGCGGCAGCGTGAAACCGTTGTCCGCAAGATGGCACCCGGCACCATGGCGGGTGTACGGGGTGTGGTCAGCGAGCAGGAAATCACCCGGGTCCGGATCACCGGTGGCAATGCCGTCACTGATTTTCAATGGGTACTGGATTATATGGAGAAGGAGCAAGTTCCCGTGAAGGAGCTCCATGCCACGGCCACAAATGAGGCGAACGATCAATCCGGTGTATCTTTTGTGGTATCCTCACAGAATGTATACGGATGGGAGAAGATTAAGCATCACCTCACCAATCAATTGAGCGAGCATATTCGCTTCGACATTCATCTCTCCGCACTGTCTCTGATTGGTGAGGGCCTCAACCGGACGAATACAGTGCTACTTGAGACCATGACGCTCCTCGGGGACAATCATATCGGCATCGCCGGCATCACGACTACATCCTTCAGGATCTCTCTTCTGGTCCCCAAAGAGAAAATCACGGTTGCGGTGCGCTTGTGTCATGACAGATGGATAGATGCCTGAGATGAAATGAAGTGGGTCGCTCTACTAAGGACTCGAGAATCTTCAATGCGGGGACAAAAAGCGATGACGCACCTCGCGGCAAGCCGCGGGGATTAAGCGCCCCATGGCGGTTTAACGGATCCAAACCCGGCGACTCATTTCTGGGTGGGATCCATAAAATATCCAAAAGTCTGCAATCGCTTTTTTACTTTGCTGATATGCCGGTTTTCGACGATGATATTGAAATCTTCTGCCTTTCGTACATACTTTTTCAGGACCTTGTCCGTGGCGAACAATGATACCAGCTCCCGACTTGGATTAAGCTTGAATACGGCATAATTCTCCACCGGTTCCATGGGATTCAACTTTGAGGTGATCTCATTTAAAAAAACCGCCCATACGGATGGCGGCCGGTCGGATATGTGTTCTTTAAAAAAGGTTATCTTTCGCCGGATTTCACCGATGGTGTCACAGTCTTTCAGGAAGGTCTGGAAATTCACCCGGTAACAGGTATCCGTGACCCGTTCGCCAATATTTTCAAGCAACAGGCTCTTTAACCTGTCCTTTTGCGTCAGATAGATGATCAACCGATTCTCGTCCAGTACCAGGTCACCCGCGCTTTCCGTAAAATCGATAGCATAGCTGTCCTGCTGACCGAACACGTAAGCACCAAGATGGGTCAAACGGATAAAAGACAGCCCATCGAACACGCTCAGGTAGGGCTTGCCGGTGGTCTGCAGATTCTTGTGTTCCGGATGGTCGTAAGCAATATCCAGCAGACCGAATGCGGCAAACAGGTACATCATTCCCCGGAGGTAGGGGTGGATAACGGCCTCATCATAGATGGATGGTTCAATGTGGATACGCATGTCCTCGATCAGTTTATCCCCGCTGTCGCGGATAGCGCCTCTGAAATAGAGATAATGCTCGGCGGTACCCCTGTCCAGGACCTCCAGATCCAGGCCCCGGTACCGGGCGAACTTAAAAATGTTCTTCAAAGAGATCCATTGGTCAACCATCAGATTTTGCACCATGAGCCACATGGCCCCACGAACCCTCATATCCCGCTTTTCATAATTCCAATCGTCATGACTTCCCCCCTTGAGGTGCGCCAGCATATCCTTTGCATGATAGTACTTGAAATTGGAACCATCGAAATATCCCGCGAACAGGCTTTTCAAGTCCTCGGGAGACCGGATATCCGTTTTCAGGGCATCTTCGGAGATAAATTCCGCAATCAACAGGGTTCTCAGATATCGTAGATCCTTATCCTCTTCCGAATAGAATTCCTTGATATGCAAATACTCCTTCATCTTTTTCAAGGAACCGATCAGAATCCTATTACCGGATTTGGAGTATTTTACATTTCCCTGTTGCACATAACGGGATAGAACCGCAAGCCTCTCCTGGGTCTCTCCACGGTCTTCAAACAAATAAGCGGTTCTCTCAGGTTGCTCCAGCGGTATGTAGTCGAATTCCCTGGGCGGCGGCAGATACGTTTTAAACAGCGTTCTTAAATCTTCCGGCAGGCGAAGGTTCAATCTTTGGGGTTTGCGCCAATCCCGCCGGTAGTCGAAGGTGGAATGGAGCGTGAAAATAAAGTAATCCGGATTTAAATGCACGTACATTTCATCATAGTATGGCTCTTTGCGGGTATTGACGATTTGGGCATCCAATGACGATTGCAAATCTTCCACATCGCATTCAAATTCATCCCACACCAACCGGTGCAGCACCTTTTCCACTGCCCTCGGCAGGTCTGACAGCAGCTTCAGAAACAATACTTTATCCGAATACACATGGGCCAGCAGCCACACCAGGTCCGATTTCCTGGGCTTCCGGCGCACCGGTGTTGCCTTCCGGTTGTCCGGGAAACAATCTTTGAATCGATGCAGATACGCCTCGTATATGGATTGAAGAAAGTCCGCCGCATAGAATCGGTCTAGTAATTTCTCCAATGGGGATTGTTTCGGATGCCGGGCCTTCTTCTTCTGGGCCGGTGCTGCTTTCCCGGACGCCCTTTTCACCTGCGATCTCCGGAAGCTTAATTCAGCTGCGGCTTCACGAACCAGCGGGTTCGTGTCCACCAGCAGGGCTTCAAACAAATGCCTGGCCCATTCATTCTCAGTATCGGATAAAACCACCAATACCATTCTGCGCACATTGGGGCTGGCGTCTGCGGCCCCTTTTTTTATCAACCGCCGAACTTTCTCATCGGACGGGGCAATGGATCCGGCGCTTAAAATGATATTGGCAAAAAATTGCCAGGGTTCCGGTTTCCGGACGGCCAAAAGGTGGGGAAGCACACCTTCCCCCGCGGCAACGCAAGCCCGGACCGCGGCTTCACGCACGGCGTGGGCCAAAGGATGCGGTGTCACAAATCCCATATTCGGTACGAGCGATTTAAAGAGCGAGTGTGCCGATTCAGTGGTGCCTTTTGCATATTGCCGCATTATCCCTTTGAAACCCCAAAGCAGAATCAACCGCTGGCAGACCTGGTTCGTCCCCAAAAGTTGACGGGTAATCTCGGACAAAGACAAGGTTGCGGCATCAATCTCAAGACCTTTGCGCTTAAAAAATCGCCCGACGCATTCATTGCATAATCGCCCCCTGGGTATCTTTATTTTCGGCCGGATGGCGTTCTTGCCGCAATTGGTGCACAAATAGTGCTCATGAACCCATCCCTCAGGATCGTCGATGGTGGGGTAAAAAGTCTCGAAATTATTGGGTATCTGTTTCAGATTCATCTATTACCAAACCAAAAAACATTCGCATATGATGCAGATATGCAGGGAATTACACGCCCAATACAAATTCCACATCGGTTTCATCCAGCGATTTCAAGGATGCGCCGTCGCTGGTGATCAACTCATCGAACAGCGCTTTCTTATATTCCTGGAGTTCGAGTATCTTCTCCTCAATGGTACCCCGGGTGATCAAACGGTAACTGAATACGGTGTTTTTCTGGCCGATGCGGTGGGTGCGGTCAATGGCTTGATTCTCGGCAGCCCGGTTCCACCAGGGATCGAATATGAAAATATGATCGGCTGCCGTTAAATTCAATCCGATGCCCCCGGTTTTCAATGTCATCAAAAAAACCTTCAATGTTTCATCCGTCTGGAATTGTTCCACCAGTGTTTTGCGGTCCCGCGTGGCGCCGGTCATGAGCAGATGGTCAATCTCCAGTTCGTTCAAATCCTGTGAAAGGCAATCCAGGGCATGCAGATAATTAGCGAATATCAGCACTTTATGCGAATTGGCGATGGCTTCGCCGACCTGCTCCATGAGGATGGGCCGTTTTGGGGAGCGGATGCCGTTTTCACTTCGCATCTCGGGAATGGCGGCAATTTGTCTCAACTCACCCATGGCTTGAAGGATAAAGAACCGGGACTTTTGAAATCCATTCTCTGAAATTTGCTGCCGGATGGCATGGTGATAAAACAGCCGGCGCTGTTCATAATAATTTTGTTGCTCGGGTGTCATCTCCACGAAAATGGTTTTTTCAACCTTGTCCGGAAGATCCTTTAAAACCTCTTGTTTCAGACGGCGAAGAATGAACGGATAAATCTTTTTTTTCAACTCCCGCCGCACCTCCTTGTCGTCTTCTTTTTGAATCGGCACCAGATAGTCCCGGTTAAAATCCCGGGCCGATCCGAACATGGCCGGATTTAAAAACCGGAATAAGGCATATAATTCACTGATATTATTCTCTATGGGTGTACCGCTGAGTGCCAGCCGATGTGCCCCGTCCAGAAGCATGACCGCCTTTGATATCTGGGACTCCATGTTTTTAATGTTCTGGGACTCATCCAGAATAATGTAGTGGAATTTGATGGACCGGAATGTTTCAATATCATTTCTCACCATGGCATATGTGGTGAGAATCACGCGGTTTGATGTGGCTTCTTTTATATCCCGTTTGTTTCCATGGTAGGTATAATGGGTCAACTCCGGATAAAACCTGTCGATCTCGTTTTCCCAGTTGAACAACAGACTTCGCGGCATGACCACCAGGGAGGGTTGTTTCGCTGCCGGATACACGGATGCCAGCAGGGCAATGGCTTGAATGGTTTTCCCCAACCCCATGTCATCCGCCAGGCAACCGCCCAGCTTGTTTTCCTTCAAATAAGTCGCCCATTTGTAACCCTGTTTCTGGTAGGTTCTGAGCTTGGCCTTGAGTTTCGGGTAACGGGTGCGTTGCCGGCTCAGGGTATTGAACCCCAGAAACACCTTGCGCGCATGATCAAAGGATTCACCGGCAATCTTCTCATCAATCAGCTCTTCAACTGCCGGCAGATCAAAAAACGACACCGTCACACCTTTTTTTTTACGCTTGAAGATACGGCTTAATTTATTGATGTAACTCTGGTTCACCAACCCGTAAGTACCGTCGCTCAACGTAATGTAAGCGTTTTTTTTATATTGGTTCAGTACGTCAAACAGAGCGAATTTCTCACCATCTATGGAGAGAGCGGCATCACCCTCCAGAAAATCAATGCCATGGGAAAGGGTGAGATTCAATTTCGGTTTTACAGGCCTTACCTTGAATGACGTCAGGCGTTCAGCCCCTAAAAACGTATAACGGCCGACCAGTTCGGGGAGTTCATACCGAAGAAAGCGATCCGCCAATCCGGGTTGAATGATAAAAAAATTATCATCCGCGAAAAAATCCCGATCGGTCTTCAGGGCACGTCGATGCTGCATCAGTCGCCGCCGGATGTCCTTGTAGGAGGCCGCGGTATCTTCATGAATCACTTCGCAAACCGATATGGTTTTTTCCGCGTCGTTCACCGTGGCCACACGGTTGATTTCAAACTCATCGAAAAAGTCCGCATCAAAGCCCGGAAACGAGCCGGACAGACGCAAGTGAAGGGTATCATCATCGTCCACCTGCTCAAAAATCAAGGTGGGCTGTGTTCTCATGGGCCTGCCTGTTTCCACTTGATATCCGTCATAATCCACCTGGACACCTTCGATATGAGAAAACAGCAGGGAAAGATATCTTTCAAGAAGGGATGCGGGTAGCGCCGTCTCAAAATATTTCAGGTAGCCGCTCCGGCTTCCCATGGGGGTGACACGATAAATGGTGGATTGGCAATAGACATGGGATTCGTCGATCAATTGTGGATTGCTCAGCAGTTTGCGCCGATGCACCAGCACCGGTGTTCCCTGGATCCGGTCCTTTGCCTTGGTTACACGAACGGAAAGGGTGCCGGGTTTTTCCGCAAACCTTACTTTTTTCATGCGGTTCCCCACGAAATTGTCGCTTTCTTCGAGTAACCGCAGCAACGGGGTGCTGTCTTTCAAATACACACGGTCCGACGGGGATTCCCAGTCAATCTGGAAACTCTGTTTTTCCTGGATGGATTCAATCAACCGCAGAATTTCACGGGTGGTCCCGGCATACATCTCCGCAGCCGGCACAATCTCTTTCCCCTTGGTATTCGTCATCCGCACATAGGCGCCGATCTCATCGAAATCAAGCTGAAAAAACAGCTTCTCAGCGGCGGCCTGCCGGTAAATTATCGGCTTTTTTCGCCGCAGATGTGTAAAAAAATCGTCGGATGTCATCGTGTACCCAATAAATTGACAGATATGCTGTAAATATGATTTTTGAGGCCCTCATAGACAGATGGTTCCGTATCCTGCCCATCAATTTTCGGCCAAACACTATATATACGGAATTCAGGTGCAAAGGTCAATGAAGGGGATTTTTTTAAGGGCAAGAGAGTTAGACGACCGATCGGTCGTCTAACTCCAGGACATTTAGGGCCATCTGTCAGCAATCCAGTAAATCCATAGAGTGTGGTATTGAATCAAATTGAAATAACAGCATTCGTGTAGTTATTCAATTACTTATTGACTTCCCTAAGGTGTTACAAATAGCAGAAATTCGATAATATTAATCCGGCAACTAATTAGGTAAAGTGACGTATCGCTGATTCGTGTAATGAGTTTCCGGCGAAACGTACTGGGAAGAAGCCTTCTTGCAGCCACCGCCTCCCATAAACCAGAAATACGCGTTTTGCGTATTTTCCCGCCGGAGAAATAATATCAATGTGCTCGTCTATCGATGAAAAGTACAATTCTTTTCATTTGTATGTTTTGTGCTCTTCATGGTTAACATAAAACAATGTCCTTGTATAAGCCTGTCGTCGTGAAGTAAAAAGAAGATATATCACAACTTATGGAGGTCCTGTATGAAAAGGAATATTACTGTTTCTTGTATTGTTGTCGTCATGCTGAACATCATCCTGTTTTCCGGGTGTGCCGGAATACCGACACATCACGAAACGGTCAATGCAAAATTCACGGCGATTCCATTGGGAACCAAAGGGGGTTTGAATGAAGCTGATTTATCGTCATATCTGCTGGCACCGGCCGGGGGCACGGATTTTATCGCTTTCGATGCCGGGACGCTGTTGGCAGGACTGCGCCAGGCCAAGCAAAAAGGGAGTCTGCAGGGCATTGAGATTCCGGCAGATTCTCCGTTAAGTCTGGAAGGAGTTGTGATGCACCATCATATAAAAGCCTATGCCATTTCTCATGCCCATGTTGATCATGTTGCCGGAATGGTCATTAATGCGCCGGATGACAGTCCCAAACCCATTTTGGGATTGCCTTCCACCATCGATAATATCCGGGATCACCTGTTTAACTGGAAAATCTGGCCGAATTTTGGTGATGACGGTGAGGGCTTTCAGTTAAAGAAATATCAGTACGTTCGCCTGACGCCTGGAGAACAACACGCGGTGGACAGAACTGCGATGGTGCTTATTCCCTATGAACTCAGCCATTCCGGGGGATATCTTTCGACCGCCTTTCTGGTCGAATCCGGCGGTGCCTACCTGCTCTATTTCGGAGACGTTGGCCCTGATGCAGTGGAACAAAGCGACAAGATGCGACAGGTCTGGAATGCCGTTGCACCCCTTGTGCGTGAGAACACGTTGCACGGTATTTTTCTTGAAGTCTCCTTCCCGAACCACCGCCCGGACAAACTGCTGTTTGGGCATCTGACCCCGAAGTGGATGATGGAGGAATTACGTACTTTAGCCAAAATAGTCAATCCTGACCAGCCGGAAACGGCCCTGCACGGGTTGAAAGTCGTGGTGACACACGTCAAACCGACCCTAAATCGGGATGATGTTCCTGAGAGGACCATTATGAACGAGTTGTCCGAACTGAATGACCTGGGCGTGGAATTTATCCTGCCGGAATCCGGGAAACGTATCGTGTTTTAATGTGATCCACAAAAGGAGCGGGCCATCATGAAAGGTTTCAGACCACGAATTGAAGAAATCCTTTCTCGTATTAAGATCCTTGGAGACGATCCTCGCCCGACAGGCTGAGAAAAACTCACTGGCCATAAACTTTACCGTATCCGGCAAGGCCATTATCGCATTGTCTCTTCCATACAAGATAAAGAACTTACAGTTTGGATTATTAAAGTTGGACATAGAAAAACTATATATCGCCGAACTTGATCCCAACGAACTGCGGCCCTCAATCCAGGTGAGCTTGTCGTTGGGCAACTTCCTGACAAAGGCGCACTGACCTGTAGTTCCCAAAAAAAGAGGTATAATATGGAAAAAAGTGAACATGTCTATATCAAACTTCAACGTCATTTAGACAGTCAGGCAGTAGGCTTTCCCGCCACAAAGTCAGGTTCCGAGATAAGAATTCTAAAGCACATTTTTACATCCCAAGAGGCTGAAATCGCAACGTGTTTGACCTACAAACCCGAACCGCTTGAAACGGTATTTGAAAGAGCCGGGCATATAGTTGAATCGCCAGACAAATTAGCAGAGCTACTTGGCCGCACTGAAGAAAAAGGAGGGATTGAAATAAAAATTAAAGGCGGCAAAAGACTTTATTGTAATGCCCCCCTTGTTGTGGGGATGTACGAATATCAGCTCGGCAAACTTACGCCGGAGTTCATAAGAAATTTTGATGATTATATATTGGACAAAAAATTTGGAATAGAATTTCTTAGTACAAAACTTCCGCAGATGCGTACCATTCCGATTGCAAAAAGTATCCAACCGCAACATAATGTAAGTATATTCAGGGATTGGCTCTTCAACCATCCAATACGGAAAAGGCCGAGTTCATTTGTTCATGTTGCGGATGCTGCCGCGGAATGATCGGTATGCAGAAAAATTTACCTAAACCAGTGGATTTTTGGGCTTCAAATTTTTATGCTGTCGTAGATACGGATGCATGCGATGGATGCGGTAATTGTGAAAAACGCTGCCAAGTCGGAGCGGCAAGTGTATCCGCGAAAAAGAAGCAATCCTCGCTTGACCTTAACCGCTGCATCGGATGCGGTGTATGTGTACCCACATGCCCCACAAAAGCCGTATCGCTGCAAAAAAACTACAGAAGTTATGGACGTGAT
The DNA here is from genome assembly GCA_013003715.1 of Desulfobacteraceae bacterium. Lineage (GTDB taxonomy): Bacteria > Desulfobacterota > Desulfobacteria > Desulfobacterales > Desulfosarcinaceae > JABDIN01. The sequence goes on along the minus strand of JABDIN010000033.1, from coordinate 114,026 downwards.
GAATAACGCATGTCGAATTGGTATTTCTGAAAAGTCACCATGTTAAGATTGTCCTAATTTGAAAACCTGAATTGGATGACGAAATTTCTCTTGACTGCGACCACCTATTTCGATTAAATTCTAATTAGATTTTAATCGAAATAGGTGGTATGCCATGAGTGAGGAAGAGTTTCAAGCCCTTCTCAATTTTTTTAAATGTTTAGCCAATGAAAACCGTCTAAAAATATTGGGTATCCTGGCAGATCAGGAACGCAGTGTGGAAGAGTTGTCGGTGCTGCTCAATCTGAAAGCACCTACAGTATCCCACCACTTGGCAAAGCTGAAAGAACTCGAGTTGGTGCAAATGCATGTTGATGGAAATACCCATCTGTATCATCTGAATAGTAAAGCACTAGAGCAGATGAATAAAGACCGGTTCACCCCCAGACAGATGGCCGCCTTAACTGAAAATGTCAGTTCTGATGCCTGGGAGCACAAGATATTCAAAGCCTTTCTGGATGGCGAACAGCTCAAGGCCATTCCTGCCGGCCGCAAGAAGCGGGAGGTCATCCTGAAATGGTTGATAAACAAATTTGATATAGGTGTTAAATACTCGGAAAAGGAAGTCAACGGCATTATTGCTAAACATCATCCTGATGTTGCCACACTTCGGCGTGAGTTTATTATGAATAAGATGATGGAAAGAGAGGATGGCGGAGGGCTTTATTGGCGAGTGGAAGACAAATCCATAATCTGAACGCCTGTTTGAAAAGAGGATTAAAAAATGACGTGTATCACTGAAATGAAAATCTCTTAACTCAATGGCTGGAACCTGAAGGATATTGTGTGGCTTCTGTCAAATTACACCTGTAACTGTTATCGGCATGTAGCGGACTTTCCAAGTATGGACGTAATAAAATTGTTTATATTCCTGATATGGGAAGCTTTTTCCAACTCGCAGCATTCTACTCCAATATACCTTGTCAGAAGAATATCTGGAAATTCTTCCCCGGAATATCGATATTTTCTTAAAGCAACTGGCCTGCCATTCAACACCATAGGGATCTGATGATAGGGAGACTATGGGACGTTAAAATTTTGCATCTGAAAATGAACGACAACGCCTTTTACCCGATCATTGTCCAGCAATCGTCGACTCCGTTAACCCACGTTATTTAGCCCTGGCCATGAATTTTCCGGTGTCGGTGTTGACGCGGATGCGTTCACCGGTGCAAAGATACTCGGGTACCAGGACGACACGGCCGTTGGTGAGGGTGGCCGGCTTGTTGCGGTTGGTGGCGGTGGCGCCTTTGATCACCGGGGCGGTTTCCACGATTTCCATTTCAATGGCCGTGGGCAATTCAATGGTTACCACCTGACCGTCGAGCATGAGAGCGGTGATACCTTCCATATTCTCGGTCAGCCAATCGCGCTGCTCTTCCAACTGCTCCGCAAACAGGCTGTATTGTTCATAATTCTCGGTATCCATGAAGTGATAGGCATCCGGATCACTGTATAAATAGTTGACCGGGCGGCGCTCCAGCACCATTTCTTCAAGCGTGTCATTACCTTTGTATGTCTGCTCCAGGTTCTGGCCCGCGGGTATGGCCGTGAAGCGCACGCGGTACAATGTATTGGCGCCCCGGGCGGATGGTGTCTGGGTGTCGATCTGTTTGGCCTGAAAGGCCTGACCGTTTATACTGACGACTTGACCTTTGCGTAAACTTGAGGCTTTCAGCATGTTGTTTGCTCCTGACAATAGTACGTTTTCAGTAAATTAATAATTATGCTTTCCCGGCGTTTCACAGATTTCTGTTTTACGGCATGCGTGAAGATTCCGGCACCTCGCCATATTTTATATGGTGCCGGAACGGGTAATCACGAACATGGCGGCCTGGGCCATGATATTGGCCGAAAATCGCCGGCTCGCTTTATGCCACCGTGAACCGATGAGATAAGCATCCCGGACCACATGGATCTGTTCCCGGCGGCAATAATCCCGGAAATCCGTGACGGTCAGTACGCGGATATTGGGAGTGTCATACCACTCGAACGGCAGCGCATGGGACTTGGGCGCCCTCCCACCGAGAAACAGCCCCCAGCGCAGGCGCCAGTGTCCAAAGTTGGGGAACCCGACAATGGCGAAACGGCCGATCCGGAGGGTTTCCTGCAACACTAATAACGGATTTTTCACCACTTGCAAAGTTTGATTGATAATCACATAATCAAAGGACTGATCCGGAAACCCCGGGAGACCGTCATCGAGGTTTCCATGGTATACGGAAAGTCCGTATGCCAATCCTTTTGTCAGCAAATCACCATCAATATCCAGCCCCACGCCCTGAATTTTCTTCTTTTTTGCCAATTCCACGAGCAGGCCGCAATCCCCACAGCCCAGGTCAAGAACCCTTGAACCGTCCGGCACATTGGAAATGATAAGATCACGGTCCGTTCGGCTGAGCCGATCCACATAGTGCTCGTTCATCACGAATGCCCCCCGAGTACATCTGCTTTTTCACCACCGGAAAGAAAGGCGGCCATGATCTGTGCGAGGCGGTCCTCCTCCACCAAAAACGCATCGTGCCCATAGGGTGAATCGACCTCAATGAACGATACATCCTTGTTGCAGGCCAGGAGTGCATGTACCAGGGCCTTTGATTGTGCGGACGGGAAAAGCCAGTCCGTGCTGTAGGCCACGATCATGAAACGTGCCTGTATGTCGGCAAACGCCCTGTTCAAAGGGCCATATGACCGCTCGATATCAAAATAATCCATGGCCTTGGTCATATACAAATAGCTGTTGGCGTCAAACCGGCGTTTGAATGCATTACCTTTATGATTGAGGTAGGATTCCACGGCAAATTCGGTGGAAAAGTCATAACTGAGCCGATCTGCGGACTGGAGCCGGCGGCCGAACTTGGAATCCATGAGCAATTCGGACAGGTAGGTGATGTGGCCCACCATTCGGGCAATGGCCAGACCATTTTCCGGGCCGTCCCCTTCATAATGGCCTTCAGCCCATGCCGAATCCTTGGTGATGGCATTGCGTCCAACCGCATTGAAGGCAATTCCCTGGGCTGAGAGACGGGCGGAAGAGGCAAGGCAAATGGCCGAACGCACTTTTTCCGGATATCGCAAGGCCCATTCCAGTACCTGGAATCCGCCCATGGAGCCGCCCGCCACACTGTAAAGACGTTCGATTCCCAGGTGCGTGATCAATCGCTGCTGAACATCCACCATATCCCGTATGGTGACGATGGGAAAATCCAAGCCATGGGCCTTGCCGGTCTTGGGATGAATCGAGGCCGGGCCGGTGGTTCCCTTGCACCCGCCAATGGCATTGGAGCAAATCACCCAATACCTGTCGGTATCAAACGCCTTGCCGGGCCCGATCATGCCGTCCCACCACCCCAGATGCTTGTCATGGGGATGGTGGTACCCGGCCGCATGGGCGTCGCCCGACAGGGCATGACAGATCAGGACGGCATTGGAGCGATCCGCATTGGGAGAGCCATAGGTTTCATAGGCCACCGCCACGGGCGCCAGGGTCTTTCCCGATTCCAATACCAGCGGTTCATCGGCATCAGCAAAGGTATACGTATGGGATTGAACCAATCCCACGGATTTTCGATCCATTTACTTACTCAGCTCCGAAACAGGTCCATGTCCACCAACAGCGTTTCCTGTTAAAGACTGCAGCCCACACCGGTCGTCAACGCCTGGTCCAGATCGGCGATAATATCCTTCACATCTTCAATGCCGACACTCAACCGGATAAAGTCGGGGGTGACGCCGGCAGCCGTTTGCTCTTCCTCGGACAATTGCTCGTGAGTCGTGGAGGCTGGGTGGATGACCAGGCTTTTGGTATCGCCGATGTTGGCCAGATGAGAAAACAACTTCAGGCTCTCGATAAATTTAACGGCGGATTCACGGCCGCCCTTGATACCGAAGCCCACCAGCGCACCCTGCCCGTCGGGCAGATACTTTTCTTTCAAATGATAGGTTTTGGACGATTCCAGGCCGGGGTATCTTACCCAGGAAACACAATTGTGTGCCTCCAGAAAACGGGCAACGGCCAGACCGTTTTCGCTATGGCGCTCCATTCGCAAGTGCAAACTCTCCAACCCCTGGAGAAATGTCCACGCGTTGAACGGGCTCATTGCCGCTCCCATATCCCTCAGCCCCAACACTCGGGCACGAAGGATGAAAGCCAGATCCCCGAAGGCATCGACAAATTTGAGACCATGGTACGCCGGGTCGGGATCGTTGAATTCGGTAAACCGGCCGGACCCGACCCAGTCAAAATTTCCCCCGTCCACCAGCAGTCCGCCGATGGAGGTGCCGTGACCGCCGATAAATTTGGTGGCGGAATGAACAACGATGGCCGCCCCGAATTCAAAAGGGCGCAATAAATAGGGAGTGGTGACGGTATTATCCACGATCAGCGGAATACCGTGTTCACGGCCGAGTTTGGCAATGGGCTCGAAATCGATGAGATCAAGTTTGGGATTTCCCAACCCTTCGATGAAAAAGGCGCGTGTCCGATCGGTGATAGCGTCCCGCCAGGCTTCCAGATCATGGGGCGGTACAAATTTGGTGGTAATGCCGAATCTCGACAACGTGTGGTGAAACAGGCTGACCGTGCCCCCGTAAAGATCCGTGGACGACACAATTTCATCTCCGGCTTTGGCCAGGGTCAGAATGGCCAGGGTTTCCGCGGCTTGACCGGATGCCGTCGCCAAGGCGGCCTTACCCCCCTCCAGCGCGGCAATACGCTGTTCCAGGACGTCGGTGGTGGGATTCATGATTCGCGTATAAATATTGCCGAATTGGCGCAATCCGAATAGATCCGCGGCGTGAGCCGTATCATCAAAGGTATAGGATGTTGTTTGATAGAGGGGTACGGCTCTTGAATGGGTGGTTTTGTCCGGAAAGTAGCCGGTGTGAATCGCCTGGGTTGCAAATCCTTGCTTAGTATCTTCCATAATCGTTCTCCTTAATGTATCAGATTGAACCGAACATGTTTTGATCTTCGCACCACGCAGAATAGAAAAACCTCTCACGCGGAGAGGCTCGACATCCATTTGCCTTCAGGACCACATGTTCCCTGTTCGGGCTGGAATTGGCACCTTTTGGTGTCAGGTTGCCGGACGGTCATCGGGCCAGATCCCTCGCGCCGCTCTGCATGATTATTTGTTAAAATGAAGTAATTTCAAATATAGTACCCATGACTGCCATGTCAAGGATGGAAAATACGGGTGACAGGGCGACGGCGGTGGATTTAGCGTGGATCGTGAACAGTCTTTTTTAAAGTGAAAATGTCAGGAAGGTGTCTGAAGGACAAAACGCCGTAATTTCAATTCATCCAAACGGCTCTTTCCTTGGGCTTGCATGATACGATTCCCGGTCGTTCAGGCAACCCATGGCAGCATGCCGGGGTTGCCTGACAATGTGGAAAGCGGGGGCGAAGACTGTCATCAGTAACGCTCGGCCCGGCGGGAATGATTGATGTAGCTGGCTATCCAGATCCGTTCTTTCTTCCAATACCCCGGCGCCGATTCCACGGTAATCCAATGGCCCGGCACCCAATGACCGCGACGATTGTAGTGGCCGGGATTCCAGACCTTTTCACACACCGGCGGTACCCAGACCTTTCGGACTTCCCAGTGGCCGCGTTGGGGCCTCGGCGGTGGCGGATAGTGCCGGCGGCCGGGTCCCCGGTGACGGGGACCAACATTCACGCGCACCGTTGCCGGCTGGTGATAACCGCCATGATGGTGGTCCAGAATTGCCTGGCCCACCAGTGTGGCGGCCACGCCGATGGCCACCCCTTCCCAACGGGCCCGCTGCTCCCTGCCGGCCCAGGCATTGGTGCTGATTAATATAATAAATACGCCGCTGATGAGCAGTCTGAAACAAAATCGTCTGATTTGCATAATTCGCCTCCTTTTGGTTTTTCCTACACTTGCTTAGACACCGGAAAACAGTGAAAACTCACAAAAAAAGACAAAAAGATAATAAGATTAATAACTATATGAAATTACATAGATTTTTCAGGCAGAAGGGATGTGAAGCCGACAGCCCCTTGAATGGACCATCGTCTAAAATCGACCGGTAATATTGAACAATAAAAACCCATTGTCGTGGCGCGGGCCGCCCACGGTGAGAACACCGCCATTGAGGAGTTTGATGCGGGTATTGAAAATCCGTCGTTTTTTCTTGAGAATACTTAATTCCAATTCGGAACGCTTTCCCTGGATACCGATGGGTGTCACTTCGAGGACCCGGCCGCCGGGTAAACGCACCGTACCGGTTTTTCCGACCTCGATGGTCAGATTGTCCTGTCCGAGCATGCGATAAGAAGTGAACCGGAATACGGTTCGCAACTCTTTGATCAGCCCCTTTAACTGGGGATCGACAAATTCCGCTTTATCGGATGCCAGGATGGTCTTGATACCGATATTGACCTTTTGGCTCGCCAAAACCGGTCCGGACATCAGTGCCATGACCACGGCTATCGCCAGGAAAAGCTTATGTATTCTCGCCGGCATTGGGTTCTCCACTGGGATTTGATTCCTCATTGAACCAGATGATGGTCTGATGAGTATTTGGTGTTTCATAGAACATAACAGAAGTCACTGACCCTGTAAAAGAATTAATAATGGCGCTGGGGGCGTGACCGTTATCCTGAAAGGAAAACGGTAAAATGATCAGGAAGCAAGCCACTGCAGCTGCCACGGCATATATCGGTATATGGAACCGGCCGGGCGGCCACCATTTCCGCCAACCGGATGTATTGCCGCGGTGGCGGTTGATGTGGGAAAGCACCTGATCTTCCACGCTATCCAAATCCACCGAGACCCTGGCGCGGTCCGCCTGCCGGCGGGCCACCCGGCCAAGGAGCCGGTACGATTCCAGGACACAACGGCAATCGGGACAATGGTTGAGGTGATTTTCAACGGCCTGCCGTTCCGGTTCAGACATTTCATCATCGAGGAAACGGCTGAGCTGCCTGGTGGAACAGGACGGGTTGGAAATGGATGACGTTTTCATTTTATTCTCCTGTATGGTTCCAGCGCTACTTTCAGGCACCGGCGCGCATGGAACAGCCGCGAACTCACGGTGCCTTTTAGTATACCAAGAGCCCGACCGATCTCCTCATACGTCAGCCCTTCGATCTCCTTGAGCACATAGACGATGCGGGCTTCTTCAGGCAATGTCCGGAGCGCATTCCGGTAGGCCTCCTCCACTTCTTTCCGGCGGTACAGCGTCTCAGCCTGGTAGTCCTCAGATTCTGGCAACAAAGACTCTCCCGCGTCATCAGTTTCAATGGAATGGTGAAACCGCCGAAATCGTCGCTTCCAGCGGCGCTTCAGGTTCAGGCATTGATTGACGGTGATACGGTGCAGCCAGGTAGTCAATTTCGACTCCCCTTTGAATTTGCTGATCTTCCGGAAAACCAGCAGAAAAACATCCTGGATGATATCGCGGCTTTCTTCCTCGTCCAGGGTGATGCCATATGCAATGCGGTACAATTTGTCCCGATAGCACCGTATTAATTCCCGATACGCCGCTTCGTCTCCGCTTTGCAGACCTGCCACCAGTGTCGGTTCATCCCAAGGCATCTAAGTTATCCGGATTTTTTTATACCAATAGAGGCTAAAAAACGCCCTAACATTTTGATTTAATAAATTATTTATGATATCATAGATAGTGTTTGTTATTGCTGGTGCGGCCGGAACACCCGCCCTGCGCCACCCCGATAGCCAATGGGATGTCCGCTCGCTGTCAATGCATTAGACACCACGCCGCCGAAAAAACTCATTTCAGACTCACATGGGTGGTTTTGGTCCACCGCCGAAAATGGAAAACAATATACCAAACAGCAGCATCTGGATAATCCAGCCGATTACGCAAACCCCCACCGCCCGAGGAGTGCTGTTATAGTCAAGTGCCTGGCGGACCGCAATTACCATCGCAACCAGCGTCCAAATGGAGGCCACCAGGAAAATCAGGCTTCCCAGTCCGGGAATGATGCCCAGAATGCGAAGCACTCCCGGAGAACTTGCAAAGCCTATGGTCCGCAGTAATTCACCATGATCAGCCTTGGTTTGAGGTTCGGGAAGGAATTTGGTACCGATGTAATAGGTGAGAAATGCCCAGAGATACCACCCGACAAGGGCGGTAATCGTACCAACCAGGATCCCGCCGGCACCGCCTTTTCCAATCATGCCGATTCCGGCGGCCAGGCTTGAAAGCACCACCACCGTCATGGCCTGGCCCATGGTACTCTTATCGGCTTCGACTTCTTCATACAGATTCACATCCAGTTTTGCGGCACGGATCATGCGGTCCGACAATTCATTCATAATACACTCCTTTTTCCTTTTCGTTAGCGGTTTTAGACGTTATAGGCGTGGGATCGAAAATGCCGACCCCATCCCACGGTTTTCATCAACATCGACTTGTATAAGATCGGCACAAATCCATTACATTTCAAGGTGCTGAATTTACCACGATCGGGCCATTAATTTAAGGGGGGCCGCTTCCTTGAATCCGATTCCCCTGTAAAAATCGACGGCACGGCTGGTCCACAGGACCTGTCTTAGCGGCGCCACCACCGGATGTGAACCGATACACGCCATCAGCCAGTTCCCAAGCCCCCGCCCCCTGAATTCCGCCCGTATGATCATGTCAAGGATAACGGCATAGGCCATTTCGTCTGTCAGTACCCGGGCAAACCCGATTTGCACATCCCCGTGAAAAAGGCCGAAACAAATTGAATTGGCCACCGATTTCTCAATATCCTCACGGCACCGGTGTTCTGCCCAATGGGATCCGCCGAGCAATTCGGAAAGAACCTTTATATCGATCCGACTTTTGTCCCAGGTAATGGTGTAGTCTTCTTTTTCCCAGTTCATCAAATTATTCCGCGTAATCCGGATATCTTCTCATGGGTGATATAGGTTTGGATTCGAATGATAAGGTGTGGGTGATTCACGTCAACCGCCGACATTCATATCCGCCACATAATAAGCATGGGCCATGTGCGGATGTCAACACAGGGTGATCGTCTGCACATTCGGCATGGAGATACTTTAACGTATTGTCCATGCTTTGATACAAGGCATGGTTAAAATGTCAAATGACAAAATCAAAATGCCAAAGGAAGGAATGCTGTCGTTTTATCTTCACTTAATGAGCAAAGCAGTCCTTAAAATAGATAAAATACCTTCATTTGATAGTGGAAAGAGCGGATCAGGGCAGGGAATAATATCGACGGCAATGGTTCAGGTAGTCTTTTTTTTCCGTTTCCCACCGGTGGTCATCCCAGGGTAAAACCGGTTGGCACAATTGCTGGATCCGGTTCAGATGTGCCTTGCCGCCTTCGGTAATCAGCAGACCAATCCGGACCCGCCTCAGCAAAAGATCCGGGAGATGACGGACGCTTTCATTTTTCGCTGTATGGGGCAATTCCGCCCACAGGGTCGTAGTGCCGGGAACAAGGGTGAGGTCCTCCGGGCGCGCCTCTTCAATGAGCTGTTTGGCACGATGCCCATATCGGCCGGTCAGGCGGCGCTGTATGGAAACCGGCAGTATGGATTCCCGCACCGGTTGCGGGGAAACAGATTCGAACACCGGGGGGAGTTCCCCACAACGTTTATCTGTTTTTAATACCGGTCGCAAATATGGCCCGGCCGATTTAAGTGCGTCCAAGGCCAGTTCCCTGAACAAGGTCAGCTTCCCCCCGGTAATGGCCACTAGTCCTTTTTCGGCCTGGACCATGTGCTCGCGGGACTCTTTGGACGCCGACCTCCTGCCCCTGCTGAGAATCGGACGAATACCGGTAAATGATGAAGTTGCATCAGACGAACCGATTTTCAAGGTGGGAAAAATCGATGCGATACCCGTGATCAGGTATCTCACCTCCGCCTTTGAAATGCTCGGCTCCATTGACAGATCCTGGTCATCGTCAAGGTCGGTGGTACCGATCATGATGCTGCCCTGCCACGGCAGGACGAACAGCGGTCTGTGATCCTCGGGATGAAAAAAACTCACCGGCCGGGTAATCGGGATTGATTCAAACGGGAATATGATGTGGCTCCCCCGCAGGGGGCGAAGGTGCAGACCGTCACCGGGTAATCGGCTGAGGTTTTCCGACCAGGCCCCGGTGGCACTGATGACCACGTTAGTGTTCACGGTGATTTCTTCTCCGGTTTCAGTATCCTTCAGATCCACACCGGAAACCTGCCCGTCCGCCGACCGGTTGATCCGGACGGCCTTTGTATAATTTAGCGCCTCTCCACCGGCGTCAATGGATTCATTGATTAATCGCAACACCAGGCCCGCGTCATCAATGGATGTATCCATGAAACTAAAACCGCCCACCAAATCGTGGGCGGCGAGAAGCGGTTCCATGGTGCAAAGGGTGCCGCGATCCAGAAATTGGTGGTATCGTTTATGGGCAAACAAATCATACAGGGTCAATCCGATACCCATTTTTCGTTTGCCTGGCGGTCGATTGCGAAATATCGGCAGCAGAAATTCCTGGGGTACCACCAATCCCGGCGCGTCCTTGATCATCCGTTCCCGGGCCTTCACCGATTGGCGGGTGAGCGAAAGTTTTCCTTGTTTCAGATATCGTAATCCACCGTGGATCATTTTCGAAGACCGGCTGGATGTTCCCCAGGCGAAATCCTTTTGCTCGACCAGTAAGGTGCGAATGTTGTTTCCGACCGTCTCCCTGAAAATACCCGCCCCGGTGATCCCGCCGCCGATGACCACCAGGTCCCAGTTTTGTTGAAGTGATGTCAGGCTCATTTCATTTGTTTCCAACGGACCATGGCATCCCGCATGGCGGACCGCACAATGGCCACCACCTTTTCCCGGTCGTTCCCGGTGATAAAGCGGGAAAGGGCCTGATAATAACCTGTGGACGCCCTCCGGGCATCGTCCATCGCGAAATATGCCGGTGCCATGGTCTTGAACAATTGACTGAAATCATTCACTATCAATCTGAATATGGGATTCCCCGAATGTGTGGCCATCAATAATTGCAATTGCCAGTCGAACTCGGCGAAAGACTCTTTATCGTCGTTCAATTGTTCATGCCGCGACAAGTGGCGGAGCAAGGTTTCCGGCGCTTTTTCAGCCGCCATTCCAGCCACCTCCGGCAGTAGAACCAAACGCACTTCCAGAAAATGTAGAATATAGGCGGCGGGTAAAAATTCAGGGTGAGCCGACAGGGTGGTCAGCATTCCCATGCCCCCGTCCAGGGCATAATCGTTGACCATGGTGGCTTTGCCATGCTGAATGGTGATCCACCCTTCCCTGGCCATACGTTGTAGGGCTTCGCGAAGGGTTGGCCGGGTAATCCCAAGGTGCATGGCAAGGCTTCTTTCATTGGGAAGCGCCGAACCCGGTGGATGCGTGCCGTTTAAGATGGACGTTAAGAGCTGATATTCGGTATGCTGGGCGGGACGTAATAATTGGGTTGATTTCATGGAAAATACACCTGAAAATGTTTGTCAATTCGTTGTATATCTGGTAAGAGGTCATACCACTTAGACGATTAAATGTCAATCGACAATTCTCGGACGAACGGGACGGAGATCGTCAAAAGAGTATTGCCGTATCCGTCAAATACCATTATTTAAAACCAGACCGATAATTAACTCTGACTGCAGCCCGTCGACGACTATCTTATTATGAAAAAACTGATTCTCTCAATCGATTGCGGCACCCAAAGCCTGAGAACCCTTCTATTCGCTGAAACCGGTGAACTCCTGCATAAGGTTCAAATTCATTACGACCCCTATCAAAGCCCCAAGCCCGGTTGGGCGGAACAACATCCTGAAATATTCTGGGAAAGCCTGAAAACCGCCTGCGCCACCCTGAAAAGGGAATACCCGGCTGAATTCGACCTGGTTGCCGGAATCGGTGTAACGACCATGCGCAACACCATGGTCAATCTGGATCGCAACGGGAAACCCCTTCGCCCCATCATTACCTGGCTGGATCAGCGCAAAGCCGATGATATCATCGGCCGGCATCTGCTATGGCGCATGGGCCTGCGGTGTATCGGAATGGAGTCAGCCCTGCGAACCCTGCAGCGTGACGGCAAATGCAACTGGATACGGCAGAATGAACCCGATGTCTGGGAAAAAACCCATAAATACCTTCAAGTGTCCGGGTTTTTAAATTACCGGCTCACCGGCAAATTCACGGATTCAGTGGCCTCTCAAATCGGTCATCTGCCGTTTAATTACCGAAAAATGAAATGGGCGGGAAAATTGTCGTCACCGTATCTGATGTTTCCCATTGACCGCGACAAACTGCCGGACCTGGTTCCGCCTGGGGCTGCGATCGGCCGGATCACCGCGGAGGCGGCCCGCGAAACCGGTATTGCCCAGGGGACACCGGTGATCGCCTGCGGCTCGGACAAGGGGTGCGAAACCATTGGCATGGGGGTGCTCGATGAAATGACAGCCAGCCTGAGTTTCGGCACCACCGCCACCGTTCAGATATCAACGAAACGGTATTATAAACCCATCCGTTTCATGCCGCCCTATCCGGCCCCCATACCCGGATACTACAATCCTGAAATAGAGATTTTTCGCGGATATTGGATGATCACCTGGTTCAAGGATGAGTTCGCCCATGAAGAGGTACAGGCGGCGAAACAAAACGGAACGGTGCCGGAAAAGGAATTGGATAAACTACTGAAACAATCACCACCCGGTGCCATGGGCCTCATTGTCCAGCCCTATTGGGGACCCGGCCTGAAACAGCCCACCGCGAAAGGCGCCATGATCGGATTCGGAGATGTCCATAAAAAAGCCCATGTCTACCGTGCTGTCATCGAGGGTCTGGGCTATGCCCTGCTGGACGGATTGCATACCATTGAAAAAGTATCGAAAAACAAGGTCGGGAGAGTCGCCGTGTCCGGGGGGGCTTCCCAGAGCAGAGAGATCTGCAGGATAACCGCGGACATTTTCAATCTCCCCCTGGTCAGGGGGAGGACATCCGAGACGTCCGGCCTCGGTGCCGCCATTGTCACCGCTGTGGGCCTGGGTATTCATCCGACCTTTAAATCAGCCATAAAGGAAATGGTGGCCTACGATGATTTTTTCGACCCCGATCCAGCCAATGTTTCCCTTTATAAAAAATTGTACAACCGGGTCTATAAAAAAATATATCCTGTCCTCAAACCGGTTTACCGGCAGATTCAGGACATCACCGGATACCCGGAGTGAATAGGCAATAATTGAAACTTTCCAGCTTTTGAGTACCAATTCGACATGAAAAAAACGAATCCACATCGACCCGGTTGGCGGAGAACCACCCCAATTGAAGGCTCATACCGGTCGATTTTCAAATGGGGAGCACCGGATGGCTTCAAGCATCCGAATGACAAGCTGTACAGCTTCCTCAAAGAAGCCCTCCGGATGACCGATGCTGACTTCGATCAACCCGGGTCCCAAGGGGATGAACCGGTAAAGCTCCCGCCGCAAGCCCCGGTAGGGATATCGGACCGGCATCTGGCACATTTCATCGCCTTGGTCGGCGATGAAAATGTGAATGCGGATGATTTCTCACGTCTGAAATATTCCTCGGGCAAGACCACCGAGGAGGCCCTGGCCTTGCGGCGGCATCACGCCGTGAATATCGCCGATGCAGTGGTACACCCGCGTCATGCGGAAGATGTCATTGAAATAGTCGGTTATTGCGACCAGCACCGTATTCCCGTCACCACATACGGCGGCGGCAGTTCGGTGACCCTGGGACTGAGTCCGGTCAAGGGCGGTGTGATCCTGGTGACCCAGACCCACATGAACCGTGTCCTGGATTTTAGCGAGAAAAACCAGACCATCACCGTGGAATGCGGTATGATGGGGCCGGCATATGAATCACTGCTGAATAATGCTCCGGACCATTTTGATACCGGACGGCGGTACACCGGCGGTCATTTTCCCCAGTCTTTTGAATATTCCACCATCGGCGGCTGGATCATGGCCAGGGGCTCGGGACAACAGTCTTCCTACTATGGAGACGCCTGCGACCTGGTGTTAAGTCTCAACGTCGTCACCCCGGCCGGCACCATCAAAACAAAAAATTTCCCCAGCGCCGCCACCGGCCCTGCGATACATGATTTTTTCAAGGGCAGCGAGGGAACATACGGCGTTCTGGTGAACGCGACACTGCGAATTTTCAGACACATGCCGAAACACCGAAAACGGTTCTGTTTCATTTTCCCCGGTTGGACGGATGCGATTACTGCGGTGAGGGATATCAGCCAGGGCGAATTCGGCATGCCATCGATGCTCAGGATATCCGATGCCGAGGAGACCGCTATCGGATTGAAACAATTTGGTATCGACGGCACCCTGGCGGACATGTTTATCACTGCCAGAGGATACAAGCCGGGTATTCGCTGTATCGGTATAGGTCATACCGAAGGAGAAAAGAAATTCTCAAAATGCGTATACCGCAACATCAGGAAAATCTGTAGGGGACACGGTGCCATGTCCCTCACCGGTTATCCGGTAAGGAAATGGGAACAAAGCCGTTTCTCAGATCCCTACATCCGGGAAGACCTGAACGATTTCAATCTCATCATAGACACGCTGGAGACTTCGGTGACATGGGACAATCTCATACCCGTCTACGACCGTGTACGGGGCTACATCAAAAGCCGTCCCCTTACCATTTGCATGACACATTGCTCCCACTTCTATCCCCAGGGCACCAACCTCTATTTTATCTTCATCGGCCGATTTGAATCCAGCCGGTCATATATTGATTTTCAAAGGGGCATCATCTCTGCCATCGCCGACAGCGGCGGCGCCCTGAGCCATCATCATGGTATCGGGAAAATGGCCGCCCCGTGGATGGACGCCTATCTCGGGCCGGAGCAGATGGCTGCTCTCCGATGTCTCAAAAAACACTTTGACCCCAATGGGATCATGAATCCGGGCGGCACCCTGGGTCTTGACCCGGAAATTCATTAAATACGGACAAACCACAGTTGCAACGAATAGGAGTAGATTAAACGTCATTCGGGTATGGTAAGGTCAATTATAAAAAAACCAAGGGGGTTTATATGATTCAAAAGATGTTGCGGTCAGTGCCAGGTATCTCTTTATTGATCATCATGTTGTGCCTTTCAGTACACGCCGAAGAGACGGTGACGGGCGTGTGGAAAACCATCGATGATGATGGCAAAACCGAAAAGTCCTATGTGGAGATTTATGAGGAGGATGGGCTAATCAATGGCAGGATTGTGAAACTGCTGCGCAAACCCGCTGATTCTCTTTGCACCGCCTGCACGGGAGAGAATAAGGACAAGGCGCTGGTGGGGCTGAAAATAATGTCCGGTTTGCAGAAAACCGGCAATGCATTCGCCAATGGGAAAATTCTCGACCCGGAGAACGGCAAAACATATAATTGCAGGATCTGGCGGGATGGCGAAAGTCTGAAAGTGCGCGGATACGTCGCCTTTTTCTTCCGCACCCAAACCTGGTACCCGGTGGAATAGAAATACCAAACAGATCCCGACCGGATTATGATTTCTTTTTGACCAGGTCCAGAATGACGGTTATCTGTTTTGCGTATTGCGCCATCAACGCCCGTGTTCGGCCGATCCATTCATCCCGGGTGGTCAGGACGAACAGGAAAAACAAATCTCCGGCTAATTGGCGGATGATGAAATAGCTTTCTTCGGTGGTAATGAGGATGTCTTCCGGTTGCTGGTTCCAGCCGAGCATCCTCATGGCCTCCCTGTTCGACTGCACCACGCGCGCCAGATAAGCCGCGGCGGGTCCCGGATGGACATCCGTTTTTTTGCTGACCCGTTCCACAAGAAGACCGTCATCGATGGAAACCACCGCAGCGGCAATCATTCCATCCAATTCGGCGGTCATTTGTTCCAGCATCTTTTTAAGTTCGGTTGACACAATTATCCTTAAATGGAATTGATGGTTCCAATGATTAAAATGGTAAACCGCTGCCAACCTGGCTAACCGGGCCCAACAGGGCGCACCCGTGGAGCGGCATTCAATTCATACGTCTCAAAAATGCCTGGTACCGATCTATCATTTGCCGGTATCCGGGCTAGTCGAAGTCGTTGATTTCCCGGCCGAGGACTTCCGCTGCAATTTTCAAGAGTTTTTGCTTTAAGTCGGGAGTGTCCTTGGCCTTTGCCACCTTGCTTTTAGACAGACCGGTCCTCGAGGCAAATTCCATACGTGCATCAAATCCGCCCCGTTGCGCAACGATGTCGAATATTCTTTCCAGCTCTTTACCCATTATTAAGCACCTTAGCCTGTAATCGCCTCTTCAAATCCGTCGATTATTTTTGGGATCACAATGTTGAGCAGCAAGCCCATTTGCGTTTTTTCACCGTTGACCAACATCCCCCATCGATATGATCCCATGGGAATGACGATGACCATGTTGCCGTCCACAAGGTCCATGATGTAATATTTCCCCAATGCTGGAAATCCGCTTCCGGTAAGCGCATCGGTTATAAAATCGGTTAATTTGTTAAATAGCGCACTTGCTTTGGGTTGTGTATTGTGGCCGGCTATGGACTGTCCGTCAGCGGCACCGAAAATGTCCGTTGCAAGCAAGCCGTCCCCCACATCCTTTTTAAGCACTTCAATGGTCTCATGTAATTTCTGTACATCCATGGTAGTCTCCTGTTTGGTGTTTGACTGTTTTTCATTGTCTTCGCCATTTTTGTCCATGTTCAGATCGATGTCATAAATCTCCATTTCCGATGCGGATTCATCCGGCACAAATGCGGTCTTTTCTTCTCCGAGGACCAGTAGTATCAGTGATGTCAGGCTTTCATCGATTTTCCGGACCATCTTGCTCTTGGGCAGCTCCCTGATGAGTATCTCGACATCCACCCATTTAATCATTTCCTTGGCCGCGCCCAACCCGAAAAGAGAGCCGCACTCGGCATCGAATAATACACCGCCGTTAATGAACAAAAACCCTTTCTGTTTTATCCTGCCGCATGAAATTTCAAGCATGCATGTATTTCCTTCCATTTCAACTAACTGGAGAAAATTACTTAGCGTAACCCCTCTGAGGAGGCCTTTGTCATCGCTGGATGGAAAACCGACATTCATTCAAGAGGCCTTTTAGTGTATTATTGCTCCGTCGGATAAATACATGAAATTCGTGTTTCTGGTTTATGGGTGACAAAGACAGCAGGAAGGGCGTTCCCCGTATATTCCGCCGGGAACTTCTTACGCATTTCAGGCATTAGCCACTTTACCTATTTAGTTGTCGGGTTAATATTGAAAACTCCCACTTCCCACTGTCGGTGCGTTTTTTAGTGAGCAGGCGTACAGATTCGGCTACCATCGAAAATATTGTTGCGTCTTGTCCGCAAACTACTGCCCTAATACGGATTTTGGCTTTTTGATGAATAGAAATCCCGTATATTATGTCTTCGACCGTAGAGGAAACAAACTTAAGGGGAAAAATTAATTCGGATGGTCATTTTTTATTATTCTTGCAGGAACATGGGCGGAATGGAAGATCATTTTTATATGCAACCAGGTTGTTTCTCAAGCAAAGGTGTCCTCATTATAAAGACAATTTTTTTTAAGGCATACAAAAATTTAGTTGACTGAATGTATCCGGTATTGGTATGAACGTCTATCCATGCCACCATATGTACTGCGGCGCATGCTGGATTCCAAAAAAAATCTATTTCTCTATTACCCCGGTCTGCCGTGTGTCTCAAGCCGACGGCATAACTTTTATCACGACAGGCAGCCGCCGGATAACGTAGGATTGTTTAGAGGACGATGCAATGAATGTTTTAGTGTTGGGGGGCTGCGGTATTCAGGGCCGGACCGCTGTCTGCGACCTGTCCGGGTGTCGCAATATATCGTCGGTTATATGTGCGGACAGCAATCCAACGGCTTTCGCCGCCATCGAACCGTTTGTGGAGATGTCAAAAATCGACCTTGTTGAACTGGACGTTCTCGATGAATCATCGCTGGATGCGCTGTTTAAAAAGGCGGATATCGCCATCGACCTGTTGCCGCGCAAATACGCTGAAAAAATCGGCCATGCGGCCGTGCGCAATGGTGTCAGTATTGTCAATTCCAACTACTCCTCCTCGATTTCACATCTTGACCAGGCGGCCAGGAGCGCCGGTGTGGCCATCATGCCCGAATGCGGCTTGGATCCGGGTATTGATTTAATCCTCTATGGTCATGCCGCCCGATTATTTGACGAACTGCACCTCATTAATTCTTATTGCGGTGGATTTCCTGAAAAAAAAGCATGTGACAACCCCCTTAATTATAAAATATCATGGATTTGGGATGGTGTTCTCAATTCGACAAAGCGATCCGGGCGGTTGATAAAAAACAATCGCATTGTAGATGTTTCCGCCCAAGAACAGCACCTTGAAAAGAACATACATCACATTGATTTTCCGGATTTGGGCCGTCTCGAGGCGATCCCCAATGGTGATGCTGTTCTTTTTACCGACCTGTTGGGGGTGACATCGACCATTGGTGAAACCGGCCGCTATACATTACGATGGCCAGGTTGGAGTGCATTCTGGAGGCCTTTGAAAGCCCTGGACTTTCTGAGTGATGATCCCGTACCCGGCTTACCCGGTGACATCTCTCCCCACCAATTTCTCACAACATTCCTGGAACCCCGTTTGCAGTACCGGAATGATGAGAAAGACCTGGTGGTCATGCTCAATATTTTCGAAGGTTTAAAGGATGGCAAGAAGATGAGGCTCACCAGCCGGCTTGTCATCGAACGTGATCTTGATACCGGCATCATGGCCATGAGTAAAGGTGTGGGCTATCCAGCGAGCATTGTCGCACAGATGATGGCAGGTGGCGAAATACCCGAAAAAGGTGTACTATCACCCTTACAACACGTGCCATATCCTTCTTTCGCTTCCAAGTTGAATGACAGAGGCATCGTTTTAGAGGAACTTTTCGAGACCTTGACGGATTGAGCATTGGATATGCAGCGATTGGCCAATCAGATATCCGGCACCACAATACAAAGACGACACCACAGCAATCAGCTGAAACAAAACCCTTAGGACTAAAAGGAGGAGAGGATGCGTGTAAACAGAATGAGTCTGGCGGCAATGGCCCTGTTACTGATTATCGGAATGGCCGGCATCACATCGGCCAGCACATTATCTGACATTGTCAAGCGAGGGGAACTGAGGGTGGCGGTTCAATCCGGTTCCGCACCATATGCGTTTGTGGATAAAAACGGCAAACAAACGGGGTCCATGGTTGAATTCGCCCGGGAAATGGCGGATCGCATGGGTGTAAAGCTTAAAATACTCGATTTTGACTGGGACGGTCTCATCCCGGCCCTGTTGTCGGGAAAAGCCGACATACTCGCAGCGGACATGACACCCACATTAAAACGGGCGCTCAAGATTACCTTTTGTGATCCATGGTACTATGTCCAACCCTGTATATTCACGAAAACCGATGCGCCATACCAGACACTCGAGGATGTCAATAAACCCGAGGTGACGGTGGGTGTACTGCTCGGATCCACAAGCCATACCAATGCCCAAAAATATCTGCCCAATGCTAAAATCAAGACATACAAAGGCAGCGGGCGGCTGATTGTCCAAGCTTTATTGGCAGGCCATGTGGATGCCGGCACCAATGATGACCTTGCCGTACTCACGGTTCTTCCGGATTTTCCGCCCAACTCGGTGCGCCTCCTGGAGAAACGACTCGGTCAGGGCAAGGATCCCTTGTCTTTTGGCGTGCGTCAGGAATCTGTCAACCTGTGGCAGTGGATCAACCTGTTTTTCAGTAAGATCCGCGAGGACGGCACCTATGAAAAAAATATCAAATACTGGATGGAATCCGCGGACTGGAAGAAAGACCACCAATAATACCATTCCGGCTGGTTGTAATGTTGCCCGGCACGATACCATCCGTTTCTGAAATTATGCCGGCAGTTGGGGTGTTGTGCCCTGCTGTCGGCGTATACCCTTGGCCGTGGTGAAAAATGATAGAAGGATTTAATTTCAGGGTTATCCTGGAGTACATGCCCCTCTTTCTCGAAGGATTGCGCAATACTTTTTTGATTTCCTTTGCTTCCATTTTCCTGGCCATCATCACCGGCATCATTGCCTGTGCCGGACGATTGTCCCAATGGAAGGTGATACGGGCGATCGCTATTGTTTATATCGAGTCCATCCGGTCCACTCCCCTGCTGGTGCAGATATATTTTTTCTATTTCGGGTTGCCTACCCTGGGCATACGGATACCGGAATTGCAAACCGGGATTCTGGCATTGATGCTCAATTCCGGCGCATACATCGCCGAAATCGTAAGGGCGGGCATCACGTCCGTACCCAATGGTCAGATTGAAGCTGGTGTTTCGTCCGGCTTATCATACTATCAGCGGATGCGTTTTCTCATCCTGCCCCAGGCGCTCGGGGTAACCATTCCACCGCTGCTCGGGCAGGCCATTGTCCTGGTCAAAGACAGTTCACTGCTGTCCCTTATTTCCGTTGCTGAACTGACCCGGTGCGGACAAATGCTCACATCCGAACGATTCATGCCCACCGAAGGCTTTTTTACAGTGGCCTTTTTCTACCTGTGCATCTACTTCTGCCTGCATTCCCTGGCAACCTGGTCCCAGAAAAAGCTTATTTTCAGGGAGGAATACTGAATATGATTGCACACTATCTGCAACGGCTAGTGGAAATTTTTCCTTTCTTTCTAAAGGGACTTTGGATGACGGTGGCTGTCTCGGGTCTGAGTCTGATTTTAAGCACTATTTTCGGATTTCTGCTGGGAACCCTGCGGGCCGGCAACAGCCGGATATTATCCGGTGTTATCGGTATCTATGTGTCCTTCATTCGGGGAACCCCTTTTGTGGTGCAGATCTTCATCGTTTTTTTTATTTTTCCCGAATGGGGAATACAATTGGATGCGTTTCCGGCGGCCATCATTTCCCTTTCGGTATTGGGAACTGCATTCCTGTGCGAAATTGTGGCGGGAGGTATCAAAGCTGTGGAAAAAGGGCAATGGGAGGCAGCGGCTTCTTCGGGCCTTGGTCCGATTCAACAATTGCGGTTGGTGATCCTGCCCCAGGCCATGCAGACCATCCTGCCACCGCTGGTGGGCCAGTACGTATTGTTAATTAAAGATTCTTCAGTGGTCTCGGTCATCGGTGTAATCGAGTTGACCCGGGTGGGCTGGATGACGGTGGTGAGAATACCGGAAGGTTTGATGGTTTTCACCCTTGTGGGCATCTTGTATTTCAGCATATCTTACCCGCTCATACGCCTGTCAAACAACCTGGAACGACGGATGGCCGTTGAGCAGGTAAGATTATAAATTGAAATCGGCGGGTAATCGAATGATAAAATTCAAAGACGTCAATAAATGGTTCGGCAAACTGCATGTACTGAAAGATGTGAATCTTCAGGTGGCGGCCGGCGAGGTCGTCGTGATCTGCGGCCCCAGCGGTTCCGGCAAATCAACGCTGATTCGGTGTATAAATCGCCTGGAAAAATTCCAAAAAGGCGAGCTCTTCGTAGACAATTTTCCACTTCATGACCATTCCACCAATATCACCAATCTCCGGGCGGAAATCGGTTTTGTCTTTCAGCAGTTCCACCTCTACCCTCACATGACGGCACTGGAAAATGTGACCCTCGCCCCGATTAATGTCCGAAAAATCAATAAAACCGACGCTGTCAAACTGGGCCATGAAAAGTTAGCCCGTGTGGGTCTATCCGACAAAGCGGATTCTTACCCGTCCCAGCTCTCCGGCGGACAGCAGCAGCGTGTGGCCATTGCCCGTGGGTTGGCCATGTCACCTAAAATCATGCTCTTTGATGAACCGACCAGTGCTTTGGATCCGGAGATGATTGGAGAGGTACTGGATGTCATGGTTCAATTGGCCAGGGACGGTATGACCATGTGCGTGGTCACCCATGAAATGGAATTTGCCCGGCAGGTTGCCCATCGGGTGATATTTATGGACCAGGGCGAGTTGCTGGAATCCGGATCCCCGGACCAGTTTTTTGACAATCCCCGGACGGATCGCGCAGCGGTATTCATCGGCAAGATTCTGACCCATTAGGTCACCGTATCTTGCACCTGGCGTCCGGCTAACGGTATAGCGAAATCTCATCTTGCTTGTCCCGGAGGATAAATACTTGACATCCGCTACTATCCTTATGTATCGGAGTGGTTAACTTCCGCGAAGCCGGGTTTTTAAATCAAGACAGCGAAAGGAGCTATTCGTGAAAAAACGAAGTGCTGTGGTGGATGAAAATCAGTTGTTGTTCAATAACCTGAAGCGAACTGCTGATGTTATCGTGGAGACTTTCGGCCGGAACTGCGAAGTGGCTGTCCATAATTTTGATAATTTGAGAAAATCGCTTATTTACATAGCGGGCACGTTGACAAAACGTAAACCGGGAGCACCGATCACGGACCTGGTACTCAAGGAACTGCGCAAACACGGCGATGATGTTCAAAACATGTGCAATTACCGGACGAGTTCCAAGGGCGGACGCATCGTCAAATCATCCACCAATTTTATCCGTGACGCCAAGGGCAAGGTTATCGGTGCGCTTTGTATCAATTTTGATGTCACTGACTTTTTAAATTCAATATCCATGGTTGAAGACTTGATTAAGGTCGAAGAGAAAAAAAGTCCTTACAAGACAGAGACCTTTGCCTCTTCACCTCAGGAAACCATTTCCTCTCTTCTGGAAGAGGGCATCGCGCAGATTGGAAAGCAACCCCCCACCATGGCCACCGAAGAGAGATTGGAGCTGATTACAATACTGGAAAGCAAGGGTGCTTTTCTCATCAAAGGCTCGGTGGATTTTGTGGCGGCAAGCATGGGCATATCAAAATACACGGTCTATAATTATCTCAAAAAAGTCCGTTTAAACCATAGTCTCAACGTCACGTAACCGCCCTTTTTGACGAAATATCCGCCCTGGAGGACAAGCCATCATATCACACGGTCAGGTGGCCAGGACTTCAAGCAACTCTTCAACCAAATCCTCAACGGCACAAGGAATCGCGTTGGCCGCCGCAAACACCCCTGCATTTCTTTGCGGCAGAAGGGCCAGGTAGCTTCGGAATCCCACATCGCTGCCACCATGGTATACACAAGGGGTTTCTTTGAACCGCCGCCGGTGCCAGCTCAGGCCGATGGTGGGAATCTTCTCGTTTACCGGTTGCCACAGCCGGTCAAAACTATCGGACTTTAATATTCTAACCCCGTCAAGGCATCCGCGATTCAGGTTTGCCAATAACCACCGCCCCATATCTCCGACGGTGGAATACATGGTGGAGCTGGGTGCATGCATCCGGTTATACGGAAACACAGGGCTCTCCGAAACCTGATCGCCGTCAACCACATGGGGCATGGCCAGCCTGCGGGCGGGTATGCGGGTTTTATATAATGTACTATGGTTCATCCCCAGTGGTAGCAGAATGTGGTCCTGGACATAGTCCTCAAAAAGTTGGCCGGATACAACTGCAACCAGATCCCCCAGCACCTCATACAAGGTGTTGCAGTATTGATAGGCCTGCCCCGGATCCCCCGTGAGATGTTTGCCGGCCACAAAAGTGGTTACAAAACGCGCCAAGGCATGGTCGTCATAACTCGGTTCGCTCCAGGGGTCGCTATCGAAATCCGGCATCCCTGACGTATGGGACAGGATATGCGCTGATGTAATTTTCGTGTGCCGCGGATCCTTGAGTCGAAATCGAGGCAAATAACCGACCACCGGTTGATCCAGCGCCAACAAACCTTTTTCCCACAGCTGAACAACGGCTGTTCCCACAAACAGTTTCGTCACGGACGCCATATGGAAAGCCGTTTGCGGATCCACCGGAATACCTGTTTTAAGGCATGTCTCTCCCATCGTCCCTTCGTATATTATCCGGCTGTCTTTTACGGCCGTTACAATCATACCGGGCGTTTTTTGAGATCCGAAAAACCGTTTGATGATACGGTCAATCGCCTTGTTCATTCCTTAACTCCTATCCGGTTGTGCTTCACGTATATGTTTGATATCAGGTGGCTGCGGGGGCCTATAGCGCCCTTACAGCCTGCCCGATGTTTTTCAATGCCTTGGTGAGTATCGAACGCGGACAGGCGAAATTCATTCGCATAAATCCCCGCCATCGATCGCCGAATTCCCCTCCAGGTGTGAGAAGAACGCCGGCTTTTTCAGTAAAAAATCGTTCCAGGTCTCTCCCGGACAGGCCGAGATCCCGGCAGTCGAGCCAGACGAGGAACGTGCCCTCCGGAGGAATGACGTGGATAAGCGGAATTCTGTCATCAAAGAAGCGCAGGAGCAGTTCCAGGTTTGATTCCAGATAGGCGAGCAACTGATCCAGCCACGGACCGGCGTGGCCATAGCTTGCCTCGACGGCAACCTGCCCGAAAATATTATCCAGACGGATCTGTGCGGTTTTAAGCTCTTCATTAAACCGTTGCCGGATATCCGCGTCGGGAATGATAACGGTGGAGGTCTGCAGGCCGCCGAGATTGAAGGTTTTACTCGGTGAATAGAGGGTGGCGGTATTTTTTCCGGCATCCGGTGAAACAGCGCCCACCGGACAGTATCGATGACCTGAGTATACAATATCCGCATGGATGTCGTCCGATACGATGAAGATGTCATGGGTCAGACATATCTCCACGAGCCGGGCAAGCTCGGCCCGGGTCCACACCCGTCCGGTCGGATTATGGGGATTGCACAGGATCAGCATCCGGGTTTTGGCGGAGAGGCGGTCGGCCAGTGCACCCATCTCCATCGTGAAACGATTGTTTTTTTGATCGAGGGGAAGCCGGATTAGCTTGCGGCCGTTCCGAAGTACCACCTCGGCCAGCGGTTCATACGCGGGATCATGAACCGCGATTTCATCTCCGGGACGGGTGAGCATACGGACCAGGGCCTGAACAGCCGGAATGATCCCCGGAGGACAGAAGGCAAGCCAGGATTCATCCACAGCCCAATCATACCGGGTCCGCATCCAATTCAGAATGGCTGTATAATAAGCGGGGGGTCTGATGGTGTAACCGTATATACCATGGGCCGCACGCTTTTGGATGGCGGCCGTTACATCAGGCGGGCATTCGAAATCCATATCCGCAACCCACATGGGAATGGGATCGGTGCCACCGTCACCGGATTTATAACTGTCCCACTTGTACGAATCCGTATGCTTGCGGTTGATAACGGCGTCAAAGTCAACTTTCATCATGTCAATACCTGCTGGCGGTGGAATTTTTGATGATTCGACCCGGAAGATGTTGTTGTAAATATCCATCATGAACTACAAATTCACCATTACATATCACATGCCGGACACCCGTGGGTGGTTGAAACGGATTTTCAAATGTAGCCGGATCGGATATTAACGCGGGATCAAACACCACCAGGTCTGCTTTGAGCCCTGATGCAATGCGGCCTCTGTCCGTCAAACCCATTTTTTGTGCGGCGAGGCCCGTCATTTTGTGTACGGCTGTTTCCAGCGGTATCACCCCCAAATCTCTGACATACCGTCCCAGGACCCTGGGAAAAGTGCCGAAACTGCGAGGGTGGGGCAAACCCATTTGTTCCCGCCCGTCCATTGTAAACCCATAGCTGTCCGATCCGATCATCACGGCCGGGTGTGACATCACCTGTTGCAAGTTGTTTTCCGATATCAGAAATAAAACAACGCTGATATTTAGATCCGCGCTAAGGAGTGCATCAAACACAAACACTTCCGGCTCCTGCCCGGTGGACAACGCCAGTTCCGAAATGAACCGTCCCTCAAATTCCGGTTGAGTCGGGCATCGGCTGATCATGACCTTTTCCCAGGAACCGTCCCAGTCATTTCTCATGTCCGATATCATTTGCCGCCGGGTGTCCGGATCGGAAAGCCGCTCGAGTATCGCCGGTTTTCCGCCTTCATGGGCCCAGTCCGGTAAATTGTTTGATAACCCGGTGGAGGCCGCCACATAGGGGTATACGTCGGCACTCACATCCATTCCCTCGGCAATGGCATCATCTATGAGTGCCAACGCTTTTTCCTGAATGTCCCAGTTCCGTGGCCAACAGACCTTGTGATGACTGATTTGCACCCGGGCACCGGTTTCGCGGCCAATCCGGATGGCTTCGGCCACGGCATCCAGCAAAGCATGATCCTCTCCGCGAATATGACTGAAATAATAGCCGTTGTATGCCGTAACCGGCCGCACGACCTCAATGAGTTCTTCGGTGGTGGCATATGAGCCCGGTGGATAAATCAAACCGGTGGAAATACCAAAAGCGCCGCTCTCCATGACCTTTTCAACTTGCGCCTGCATGGCGGTTATTTGATCAGGGGTGGCTGCTTTTGCACTGTATCCCATAACTCCTGCGCGTATCGTCCCCTGTCCCGCCAGGGATACGATATTCATGGTCAATCCGGACTCTTTTAAATAATTGAGATAGGAACCAAAGTCGCTCCACCTGTCCCATGGAAGGGCACCCCCCTGGGTCTGATAGTTACCGATGACCGCCGAACGAGTATCCGACAGCAGGGGGGCCGGAGTTTCCCCGCACTGGCCGATGACGGCAGTGGTCACACCCTGACAGGTGAGAGAATCGGCAGGTCCCGCGGGAAGTGAGAAATCAGCATGGGAGTGCATATCAATAAATCCCGGGGACACAATGCTGCCGGCCGCATCGATGGTAGCCGTCGCATGCCCTTGTATGGCGGTGCCCATTTCGACGATGGTGTCCTTTCGAAGGGCCAGATCCATCCGGACGCGCGGTCTGCCGGTACCATCGATGATCTCCCCGTTTTTAATCAGAATGTCATACATGATTCACCAGTTTCTCATGGTAAGGACGTTTTTGGGGTGTACCGGGTTCACCGCACGAGATGGCAGGCGACATGGTGAGCCTGCCCTTTGTGCAGCAACCCTGGAGCCGATTCCGAGCATTCAGCAAGTCGTTCCGGACAGCGGGGATGGAACGCGCAACCACTGGGCGGATGGCGTGGACTGGGCACATCGCCGGTCAACACGATACGGTTTTTCCGGGCCTTTGGATCCGGAACAGGTATGGCCGACATGAGGGCCTGGGTATAGGGGTGCAGCGGATTGACGAACAGCCGGTCATAGGGCGCTGTCTCAACGATCCGTCCCAGGTACATGACGGCGATTCGGTCCGAGATGTGCTCCACCACAGCCAGGTCGTGGGCTATCAATACATATGAAAGGTCGAATTCACTTTGCAGGTCAATCAATAGATTGATGATCTGTGCCTGGATGGACACATCCAGCGCCGAGACCGGTTCGTCGCCGACGATCATGGACGGATTCAACGCAAGTGACCGGGCAATCCCAATGCGCTGCCGTTGCCCACCGCTGAAGGAATGGGGATAACGTTTACCCTGAGACGGGGTCAGCCCCACCCTTTCAAGTAGATAGGCGACGCGATCCCGCCGCTCCCCAGGGGACGGATACAATCCATGCACTTTCATGGGTTCTTCGAGAATCTTATCCAAACTAGTGCGGGGATTGAGGGACGAATAGGGGTCCTGGAAAATGACCTGCATTTCCTTTCTCAGCTGCAGTTGGGTTTCAGTGGACAGCTTCCTGAAATCCGTAATGTCCTGACCCTTGAATACCACCCGGCCCGATGTCGGTTGTTCCAGATTCAATACCGCCATTCCGGTGGTGGTTTTTCCGCAACCACTTTCCCCGACAATTCCCAGGGTCTCACCTTTTTTCAGGTCGAAAGACACACCATCCACAGCATAAACATATTCACGACGCCGTGAAAGGAACCCTGTTTCAACCGGAAAATACACCTTTAAATCCTCAACACTGAGCATCGGGTTTTCTGCAGCGCTCCCGATATTGCCGGAAGAAGATACCACGTCGTGAGGGTATTTTTTTTTCATGCCTTAGCACCCTGATAGTATGGACACCGCACCCTGCCGCGGATTCCCAGATCGATCAATGATATATCCGACAACCGGCAATCGGGCCGGGCCTCCGGACAACGGGGATAAAAATTACATCCTGCCGGCAGATTGTATAGGCCCGGTACAATCCCCTTGATTTCCTGCAACGGTTTTCTGCCCATGCGGGTTCGCCGACCGAGCTTGGGAATCGCCTCCAGGAGGGCCCGCGTATACGGGTGTTTGGGCTGTTCGAACAATTGGTTGACCTCGGCCTCTTCCACAATTTCACCGGCATACATAACGATTACACGCTGGGCAATCTCTGCAATGACCCCCAGGTCGTGCGTAATCATCATGATTGCCGTGCTGTATTCCTTTTCCAATTGCCACATCAGATCAATCACCTGGGCCTGAATGGTCACATCCAATGCGGTGGTCGGCTCATCGGCGATAAGCAATTCCGGGTTACATGAAAGGGCCATGGCGATCATCACCCGCTGACGCATCCCGCCGGACATCTGGTGGGGATAATCCTTCACCCGTTTTTCCGGAGATGGAATCTGCACCTTCTCCAGCATTTCTATGGCGTGTTCCCATGCTTCCTTTTTGCTCAGGCCCATGTGCTTGATGTACATTTCTGAAATCTGGAGGCCGATGGTGAACAGGGGGTGTAAAGAGGTCATGGGCTCCTGGAAAATCATGGAAATCCGGTTGCCCCGAACATCTTTCATTTCATCTCCCGACAGGCCCATCAGATCCCTACCGAAAAACTCGATCCGGCCGCGGCGTATGCTGCCCGGTGGACGAATCAGGCGCATGATCGACAAGGCAGTGACACTTTTCCCTGATCCGGATTCACCCACTATACCGAGTATTTCCCCCCTTTTTACATCGAAAGTCACATCATTGACCGCCCGGGCTGTCCCATCGATGGTATTGAATTCGGTAAAAAGCGAGTCGATATTGAGTACCGTTTTGGCTGGTTGCATGGGGCATTACTCCAAATGTGATGAAAAACAATGGCTGCCGGTTGTCATTTTGTCTCGGACATATGGGGATCGAGCAGATCACGTAATCCGTCACCGAGAAGATTGAGCCCCAGAACGGTGATAAAAATGGCCAGCCCCGGAAAAATGGACAACCATGGCGCCGTAAACAATTGTTCCCGTGCACCGGCAAGCATTCCCCCCCAACTGGGCACAGGCGGCTGGGTACCCAACCCTAAAAACGAGAGGGAGGCCTCCATGAGTATGGCATCGGCCATACCGAGAGAAGCCATAACCAGGATCGGACCGAAAATGTTCGGCAGAATATGAAGGAACATCACCCGGCACCGTCCGAAACCCATGGCTTTTGCGGCCTTCACATAATTCTGATTTTTTGTTCCCAACACCTGTGAACGCGTAATACGACAGGTATAGGCCCAGTTGGTCAGTCCCAGGGCGATGAATACATTGATCAGTCCCGGCCCCAGCAGCGCCATAACCGCCAATGCGAATATCAACGAGGGAATGGAAAGCATGATGTTGGCGACGGCCACCACGATATCATCCCATAGTCGCCCGAAATAGCCGGCGGTCAGTCCGAAAACAATACCAATAACACTGTTGATCAGTTGGCTGATAACACCAACGCTCAGGGATATCCGTGATCCGTAAATCACCCGCGATAGAATATCCCTGCCCTTGGAATCGGTACCAAACAGGTATTCCCCGGAAGGCGGGAGCTCCGATATCATCAGATCCGCATCGTCCCAGGGGTGAGTCGGCGCCAGGTAAGGTGCAAAAACAGCAACGAAGACAATGATGAGAAATACGATGGTTCCAGCCACCAGATTCGTCCGTTTGCGGATTTTTTTCACCCAATTGTCCACGTGGTAAGGTTCCTTTATTGATATTTGATTCTCGGATCAATCAGGGCATACGATAAATCCACGAGAAGATTGATGACCAGAAACCCGACAATGATGATCATGACGCAGCCCTGAGTGATGGGCGTATCCCGATAATATATGGAGTTGACCATCATGGTGCCGAGACCCGGCCAGGAAAACAAGGTTTCCACAACGACAGTTCCGCCTAAAAGCGATCCGAATTGGAGACCTGCCGAGGTGAGGATGATGGTCAGGGTGTTGCGGAGCACGTGGCGCCTGTTGATCAACAGGTCCGATATGCCTTTGGATCTGGCGGTACGGATATAGTCCTGTGACAAGGTTTCCACGACGGCCGCCCGGGTGGTTCTCGCCAGAAGCGCCATGTATCCGACCCCCAATGTGATTGCAGGGAGGATAATAAACTTTGGATCCCCGTTGCCGTATCCCACTGTGGGAAGGATTTTCAAATAGACGGAGAAAAAATACATCAGCAGCAGTCCCAGCCAGAACTGGGGCATGGATACACCGGATACCGCCCCGATCATGGTTACGGTATCCATGGCCGTCCCCTGGCGCAGGGCGGAGTAAAATCCCAAGGGTATTCCGGTAACGCAGGCTATTGCCAGGGCGATGACCGCCAATTTGAATGTCGGCCACAAACGGGGGGCAAGCACGTCGGTCACGCGTTCACCGCTGATAAAAGACGTACCGAGATCAGCCGTGCAGAGGCCCTTTATATATTTGAAATATCGCGCGTAAACCGGCTGATCCAATCCCCACTTTTTAATCATCAATTTCTGGGCTGCCGGTGGAATCCGGTTTTTTCCACCTGCCATCATGGCCGCATTTCCGGGCAGGACATTGAGAAGAAAAAAAACGATAAGGGTCACACCGAAGATGGTGGGAACAAATTGAATCAACCTGCGTAAAACATACGAAATCATTGTTCCTCCACATCAACCTCAGATAAAAAACCCCTCTCCCTGCGGATGAGTCCACCGAGAGAGGGAGGAGGAGAGCAACAATCCGTTAATGGATTGATTGCCTCATGATCCGAAAGGCTTATTTAGCATTGGCTCTGGGAGATGTGGCTTCCACCCATACCTCCGTGAAATCCTGGAACATATGCTCGATACCCACTTTTTGTATACCGTGCACCCAGGGATGGTGTGCAATGACGGCCTTATTGTAGTTGTAGAACCAGATTGGGGCATCCGCCTGGAGGATTTCATTGGCTTTTTTCACATAGGCGATCCGTTGTTCGGGATCCCGGGTTTCGGCGGCCAAATCGAGCGTTCGGTCATATTCCCCATTCTTGTATCGGGCGACGTTCGGCAGTTTCTTGGCTTTGGTGGAGTGAAAAAGCATCAAAGCAGATATCCCGTCGGGGCCCGATCCGAAGGAACAGATCATGGCTTCAAAATTCCGGTCGCCCTGGCGTTTATACTTGGCCGCACCCTCCAAAGTGAGGGCTGAAGCACTGATATTGATTTTTTTCAGAAAGGGGATGGCCACTTCAATGACCCCGGTCCCGTAAGAGCTGTCGCCGGTACCGATGATCTCGAGGTCAAACCCCTTCTCATACCCGGCTGCTTTCATCAGTGCCTTGGCTTTTTCCGGATTATATTCATACCGTTTTCCGTTGGGGTCATATCCGGGTGTCGTGGGCGCCAGAAAACTGATGGCCGGATAGGCCTTGTTTTTGGCATACTTCTTTACGATCAAGTCCGTGTTAATGGCATAATTAAAGGCCTGTCGGACACGGACATCCGAGAACGGCTTCCTGCCGTCCGCCAGTTCCCACTCCGGATTGAAGGCGACGAATCGGGTGAACATTTCGGCCACCTCCACCAGGTTTTTCGACAGCTCCGGGTCCTTTTTATATGCTGCGTATTGGGTGGCGTAAAGCAGGTTCGCATCGAGCTCTTTGGCACGATAGGATAAGTCCCGTGCAGCACTGGAACTCATGATTTTAAAAACCAATTTATCCAGGTACGGTTTTCCGGATTCATAATAATCTTCAAATCTTTCGAGGACCACCTCACTGCCTTTCACCCATTTTACGAATTTGAAAGGTCCACATCCCACCGGATTTGAAGAGAATGGGCGATCCATCCGTTCCACCTCTTCCTTCGGTACGATGGACATGGGAAAACTGTATAGAAAGAATGCCGGATCAATGGCGGACGTCAGTGTGATTTCCAGTTTATGGTCGTCTATTTTTTTAAGGCCGGCGACCTCTTTGGCCTTGTGTTCGAACACATCCATGGCACCCCTGATGAACACTAAATTTTGGGTGCCGGAGAGCGCATTATCCGGATTGGCGATTCGATTATAGGTATAAATGATGTCGTCGGCCGTCAACTGCCGGCCGTTATGGAATTTAACATTTCTTTTCAGTGAATAGGTGTAGACCAATCCATCCGGAGAAATATCCACTGCGTCCGCCAATTCCAATTGGGGCTTATTCTCGGCCGCATTCCACCGGTATAGACATCGGAAGATATTCATGGTCACAAGACCGTTTTGCTCATCTCCCGAATTATTGGGATCCAGGGTGTCGATTTTACTGCCATAGGGCGCTATCCAGTTGAAGGTCCCCCCTTTTCGAACGGCAAACGAATGATCAGCCCCCAACAGGCCAAGTGTGAGTACCAATGACAATCCGATTTTCCAAATCTTCATCCTCATCCTCCTTTAGTATTGATTGGTTCGTACTACCCGGTGTGAATTTCCGCCTCATGCAAGTAGAAGGAAGCAGAAAATGTTCTATAAGCAACAGATGGCTGAAACTTCAACACGCGCGCCTTTGGGAAGCCCGGCAGCCGCAATACACTCCCTTGCGGGTGCAATGATCCCGAAATATTCTTTGTAAACATCATTAAACGCTGTAAAATCGTTCATATCCGCCAAAAAACAGGTGCACTTGGCGACATTCTCAAGTTCGCTGCTACCTGCCTTTATGACAGCTTTGAGATTATCGAGTACTTTGCGGGTCTGGGTGACGATATCGGTGCCCACCAGTTCACCTGTTTCCGGATCGAGGGGAATCTGCCCGGAGACAAAAAGCAGACCACCGGTTTTGATAGCCTGGGAGTATGGGCCGATGGCTTTGGGGGCCTTTTCGGTTTTCACGACTTCTCGCATGCGATTTCACCTTTCATTGACTGTGTTCTTAACTTTCGGAGAGAGGAAAAAGATAAGGAAATTCCATTCTAATAATAAAGACCGGCACGCAAACCGTTTCCAAACTGAATACGGTGTATTGCTGGATGCTGTATCCATAATTTATTATACTATGTCAACAAATTTTTTTTAAACTATAAAATAAATTTGTTGACACTTCCCCAACAACTTGAAAAACAGGATAATATCTTGGGTGGACAGGAATGGCCAAGGTAACGTATGCTGATGTTCGCAGGTATATCTGACCAACAACAACATGCATTCTAATCCCATCCGGTTCATGCTTTTGTCCGACAGTTAAAAGGGAGAAATATGATGAAGACAGATAACTTACCACGATTTCACCTGGCGGAAATGAACACCCCGCTGGAAAAAATGCATAAATTAGCGGCCGATCTGGGCGGCCCCGGATTGCTTATAAAAAGGGACGACCTTACCGGTCTGGCCATGGGCGGGAACAAAATCCGGAAGCTCGAATTCCTCATCGGTGACGCGCTGTCCCGGGGTGCTGATGCCGTGATCACCGCCGGTGGCGCGCAATCCAATCATTGCCGGTTGACGGCCGCCGCCGCCGTAAGGGCCGGACTGGGCTGTGAGCTTGTGCTTTCCGGGTCACCGCCGGATCTGCCCAACGGCAACCTGCTCCTCGACCATTTATTCGGCGCCTGCGTGACCTGGTGTAGCCGTGACGAGCGTGAGGCTCAAATGGAGTCGGTTGCCGAAGCACTTCGCACCAAGGGGAAAAAGCCGTATGTCATTCCGGTGGGAGGCTCCAATGAAATCGGAACCGTGGGCTATGTTCTCGCCATTGAGGAATTGATGCACCAATTGTCGGAAAAACGCCTTTCGGCCGACTATGTGGTGGTGGCCAGCAGTTCTGGCGGCACCCAGGCCGGACTGACGCTTGGAGCCGACGTCTACGGATATTCCGGTAAAATCCTGGGTATCAGTATCGACCAGGTGAAGACCGGTGAATCCGCATTTCCACCGGTGATGGCCCGGATCGCCAAGGCCACGGCCGATCGGATCGGGACAACTTGTGAACTTCACGAAAAGGACTTTCTGCTGAATTGTGATTATTTAGGTGCCGGGTATGCGATCCCCGGCGACCGCGAAAGGGAAGCCATTGAAATGACCAGCCGGCTTGAGGGTATTTTACTTGGGCCGGTATATACCGGCAGGGCAATGGGTGGTTTGATCGACCTCGTTCGAAAGGGTTTTTTCAAACCTGACGAGACAGTGGTGTTCTGGCATACAGGCGGCACACCGGAATTGTTTGCCTATAATCATGAGTTTTTATAGTTGAGGGGTCGTGGAGTAATACCCATTGAACCGCTTGCTGGATAATATTTCATGCCGTTTTGGAGTAAATTATAGATGAACTATCCTGTTTTTCGATCCCCAAGTGCATTAAAACATCAAGCGCATCACTTGTCCGGCCCCTGGATCGAAGTTGATTTGGATGCGATTTCCCACAATTACCGGCAGATTCAGCAGATCTGCCACGCACCGTTGATGCCGGTTATCAAGGCCAATGCCTATGGTCACGGCCATATTGAAGTCGGCCGTCACCTCGAACGATCCGGGGCGGAGGGGCTGTGCGTGGGTTATTTAAGAGAAGCGATATCGCTCCGTGAGGCTGGAATAGCCTGCCCCATTCTGAACCTCGGGCCGTTCACCGCAACCGAAGCGGAAAAGATCGTTACCGTAAATATCTCTCAATCTGTGTTCTCAGATCATGTGGACCTCCTGAATCTTGCTGCCGGGCGGCTGGGTAGAAAAACCGGCGTGCAAATTAAAATCGATACGGGTCTGGGACGTGTCGGTGTCCCCCACGATATGGCATTGGCGTATATACAAAAGGTCGCCCGGCTTAAGCACATTCGGATTGAAGGCGTGTTCACCTCCCTTTCGGAAGACAAGATTTTCGATCGGGAGCAACTCCGGCGATTCAACGCTGTCATCAGTTCTGCAACCAAAAGCGGACTTGATCCCGAACTTCGGCATATGGCATCCAGTGCGGCGATTCTGGACAATCCGGAATCGCACATGGATCTGGTGCGCCCGGGCATCATGCTTTTCGGTCATTATCCGTCTGCCGGGGAATTCCGGCGTCGGCGCATCGATTTAAAACCAGCCATTTCCCTCAAGGCGCGGGTCTCATGTGTAAAAAAAATCAAGTCCGGCGATAGCGTAGCCTACCATCGAATATACCGCGCCACTGAGTATCAAACAATGATCACCGGCGCCATCGGGTATCCCGACGGATATCCCTCTCATCTGGCAGATAAAGCACTATGCCTGGTCAAAGGACGGTATCTACCCCTGGTGGCGGCCGTTACGGCGAACAACATCTATATCCGGGGCGATGATGCCGACGACATCGTCGTCGGAGACGAGATCCTGTTGATGGGCGGAGGACGTGACACGCCGGTTTCGGTGGAAAGCCTGGTGACAATATCAGGATTATCGGAATATAAGTTGCTGGCTGGACTCAACCCCATCTTACCACGCCTCTACTATTCAGCCGATTGAAGAGATAATATTTTGATAATATAACAATTATCATTTTAATCCCCATATTAATTGTGCTATGACTCGCCATACGCTGCAAACGTGATCCGAACCCGAGATATTCGGAAATTTCCGAAAACGAATATAGCCACGGGAAGCGTGGACCTGCAGCGCTGAAATTGGCGGCGTGAAATTAAACCCTGGTTTCAGCGAGGGGCGACAAATGGGCAAACAGCAGATTCGACTAATTGATCCGGCATCTTTTCCGGCCACCCCGTTTTTCAAACATGTGGAAAATGGAACACAATTTTTTCACAGTGGTAATAATGAACGGGCCATTGAAGAATGGTTGGCGGCTAAAGTTCTATCCTACAACGACCCCATAACTCTCAAAAAAATCAGCGGCAGAGTCGCCTCAGGCGTTCGCCTGGATCAGGTGCCCTTAATCTCATTTCTGTATGCCATATACAACAACCGAATCAGTGGCGCCGGTGTCGTCAAGTCCGGCAAAAAAGTAAAAAAGCTATTGTTCTCCCGTGGGGAACTGGTTCATCCGCAGGCGCTCCAGGTAGTCGAACAGCTTAAAAACCAACTCATCAAAAAAGGTGCTGTTGATAACAACGGATTCCATTCACTGCAAAAAGAAGCTGAAAAAAAGGGCCTGGATCTCAGCAGTTTACTGGTGGACAGAAAACTGTTGAACATGGAGGAAATTTCCCGGACACACATCCAGGTTGCGGCAGCTCATTTATTCGAGTCTCTTTCGTTTACATCCGGCAATGTCGGCATGATGGAACAACAGGTGGCCTTTAAACCGGTTGTAAAAATTACGCCCATTGAAATTGCCCTGACCGTCGCCCTCAAGTTGTTTCGGTACTCGGGCTTTATGGCGCATACCACCGACGAGAAAATCATATTCCGCCCATCCCCTTATTTGAAAAACCGGAAAGACAACTATATCTCAGGTCTCAGTATACCGGCCCAGTATCTCTTTTCCTTGATAGACGGCACCCGGAACATGAAACAACTCGTCCGGTTCACCGGCACCTCCACCCAAACCGTATCCAAACTCCTGTTTCAACTCACCAGAAACGGTTTGATACGTAGAACCCTCGAAGTGGTTGAATACGAAGACAAGGTATTCAAGGAAATATCCAAAAGCATTGGTGTGCTTTTTGATATCTATAAGATGGTCACGGGTGACTTGTTTCATGAGTTGGGGTTACGCGGTAAAGAATCCATCAAAGATGCCCGGAAAAAACTGAATTCCGAGCATCAGAAGGTGTTTATCGATATGGATCTGGCCGAACCCAATAGTCTCAATGAAGAAGGCATTATACGGAACTTATCGCGCCATTTTCCGAATGTTAAAAGCGCCATGATATTTATCGACGCCTTTCATGCCCTGTATACCAATATATTGGAGGAACTGAAAAAATTCCTGGGTGTCGGCCTGACATCGGATTCAGCCAATGAAATCGGCAATAAAATCAGAGATATCGAACGTTTTGCATCGGATACCGAATTAAAAAAACAATTGCTTGCCGTGCTGATGGATCTGTCCCGCCACGGATAGCCCTTCTGCCAACTGGATAGAACTCAATATAAAAAGACACGGATGCGAAAAGGATTACACCTGGTACAGGGAGGAAACGAATGAAGGAAATGGCATTTGATCCATTGGCAATGACACTTCTGATTCTGCTGACCATCACCGTCTACGTGGTGATTAATATCGTATTCTTAAGTGCCCGACGAAAATATCTGGGCGGTGTCATCGAAAAGGTAATCAACATGATCATCGCAACTATCGGTTTATTTCTGGTTGCCGATGTGTCGCTGTTTCTCATTCCGATGTACGGTTTTCAAATCGGTTATACGGTCCATGTGGCATTCAAAATTATGGGAATGTGTTCGCTGGCCATCGGCGGATTGAAATTTTTTATCCGATAAACGACTACTACTCGCGTAAACGACCGCTACTCGAGGGTAAACACGCTGTATCGTAAACTTTTATGTTGTACATCCGTCAGATACTCCCTGATTCTTTCCATCTTTTCCTTATCGGGATTGTCCATTCTGATCTGAAGATGAGCCGCTACAATGGCTGTTATACGGCCGTTCCGGAATAAAATTACTTCCACGCCTTTCCGCCGGTCATTGGGAAACCGGACATCCAGATAACCCGTAAACCTCGCGGCATTCAACCGACCGACATACTTGCCCAAATTCGTGAATTCATTGGAGAGCCGCTCATGGACCATGCGAACACGCATACTGAAAATCTCCGACAGAACTGACACGGTTTCAGGTGGAAACTCGGCGACGAAGATGCGGCAGTCATTGTATTTTTCGGCATACCCAAGGATTTGCCGAACCGTGGATTGACCGCTTGTCCGGTTTTCCCCTTCTTCTATCAAACCATTGACCACATCCCCTTCCTGAAACAACACCAATCCCTGGCGGTTCGGAAGCAGGATATGAACATACCCGGTGAAGTCTTCCTGTTTTAAGAATAAAAACAGCTTGTTGATATTAATAAAAAATGATCTTAAATTTGTCCACCTGTTTTTTCCCCTGGCAAAAAGCATTCATTCCCCTTTGCGGTGCATAAATATGGAAACTGCTGAAAAGGTCTGTGGAGAATATACAAAACCGCGGAAATAGTCAAAGAAAAGACCGCTCCGCTGATGGTGATCACATGTGGACCCGGCATGGTAGTATATACTTCCGCTTTCTTTTTGCTCTTGGATGCAACCTACAGATATAATTTAAAATGACAAAATGACAAATGGCGGAATGCTGCCGTTTTGCATCCCCTGTCCCAAGCCCATTACCGGAAGTCCCATTTCTGTTAATCAGGTACAGATACAACAAATGTATAATCGCAACATAACAGTTGGAGTGTAACGATGCCCACCCCCGCCCCGTCGAAGGATTTTTCTGAAAAACCTAAAGTTCGATGCCGCGACTACCGATAACCTGACTG
The DNA here is from genome assembly GCA_013003715.1 of Desulfobacteraceae bacterium. Taxonomy (GTDB): domain Bacteria; phylum Desulfobacterota; class Desulfobacteria; order Desulfobacterales; family Desulfosarcinaceae; genus JABDIN01. Next base: position 75,523 of record JABDIN010000033.1, on the reverse strand, counting down.
ATTTCCAACTCTGAAACATCCATTTGATTATGCTTTGTAAACGGGAGATGACTTATGGAGACAACTGTTTCAACATCATCATTGCCGACAGATCCCATCAAATGCCCCGGGGATTCAAAAACAACCGCATCACCGGAACTGGTGGAAAAAACACTGAAAGCCCTGACAGATGTGGCAACAATGGTGGAGCTTCTGGCACTGAACACTGAAGTGGAAGCCGCCCGCATGGGTAACCGGGGCAAGGGATTCGGTGACGTGGCCGGAGAGATCCGCTCGTTGCTCAATCGTACGGCCGAAACAACTTTTAAGATTAGGAATAGGGGGACGTAAACGCTCTCTTGAGGAAAGATCGCTGCCAATCAATTCCACTAACCCGCATCCAGTGGTGAGAAATGGGGGCGCCGTTGGCCCATAACTGGTGTCATGTGCGCTGCAACCCACCAGTTTCCGAAACGTCAATCAATGTCCGCAATAATTCTTCCGCTTCCACCAGGCCGGACACCTCGAAATCCGGCATAAAATCATAGCACCACCGGCTGTCGTTTCGATTTAACCAACATGTCTGCATGCCTGCGCACGCAGCGCCATACACATCGGCGGCAGCGTCTCCGATATGGAAAATATGTCGGGCAGGAAGGTTATAATGCCCCAAAACGGCGTTGAATAATTTACCGGCTGGATCCACCTTGTATGATCTTATCTCTTCCGAAATGAACACCTGGTCAAAGGGGTAGATGTCTTTCAGGGATCCGAGCATCGGATGGTCCGTATCACTGGTTAAACAAATGGGAACAATCCTGCCGATGGTATCTAAAAAGCCCGGTGCATCTTCAAAAGGACGACTCAAGCTGTGTTGACGCCTGAGGATGTCTACGGCGCGGTCCGGGTCACCTGCCACGCCCAGACGCTCGAAAATAATGGAAAAGCATTGTTTGAATAGGCCTCGCATCGGGATAAAGGTCTTTTCCCCGGCAATGATGGCGTTGAATATTTCCGACAGCACTTCTTTGCCCGTCTGCCACGCCGCCTCGGCGCGTTCACGGGTATAGCGGCCGTCCAATATTTCACGCCAAATGGCATGGCGACGCTGTTCAAGGTCCACCAGTGTTTGGAACATATCCACACTGACAATTTTTACGGGTGTATAATCCATGTAAATTCAGGAGACTTTTCGTTTTTCCAAATCATCAAACTCGCGAAATCTCTCCTTATCCAGAACAATGGTTTCGAGGTTGGCCAGCCGGTCCTCCAACCGATCGATCCGCCGGTCAAGGTCACTTACATGCCTGTCGGCGCCTTGGTGCCGTGACTTGATAAAAGAACGCAGCACCTGGCAGATCATGACGATGGCCACGATGGCGATTATGGTTTCCAATACGGCTTCAAAAAACGCCATTACCTACCTCCATGATTAAAATAACTGAAAAATTATAAATATACGCCAATCCTTATAACCTACCCATATTCCATATCATTATCCACCCCTATGATGTAAGAAATTGTAACAAAATGAACCGGTTGCGTACAATTACCTGTTCCGGTCTATCTGCCTGTTTCCACTCAGGATTTACACGAGCACAAGGTTAAATCCATCGCTGTAACGGTTCCAGGAAACGATTATTGGCCATCTGAAAAAAAATACCCTGTGTAAACAGACACAGGGTATTAAAGATTCATGGTATTTTCAACTTACCTTTCTATCCCGCTTTTTTAAAATTTTTGTTCGCCTTATCCCAATCGATAATATTGAAAAACGCCTCAATATACTCCGGGCGGCGGTTCTGATATTTCAGGTAGTAGGCATGTTCCCATACATCCAAACCCAAAATAGGGACTGCACCCACGGACACCGGGCTGTCCTGATTCGGTGTTGTCATAATGTCCAGTTTGCCGTTATCCGCCACCAGCCATGTCCACCCACTGCCGAACAGCAGGGCCGCTGATTCCGAAAATCTCGATTTAAAATTGTCGAAGTTACCGTAGGTGGATGTTATGGCGGCGGCAATATCCCCGCCGAAGACCACATCTTTTTTCAACAACGGCCAGAAAAACGAATGATTCACATGCCCGCCGCCATGATTCCTGACGGCTGTCCGGATATTCTCAGGAACTTCATTCAAGTTTTTCAACAACAACTCTGCCGGTCGGTCCTGGAACTGGTCATGCCCCTTCAGTGCGGCATTCAGCTTGTCTATATAGGTCTGATGATGTTTGGTATGATGAATGCGCATGGTCTGCTCGTCAAAAAACGGTTCCAGGGCATCATATTTATAAGGTAGTTCCGGTAAGGAATACGTCATGGTTCACCTCCGATTTTTAAAAGAATCCAATCATACTTTCGATCCAGTTGTCTAAATTTTTAACATCCCGGTATTCGGCGAGCACCGTATGCATAAATTCGCCATCGTTTTTTTGGGACTGGATTCAAACATAGGCACCGCAACTTATCTGTCAACGATGTTCACCGAATGGGTGTGACACTCCCATGGATTTCCGCAATACCATTGGCCGGCATTTGAATCACCGGCAGGTAAAAATGCCCAATTATTGGCTCGATGGGCACAAAACCGCTATCTCTCAATTTCCCAGGCCCGTTTTATCTTATGATTTAAATATGTTAGGCCTATCGGTATTGAAAAGTGGTATCCACTTCCGACCTCACTACTTTTGAGCATCACGAAAAGTACTTTTATCTCACCAAAAAGACGTCATCGGACATGACGAGGATTATTGCATACGGATCACCCACAATGTGGCAGCAAGTTATTGACAATTTTAGCAATACGTCTTTTTAATAATTACGCCGGGTTGGTTGAGTTATGAACAATTTGTACTCCCTGACGGCCTGATAATGCATATAAAAAACATAAAAAACCTGTTGACAAGGTGTTTTGATTTTGCCTATACGCATCTCACCAACCAGCTTTCAACCGAGAACAAACGGTTTGGGTTGAGGGGTTGTCCACGGCGCTAAGAGGTGCGCCCGGGCAGGGAAATCCCCGGGAGTACAATGTAATTATTTTCTCTACCCTTGCTCTTGTTCTATCGATATAAACATCCAATGACACTCAGACACCGTATCCATCTAAACCTCATTATGCACTGCTTCTGAATATCAGTTGATTAGAGCACCACTGAAGTGGATGTTGTATTTCCAGTACCGATGTTGTTCGTGGAAACAAGGTTTTGAGAATCGGCAAAGATCCCGGCAGGCAGGCCCGTGCAAAGAGAAGCGCTTTCTTATCCTTCTCGGGGGTTTCCCTTACTACTCAATCGAACAAAAACCACGACCCGCCGCACCAGTTCTACTCACATCACAAACAGCATCACTCTCATACGATGCAATTGCTCACCTGAGGCACCATTTCCGGTTTGTTGTTTTCTCATCCATAGGTGAACTAAGTGCGAACAATACCACTACCAGGCTCCCGACCAGGCTTGCCAATAGTCAGGGTATCGTATCAATTAAAATACCGGTAAAAACCGGCAGGCAGGTGTGATCCCATGCCTTGGACCCAAAAAGAAACGGTTATCTGAATCGAATCAGATAACCGTTAAGGAGGAGAACAGATGAAAAAATTATTAGGTTTACTTTTCAAAATGCAAGTTGCCTGCCAAGTTTCGTCTGAAATGAGTTTCAAATTTTAAAAATCACATTCCACCTATTAAATAGAAGGACTTTCGGCAAAAATAAATCTGAAACAAACCGCTGTAATGGATTTACCCTATCTCGAAATGTGGCAAAAAGTTAATAAATTTGAACCCGAATTTCCATAAATCGACATAAACTTTTGAAATAAAAACATATTCACACTTTTACCACCGGTTCAAAATTATGAACCCGACCTGGGAGGACACATGAAATCCAATACAACGCATTGTAATATTGGTTAAACAATCAAGTTCACGCTTCTGAACAATCTCCGTCGTAGATGAAAAACACTATGTATTAACTTACATACCCTTTATCCGGATGCCATACTTTAACGGACAATAAATCCGGAAAGGCGCGGGGTTTATAGACAGATTTGTCCAGATGGAGGCGCAGGCACTCCTGTATCCCTTCAGACATGGTGGGATGCGGGTACATTGATTTCAGAACCTCTTTGATACCCTTGTTCTGATCGATCAATAGTGCAATGGACATGATGGTGTTGGACACCTGAGGTCCTGCGGCCCGCATACCCAGAATTTTCTGTTTTTCGTCATCGCTGATAATAATCTTCGCAAACCCTGTAGTGGCGCGCATGGCAATAGCGCGACTCAGCAACGAATTGGCATAGCTGGCCACGCGATAAGGTATTTTTTTCCGCTGGCACGCCTTTTCGTTCAACCCGACCGCTGCCACCGCCGGGTAAAAAAACATGACCGTGGACATATTCCGGTACTCCAATGGGTACTTGTTCATCTGAAACATGTGTTTGACGGCATATCGACTCTCCATAACCGCCATATTCACCAACGCCGGCCGATGGGTCACATCACCGGCCGCATAGATATGATTTTTAACACAACAATTGTCATCACAAATCAAATACCCATGCTCATCCGGTGCGATACCTGCCTTTTCAAGATTCAGTTTTTCAAGGCTCGGTTCCCGGCCGATGGATATTAAAACCGTATCCACTTCCACGACCTGGACATGACCATCCGAAAAAGTGAGTATCACTTCGAGGTGATCCGGCTTTTTTATGATATCCTTGAGGACTGCTGAATGGATGATTTGAACCCCGTTCTGGCTCAAATTCGCACTGACAAACTTAATAATATCATCGTCCTCATAGGGCAATACCTGTTGCTGATGGTCTACCAGGTAAACCTGGGTCTGGTCAAAATTTGAAAAGATGGTGGCATATTCGCAGCCGGTTACACCAGCACCGATGATCATCAACCGTTTTGGAAATGCCTTTAGTTCCAGGACCCCGTCCGAATTCAAGATGCGATCCTGATCAACGGGAATATGATGAAAATCCTTAGGTGAAGATCCCGTAGCCACAAGGAAAAAATCTGACGACACGATTTCTTTTCGACCGTCATCCAGGGTAATCTGAATGGACTTGGCTGTGACGAAGGAACCAATGCCTTGCTTGTAAACGACGGATCCCGGGCCCGGCCAGGCCTCCGGGGAGTATGTCTGGAGCTGGGAGAACATCTGATATTGTTTTTCCTTCACCGCCTGCATTACGGTGGACCGGACGGCCTGGTAATCAACCTGAAGATCCTTGGCCAAATAGCCCCTGTCTTTTTTGGCCGCAACAGCATAGTCCTTGGCCAGTTCCCACATGGTTTTAGAGGCCAGTGCACCCCATTTCACACCGGTGCCACCGATTTCACCTTTCTCTATCAGACAAACCCGCTTACCGGCATCAACCGCCCGCATCGCACCGGCAAATCCACCGGGTCCGGCGCCAATGATACAAAGGTCATAGTGCTGATTGTTTGCTCTCACCATAATTAGTCCCGCCTTACGAAATTCCCATAACCACCTGGTGATTGACGTTAGTCATTATATCCATCGTATTTATCTAATATGTCAAGTATTTTCAGCTTATTATATCTCGGGGTTGACATTCCTGAATTAGGGCTCATAATATTTCGAAAAATGTAATCATTTTCATTAATACCAAACCACGATTCAGGAGAGTGTATCGACATGAAACGGGAAACCCATCAATTTAAAACCGAAGTTCAACAGATACTCAACTTAATAATCAATTCCTTATATTCAAATAAGGACATTTTTTTGCGGGAATTGATTTCAAACGCTTCCGATGCCATTGATAAGCTGCGGTTCAAGTCACAAACCGACCCTGAAATATTAGGTGCCGATACGGAGTTCAAAATTATAATCAAAAGCGACGGCATTGCCCGCACACTGGAAATATCGGACAATGGCATCGGGATGACCTATGATGAGGTCATGGAGAACATCGGCACCATTGCCAAGAGCGGTACCGCCGGCTTTTTGGAGGCGTTTGAACAGCTTCAGAATAACGACCTTTTGGCGCCGGAACTCATCGGGCAATTCGGTGTTGGGTTTTACAGTGCCTTTATCGTGGCGGACAGCGTGACGCTGGTCACCCGGGCAGCTGGAGAAGACAAGGCTGTAAAATGGGAGTCCCGGGGTGACGGGGCATACACCATCGAAGAATCCGAGCGGGATACACGCGGTACCACCATTACCCTGTCGCTCAAAAAGACGCAAAAGGATGAGAAGGACTTCACAGACGAATGGACAATCCGTTCGATCGTCAAACAACATTCCGATTTTGTGGCCTATCCCATTGCCATGGATGTGGAAAAAGATGAACCGATTCCGGATGCTGAACAAATCAAGGATAAAGACGGCAAGTCCATAGGTGAAACAACGCGCAAGGTGGTCCGGGAGGAAATACTCAACTCCATGAAGGCCATTTGGACCCGTTCCAAGGATGAAATTACAGACGATGAGTATGAAGAATTTTATAAACACTTAAGCCACGATTGGAACGCCCCCCTTGATCGCCTGCATATGAAATTCGAGGGAACCACCGAATATGAGGCATTGTTATACGTTCCTGCCAAACCCCCCTTTGATTTATTCAATGCCGAACGGAAGCATGGCGTTCAGCTATTCTGCAAGCGCGTATTCATCATGGATGACTGCAAGGAACTGATGCCTGAGTATCTGCGGTTTATCAAAGGCGTTGTCGATGCCGCAGACCTCAACCTCAACGTCAGCCGTGAAATATTGCAGCAGGATCGCCTGGTAATGAATATTCGGAAGAATCTGGTCAAGAAAGTATTGGAACTGCTGAGCTCGATGGACAAGGAAAAATACGAGTCTTTCTATGAGGCGTTCGGGGCTGTTCTTAAGGAAGGCATATACACGGATACTGGAAAGCAGAAAAAACTCGCCGAACTGGTGAGATATAAAACCACCCGCTCCGAAGATAAGTGGGTCTCACTTGACGACTATGTCAAGAACATGAAAACGGAACAGAAAGAGATTTATTTCATTACCGGTGAAAATCTTACCGGACTGCTGAACAGCCCGCACCTGGAAAAATTAAAGGAAAAAGAATATGAGGTTCTTCTCATGACCGATCCGGTGGATGAATGGGTCATGCAGTCGCTCACCGAATTTGATGGAAGGCCGCTAAAAAGCGCGGAAAAAGGCGATCTGGGTTTAGACAGCGTGGACGATAAGAAAAAGGAGGAGTTCAACGCCTTGTTCGGTTTCATCAAATCGCAACTCGAAAAATCGGTGAAAGAGGTAAAACCGTCCACACGCCTGAAGGATTCGGCGTCCTGTCTCTCGGGCGATGCATACGATATGAGCGCCTATATGGAAAAAATCCTGAAATCGTCCGGACAGACGCCCCCGGAAAGTAAACGTGTGCTGGAATTAAACATGGACCATCCAGTGATCGGTAAAATTAAAAACATGTTTGAAACCGATCGGGACAATCCAATATTGAAGAATTACAGTAAATTGTTATTTGATATGGCGGTCATCAGCGAAGGTGGAAAAGTGGATAATCCCGCCGAATTTTCCAAAACTATAGGTGAACTCATGGCCAATTCGTTGGGCGAATAAGCACTGGCGCCATTTAGGATAAAAATCGAGGGATCTATTCAGACAGTAAAACCGGGCCGTATCAAACGGCCCGGTTTCAGGTTGAACCACCGTTTTCCCGGTGGTCGGTGCAGGACATATGGTTCGTGATGAGACCGGGGGTTACTCGTGCTTGTACTTAAATGAGAGACTCACCCTTGCGCGGTAGGCGACTACTTTTCCATCTTCAACTTTCAAATCCAGTTTTCCGACCTCTGCCACCCTCAAATCCTTAAGCGATTTACCCGCAGTTTCCACAGCATTCCGGGCTGCCGCTTCAAATGATTCACGACTGGTTCCGACTAATTCAATAACCTTATAAACACTATCTGTCATGACGGCCTCCTTACGTTGGCGGGACCGTGGAATCAGCAAAAACTTCCGGAAATTCTCTTTGCTTCAATGTTTGTAATTCAATCTCCAATCAGAAGCGTCATTTTATGAAATGACGGCAACACGGACATTGGTGTTCGGACCAAACAATGGGTGGCTGAATCGAAAATCCTGCTGGATCTTTTTTCCACGGTACCGGGTTGACATCAACCGGCTGGTGGTAACCGGCCGGACTGGTGCGATAAAAAGCACATAAAATGCGAAGTGTTCATGGATATGACCGGCTTCCGACTGCACTTGCGACGAGGGAGAGCGTGAATTCCTGAAGGCCGGCTGCAAAGTGCAATGCAGGGACCACCGATGGCAAAAACAGGGCGAAGCCAAATAGAGAGAGGGCGTTCAACTCGAACCAGCTACCGCCATCACCGCAGGATAGTTTGCCAACACGTCGGGAGATATTTTTTCATAACACATTTTCCCCTGTTTTGGAAATAACCTTATGGGAACTTGCTTCGATTACATTGACAGATACGGTCACTGGCTGGTGGATGATCTTGGTATTTATCGTTGGCTGGCAATCAGGTCTTGCAGGTGAAATCAACTTCGGTTATCAAGTGGTTGCAGCATAAATCGGACATATTGACCCTATACTTCCGCAGGTGATGGATATGACATTGAGTACAATTCACACAAAAGTGATCCGAAAGGGCAATCCGCCTCCGTGTGTAATTTCCGGCCGGCAGTGCCGCGGATGTTTTGGATGGCCGAACATGTTGCAGGCAGCCCAGCAAAACCCGGTATGGCGAAAATACCCGCTACGGTGTGTCAGCACGGGATTGACCTTGAAAATAGATGAAGAGAAACACCGCCGAGGATGACCGCCGCCAATCGATGTGTTTCAGAAAAATCGGTACTAAAACGCCACCTTGCAATCATCCTCACACCGCACAACCTTATTGATGAGGCTACGAATGGTGCCGTCCTTTTTCATTTTTTCCAGAATCTCGTTGATTTTTATTTAAAAGGTTGTGGTCTTGGTGTCGTGCAGTTACACGCTCCTCGCGTAATGGTTGCCCTAAAAATCGAATCTTGTATTTCCCACTTCGGGCATTGTATATGCCCACGATATAAAACTCCACGTGCCATCATTCGGCGAAATTCAGAACGCGCGTTTTCCGGCGTTTTCCTTTTCAGCCTGTCGTTGCCGACGGGCGGCCTCTTCGGCCTCGATCATTCTTTCAAGATTAGCGACGAAATAGATTGAAAAATGGTATTCCAATTCATTGTGGCGATTGGTGAAAATCGATACCAGGAAATAATCTTTGCCTCTTTGCCAGTAAAGGGTTCTGCTTTGATCCCGGCCCCACTCGAAAACTGATGGCTTACCGTATTTTTCTTTCAAGGTTTCTAAAAAAGGGCCGCCGTCTTTTTTCGCAATAACATGAAAATACAAGGGGTGCCGGCTCTGATTTGAAAAATACATCTCCACAAGATCAAGGGGAATATTCTTACGCCTGGCATATCTGAACATCAATTTGACATTATCATGTTCTATTCTTTCACGCGGACGCCAGTTTAGCCGTTGATTTATGTCGTCCAGGGTTGGAAAGTGGTCTGAAAGCACCGCATTGTCGGGCACGGATAAATCTATAATGGTGTTGCGGGCTTCTGACATCGGGCCGAGTTTATCCGTCAAGGTATCTCTTGTGCGCCTTGAATAAACCGACTTTTCACCCAGTTCAAAAAAGGTAAACCCAATGTTCACCGCGCCGGGAGCGCCGGTCACGGAAGTGATGCTTTCATCCGAACATCCTATTAAAACAAGGATCAAGCACAGCAGTGCTCCGATCAGCTTTAGCCGGCAGCCCAGGGGGGCAAGGGCTGAACGATGAGTACAATTATCGAGCGGTTTTTGGGCAAAACAAAAGGAAATCATAGCCTGTCGTATTTTCTTTTAAGGTTGTGGGTGCCAAATTTAAGGTCATCGGAACTTTAAAACCATTGTCTATGTTCAACCATGGTAATCCCAACCGCGGACAAGGTCAATGGTGCGCGCCGTTCTTTTTGAATCGGCAAGTGAAGAGCAGCAGCCTACAGTTTACAAACCGGAGGTCTTGTGCCATAAAAGCCCAATGATATGATGCCGGTAAGAGCATGGACCTTTTTTGATTAACCGTTTTCAGTTGCGCGCCTATCTGTCTAAAATAATTCTGATAACCAATGCTTCAAGAACTTTCAATTCGTAATTTTGCGATAATAGACGATTTGCGGATACGCTTTTCAACGGGTCTAAGCATATTGAGCGGTGAGACAGGCGCCGGAAAAAGTATCATCATCAATGCCGTGAATCTCATCCTCGGATCCAGGGCCAATGCAAAGCTTATCCGCACGGGGGAAAAAAACGCCGAACTTGAGGCGCTCTTTTCCATATCCCCGGGGAGCAGCACTGCGCGGGTGATGGCTGAAAACGGTTACGATCCTGTCGACGGATTGCTGATTCGCAGGATCATCTCTCATCAGGACCGGCATCGAATTTATATCAATGGCCGCCTGGCAACCATACAAGTCCTGTCGCAAATTTCCGAGAACCTCGCCAGTATATCCGGCCAGCATGCCCACCAGGGCCTGCTCAAAGAAGACCAGCATTTATTGATCATAGACCAATATGGTGCCCTGCTCAACCAACGGGAAAGAGTGTCTCGATGTTATCACGATATCCAGTCCCTTGTTCAGAAGCTGGATAAACTGGTTTCCAGACAGCAAAGACAGCAAGAGCACATTGAACTTCTTTCTTTTCAGAAAAATGAAATTGATGATGCCACCATTGAGCCGGAAGAAGACAAGGCCTTGGAGGTTGAACGACTTCGATTGAAAAATGCGGAAACTCTGTTTCAGTCTGTTTCGGAATGCCTGAACTTGCTGTACAACGCAGAAGGCTCTGTTTTTGAAAATTTGGGAGAGATCGCCAAAACACTTGAAAAAAACGGACTATTGGATCCGTTGTTGGCACCAAAAGCCACCGCGGTTGAGGATACGGGATATCAGATCGAAGATGTGGCCGAGTATCTCAGGTCCTATGTTGCCAATCTGGAAATCGATGACACCCGGCTGGATGTATTGGATGAACGGTTGAATGTCATTAACCGGATAAAAAGAAAGTACGGGGGCAGCCTCGATGCCGTCACCACCAAATATGCAGAAATTGAACAGGAACTATCGGAAGTGGAAAATGTGGGTGTGGGGATCAAAGACCTTAAAAAACGTCTGGAGACGCTTCATGCTGAATTGAAACAGCAGGCCGCCGTTCTTTCCGGAGACCGCGCCCGGGCCGGTATAAAACTGGGCAAAAAAGTTGAACGGGAACTGGCCTCCCTGAAAATGTCACAATCTCAATTTTCCGTGGCGCTCCGGCCCATCGAAGCGGACAGCGCCACACCGGAATACCTCCGGGTAAACGGGCATGCGGCCACGAATTCCGGTATGGATATGGCGACATTCATGATTGCCCCAAATGTCGGTGAAGCCATGAAACCACTTGCGGCCATTGCCTCCGGTGGCGAGTTGTCCCGTGTTGTACTGGCACTGAAGGCAATACTGGCGGAGACAGATGCGGTGGGAACCATCGTATTTGATGAAGTCGATGCCGGCATCGGTGGTGAGGTCGCCGAAGTCGTCGGCATCAAGCTGTCTGAATTGGCAGCACACCATCAGGTTATTTGCATTACCCATCTCCCACAGATCGCCAAATTCGGAGATCAACACTTTAAAATATCCAAATCCGTTTCAAAAGGGCGAACCACCACCACCATTTGCGCCGTCGATGCGAAAGAGCGGGTCCTGGAAATCGCCCGAATGCTCGGTGGTGTCAATATCACGGAAGCCACCCTGAGTCATGCCCGTGAGCTGCTCAAGTCTTGACACTCCAATCATATGGTATTAGACATACTCTTTTATACGATCCGGATAAAGGAGCAATTATGCCGATATTTGAATTTAAATGCCTGTCCTGTGAAGAATTCATAGAGCTATTAATTATGAACAAAAACGAAGAGATTGAACTGAAGTGTCCCAAATGCGAGTCCCATGAATTGGAGCGGGTACTCAGCACCACGAATTACAATATGAATGGTGCAAATACCGGTGGTTCACCAGGTTCATCAACACAAACACGAACCTGTTCGGGCGGCTCATGCACGACCTATAATATACCCGGTCCCGACAGCGCATAAAGGGAACCATCGTCCGATGTTTCATCTTCAGACCGGGGTTTAGCATGCAGTTTCGAATACACAAACAGGAAAAAGAACAATTCATCAAGTTGTTTCGACACGACAACGTGGATCGATTTGAAGACCGGTTCAAGGTTCTGGAGGCCTTTTTAAAAACGGAACAACATTTGACCGCTGATGAGATGACCTCACTTCTCGGAACCGAGGGCATTGATCTGGAACCTGAATTTATCCGTGATACCTTGAAACTGATGTGCCGTTATGGTTTTGCCGATAAAAACAGGTTCAATAATGGTGAATTGCGTTATGAACACCGTCACCTGGGACAGCACCACGATCATATGATCTGCACCAAGTGCGGGTTGATTTTTGAATTTGAAAACCATCGATTGGAACAGCTTCAGGCTCAGATCGCCGGTGACCACGGATTCCACCTGCTGCAACATAAAATGGAACTATACGGTATCTGTACGGATTGCCTGAAGGAACGGGCGCTGTTGATGCCGCTGGTTTCGGCAAAACAGGGAGAAAGGCTGGTTGTCAAAGCGTTTCGCGGTGGTGCCAAATCAAGAATGCGATTATTGACCATGGGCTTGAGAATCGGTGACAAGGTGGACATCATTTCCAATATCAATCAAGGACGCGTCGTGGTGGCCGCCGATTTTAAACGGCTTGTTCTGGGGAGAGGTCTTGCCGAAAAAATAATGGTTCAGCAACAAACGGATGACATATGAAACGAATTCTCTGGCTTTCCGGATTTTTGATATGGATAACACTGAGCACGTCCTTTGCTGCCGAACGGATGACGGTAATGGTGGACAAGGCAAATGTACGCTCAGGGCCTGGAAACAACTATGATGTCATATGGATGGTAGAAAAATACCATCCCGTATTGATCGTCAAAACATCCGGTGAATGGTACCGTTTCCGTGATTTCGAAGGGGATGAAGCATGGATACACAAATCCCTGCTGGGTAAGACACCTGCGGTGATCGTTATCAAGGACAATATTAATGTCCGCTCAGGACCGGGAACCAACCATCCTGTGCTATTCACGGTGGAGCGGGGAATCCCGTTCAAGGTCATAGAACGAAAAAGCCCCTGGGTCCATCTTGAGCATGCGGACGGTGACAAGGGGTGGATTCATCAAGCCCTGTTGTGGTAGGGGTGCGACACCTGCTTTACGACATATAAATCACAACTGCGCATTTCCGTTAAAAATCAATAAACATAAGACGACTGCCGGGCTTGATCTGAAGTACCGGGCCGATACGGAATTTCATATTCCTGGAGTGAACATCACACGTGAGGACGCTTGTGGAAACTACAGACAAAAATGCTGACAACCCTGATTTGATTGCCGGTATCGGTAATGCCCTGGTGGATATTCTTACCCACGAAACCGATGACTTCCTGAAGCGAACCGTGGCGGTTAAAGGTGGAATGACCTATGTTGGAAGCGAGGAGATCGACAAGACGCTTTCCAGGTCTACGAACAAACCCACCATTGTTCCCGGTGGATCCGTATGTAATACGATTGTGGGTGTGAGCAAACTCGGCGGGGCAGCCCGGTTTGTGGGACAATGCGGTAAGGGTAGGCTCGGAAATTTCTTTAAATCCGATTTAATGCGGCAACATGTGGAACCGTCGCTCTTTTATTCCGATGATCCCACCGGCAGGGTGCTTTCGATCATCACGCCGGATGCGCAAAGATCCATGATGACCTACCTCGGCGCAGCGTCACAAATGGACCCGGCCAAGATCGACAAGGATTGCTTCAAGGGTGCCGCAATCGTCTATGTGGAAGGGTATTTATTGTTTAATCCGGAGTTGATCCGTGCCGCCCTGAAGGCTGCCAGAGCCGTTGGTGCGAAGATCGCCCTTGATCTGGCCAGTTTTAACGTGGTTGAGGAGTCGAAGCCGCTTCTCGATGAAATTGTTACCGATTATGTGGACATCCTGATTGCCAATGAAGATGAAGCGATGGCCTTCACGGGATATGCCGGAGAATCTGACGCACTGAGAGCCTTAGCGGAACTGGCGGAAATCGCGGTTCTGAAAGTGGGAAAACGGGGCAGCTATATATACCGGAGTGGTAAGGAAATCCGGATTCACCCAACCGGAAACGGGGATATTGTTGATACGACGGGTGCCGGTGATTTGTGGGCCTCGGGATTTCTTTACGGGCTGGTGAACGGCCTCACCCTTGAAACCTGCGGCCAACTCGGATCGGCCTGTGGATATGAAGTTTGCCGTGTCATCGGTGCCAATATTCCCGATGACGGCTGGGCGCGAATCAAACGGATATTAGCGCCTTGATGGTGGAAGACAGCGAAAAACAGATCTAATTCGATTCAGAAGTTCATTAAGCAAGACCACCGACGATGGAGGATACATGGCAAAGCAAAGAATAACCCGCAAGAAATTATTAAAGGAACCGGACGAATTCATCACCACAACCGGTAAGATAATCGCATGGTCAAGAGAATATCAGCATCATGTCATTTATGGCGCCATTGGCTTTTTTGCCCTGATCATCATTGTGGCCGGCGCCCGGTTTGTATCCGAAAACAATGAAAACAAGGCGACGATGTTGCTGCAAAAAGCCGTTGAAAAGTATCAGGCAGCCATGGAATCAGACGACTCCGGTAATGTCTTCAGCGAGGTGCAATCCGACTTCGATACCCTCATGACCAAATACGCCGGCAAATCCGCGGGTAAACTGGCCACACTGACTTACGGCAACATTTGTTATAAAGCCGGTGAAACCGATAAAGCCATCCGCGCGTATGAAAAGTCGGTATCCATATTCAAGGCGACCTCTTTATATCCGCTTGCCGTGAATGGGTTGGCCTATGCGTATGAGCAGAAAAAGGATTTCCCAAATGCCCTGAAATACTACAAAATCCTTGCGGATGATGCCACGAGTGTCCTGACGGATATGGCCTTGTTTAACATGGGACGCCTGTACAAACTGACGGGTGAATCGGAAAAAAGCATCGATGCATATCAAAAATTGCTAATGGACTATCCTGATTCCATATATGCTGAAGTTGTGGATGTTGATGTGTCGGTATAGATCGGGATATTTACCGGGCGGAGTCGATCCGCGCCATCAATCTTGTTTCGGGTTGATGTCCAGATTGTATTTTTTGATTTTCTGATTCAGGCCGCTCTTCCCGATTCCCAGAAGCTCCGCGGCATGGGCCTGCACGAAATTGGCCTTTTTAAGGGCGTGCAGGATCATCTGTTTTTCCACATTGACCAGGGTGTCATATAATTTCGCATTGGGCGGGATACCTTCCACCTGTAATACGTCCGTAACATTCTCCCGAAAATCACTGGAAAGATCGGCAACACGAATCGTATCCCCGGGACACATGACCATGGCGCGTTCCACCACATTTTCCAGCTCACGGACGTTGCCCGGCCAATTATAGTCATAAAATAGCCTTTCCACTTCCTGCTCCACGCGTGTGACCGGTATATCCGAATTGCGTTCCGATTTGTATTTGTCGATAAAATGGTAAAGAAGCGGCCGGATGTCCTCGGGGCGTTCCTTCAATTGCGGCAAAACAATATGCACCACGTTAAGCCGATAAAACAGATCTTCCCTGAACCGGCCCTTTTCGATTTCGGCCCTCAAAGACTTATTGGTCGCTGCAATCAATCGAATGTCGACGGATATTGTCTTGGTTCCCCCAACCCGTTCAAACACTTTCTCCTGAAGCACCCGAAGCAGTTTGACCTGCAGCCCCTGTGATAGTTCTCCGATTTCATCCAGGAACAAGGTGCCGGCATCGGCCAGCTCGAACCGCCCTTTTTTCATGGATGCGGCACCTGTGAACGCCCCCCTTTCATGGCCAAATAATTCACTTTCCAGAAGTGTCTCGGCAAGGGCCGAGCAATTAACCGCAATGAACGGTGCGCTCCGGCGGGCACTATTATAATGAATGGATTTGGCCACCAACTCTTTTCCGGTGCCGCTGGCACCTTCGATGAGGACTGTGGCAGTGGTCGGTGCCACCTTCCGAATCGTATCGAAAACCGCCGTCATCTTTTTACTTTTGCCGATGATTTTGCCGAAGCTGAATTGAGACCGCACTTGTTCCCGGAGCCGTCGATTTTCTTTGATAACCCGGCGCATGACAACGGCTTTATTGACATATAATACCAGTCGTTCATTATCGAACGGTTTCAGAATATAATTGTAAGCGCCTTTCTGCATGGCCTCGACAGCCTTTTCCACGGTACCGTGGGCGGTCATCATGATGACCGGCAGCTCGGCGTCTTTCTTTTTGATGTGCTCGAGCAATTCGATTCCATCCATCACAGGCATTTTCATATCCGTCAACACGAGGTCGATATCAGAATCGTTTAACCTCTCGAGGGCTTCCTGACCCGAATTGGCCGTGAGCGTTTCAAATCCTTCCTCGTCAAGAACCGCACTGAGAATCAGGGGATAATTTTTTTCATCATCGACAATCAGAATTGTATCCACTATTATGCTCCTTGGGATTCGGGCAGGTGGATCGTCACACGGGCTCCTTTTCCAGGCCGGTTTTGGATGTCGATCGAGCCGCTGTGAGCCTCAATTATATTTTTAACGATGCCCAGCCCCAAACCGGTCCCCTTTTCCTTGGTGGTGAAAAATGGATTCCATATTTTCTCCAAGAGCTCTTCGGTAACACCATTGCCATTATCGTCTATTCCTATCTTCAACGCACCATTCACCATGCCGGCCGAAATGATAATATCGCCTCCATCCGGCATAGCCTGCATTGCATTTATCAACAGATTCAGGAAGGCTTGATACAGCAGGTCTGGGTCCGCCATCACGATGGGCAGGGGAACCTCATATTTTTCGTGAATCCGGTACCCCTGCCGGCTGGTTTGTGAGGACAGATAGGAGGTGTTCTTTCGCAAAATTTCAGAGATATCGCACGGCACAAAATTGGGCTCTTTCGGCCTTGCAAAATTGAGAAAATCAGTAATGATGACATTCAACCGGCCGGACTCTTCAATAATGATATTGGGTATGGATGCGTTCGAATTCCCCGAGCCCATCTTCTTTTTCAACAGCTCCGCCGAACTGCTGATGATCCCCAATGGATTGCGTATTTCGTGACTGACCGCCGCCACCATGGTACCCAGTGTTGATAGGTGTTTGGCTTTGGCCAGTTGCTCTTCAAGCTTTAACCTTTCCTGTGCGCGTTTTTGAATGATGTTTTCACCGCGTTTCACAACGGTTATCAAAACCACAAATAAAATGGCCATTACCATGGTTATGGTCACAATGACCAATACCTGGAATCTGAAGATGGTCCGGTAATCCGCCGTCAGGTCCTGAACGATTTCAACGACTCCAAGCACATATCCGGACACTTTCGGCAGCGGCAGGACTTCCGGCAGATTCACCCGCAGTGGCGCAAATGTGATGATACGGACTTCTTTGGGGATACCCAGCAAAATTTCAATGAATGAGCCGGTGCTGACCAATTTTGAGGTGGAGAGTCCATTCCGGGCTTTCTGGTAGCTGCCCCCCCCCAGATTCTTCATCCCCACCAGTTCCTGGGAAAAACTATAGGCGATGAGGTCCTCTTTGAACACATATATATTCACCATTTCAACATTGAAACTGTGCATGGTATTTCGAACCACAGTATCCATCAATTCAGACTGGTAACTTTTACTGAGCTCTATCTTCCCATATTTCAATTGTACGGGAATCATGAATTGCATCAATACCTGGTGGTTGAGATTTTCGATGAGTAGCAATGCATATTCTTCACTTTTTTGATACTGCATCCGCCTGGCCCAATGGGTATTCAGAACAGAGAGTACAATTGTGCCGAGAAACATGACGACAATGCTTGTAAAAGCGAAATATTTCACAAGGATAAAGGGTTTGGATTTTTCAGTAACCGGCCGGGGTTTCATTGAAGTGGCTTGATCGATTCTTGCACATCGGTACTGAGACCGAAAACAAAAATGAAAAAAATATTTAAAGAAATTCTTAGGTGTCGCCGATAGGAGTATTGAAGCACTTTCACAGTCCGTTCCATTATCGATTCAACCTTTCAAAAACACGGTTTTAGCTTTGGATTTACTTTCTTTTTTATATTTGAGAGTTTAACCGGAATCGGCGAGCCAATTAAAAATTATATAATTTAAAAGTGTAAAGTCAAGACAATGCTTTTTATGCATCAACCAATAAAATTATCACAATATGGTATTTGTTATTTCTATCATATTTTTCAGCCGGGGCGATTATCCATGAATCTATCACATCAATCAACCTTTCCCGGCCGGACCCTGACGAAAATATCATCATAAATTAACCAACACAAACATGCAATTTGATTTCGGTACACAATATATGGAAAGTCTGGTTTTTGATGCACAACATAATCTAACTGACATAAATTATATGTAAATTATATATAATTTTACTTGACAAGGCGAAAAGGCGCGATCAATAAATAGTGATATACTCGAAAAAACAAGCTAATTGGCGATTAAAAGCGAATACACCATATACCCCATTTACCCATAACCATTCACGAGAAATTAAAGATTTTCCAATGGGCAAAAGTCAATTAAAACAGATTCGAGAGGCGCGGTTGATGAGCAAGGCCGAACTTGCACGGGAAGCGCATGTATCACCGATTACGGTCACCCGCATAGAAAGCGGGAAACCCTGCCGAATGGAAACAAAACGAAAAATATTAATTGCTTTAGGCCTGGAGCTTTCAGAAAGTAAAAACATCTTTGGTGAATAAGAGCATATTATGTTGTTTAAGAAAAAAGATAACCTTATAGGCCTGGACATCGGATCCAGATGCATCAAGGCCGCGGAAATTTCCGATAGAAAAAAAGGAAAGACCCTGGATAAATTCGGTATGGTCGAAATCGCCCCGGGGCTGATAGAAGATGGCGTCATCAAGGAACCGGAAATGGTGGCCGACACCATCCGGGATCTACTGAAAAGCCATGGTATCAGGGAACGCAATGTGGCCGTATCCATTGGTGGATATTCCGTTATCGTAAAAAAGATAAATGTCCAGAACGCGACGGAAGACGAGCTGCAGGATACCATCCAATTCGAGGCGGAACAGTATATTCCCTTCGACATTAACGATGTGAACCTGGATTTTCAAATTTTAGGAGAGAGCGAACAGAACCCGAACCAAATGAGTGTTTTGCTCGTGGCCGCCAAAAAAGAGATGATTCAGGAATACATCAGCTTGTCACAGATGGCCGGTCTGAATCCCCGTATTATCGATGTGGATGCATTCGCCCTCCAGAATATTTTTGAAACCAATTATGACATTGGTGATGACAATGTTGCGCTGATAGATATCGGCGCCAGCAAGACGTCGTTAAATATTTTAAAGGGCGAAAATTCCGTCTTCATGAGAGATGTGTCCCTGGGATGCGGCCAAATCAATCAGAAAATTCAGTCCATCGCTGATTGCAGTTACGAAGACGCCGAACATATTAAAATCGGCGAGCAACACGATAAGATCACACCTGAGGATCTTTCCGACATCGTATCCTCGATTGTGTCGGACTGGTGCACGGAAATCAGACGCGCCCTTGACTTTTTCTATTCCACTTACCCGGATGACCAGATCAAACAGATCATTATCAGCGGCGGCGGCGGCTATATCAAAGAATTTCGGCAACTATTGGCCGTAGAGACATCAGCTGAAGTAAAAACAATGAATCCGTTTGAAATTTTCAATATAGACGAAAATCGGTTTGATATGGATCACCTCATAAAAATAGCCCCCCAGGCATCCCTATGCATGGGTTTGGCGACAAGAAGAGTAGATGATAAATGATACGCATTAACCTTCTCCCGTTTCGAGCGGCACGAAAACAAGAGAATATAAGACGCCAAGTGAGTGTCTTTATTCTATCTTTAGTCCTTGTGACCATTCTTCTGGTGATGGGACACATCTTTCTTCAGAATAAGATTGAAGCCTTGAATCTGGATATTAAAAACACCAAGGATCAGGTCGCCAAGTTTAATAAAATCAATGCGGAAATTGCTCAGATCAAAAAAGACCTCCAAATTCTTAAGAAAAAAACAGAGGTCATTCAGTCCCTGGACACCAACCGGACGGCTCCGGTCATGCTGATGGACGCCATGACCCAGCTGACGATTCCCAAACGCATGTGGTTTACCAGTTTTGAGTCCAAAACAAAATCCATAATGGTGAACGGTATTGCCCTGGACAACAAAACGGTTGCTGATTTTATGACCAACCTTGAAGACTCCGGCAAATACCAGGAAGTCAAACTCTCATCCATCCGGCAGATTGTTATTGCTGAGAAAAATTTGAAATCATTTGGTATCACGTTTCAAAAAATAGGAGAAACGACCGAAGCGCTAGAAGGAAAGAAAAAATAATGGCCAAACAAACATTGTCCGATAAAATATCTCCTCTTTTTGAAAAAGTTGAACAATTGTCTAAAGTCCAGCGCATCAGCATATGTGCGGCCGTCTTTGTACTGCTCATCGGTGCTTTTGTGGGATTGTCTTATTGGGACAAATATCAGACCATCGGTAAATTGCAGGCGAACCTTGAGGCAGAGGAGAAGAAACTGGAAAAAGCAAGAGCCAATGCCAAGATGCTGGACAGTTACCGGAAAAAGATGGCGGATGCACGTGAACGTTTCGAAGAGGTGAGAAAAGCGCTTCCGGAAAAAGAGGAAATTCCATCCTTAATCGCAAGCATCTCCCAATCCGGAAGGGATGCCGGGCTTGATTTTCTATTGTTCCAGCCCAATGCTGAAATCAGTAAAGATTTTTATGCTGAAATTCCGGTGTCCATCAGCGTTACCGGCAACTACCATGAAGTGGCTGTCTTTTTCAATAAGGTCGCCAATTTATCACGTATTGTCAATATCGATGACATTTTGATAAAGCCCCAAAACAAGGAGAGTGGCGGTGATTTGTCCACATCCTGCACGGCCATTACCTACAAGTTCATCGAGTCCGCACCAAAAAAGAATAATAAGAAAACCAAGAAGAAAAAATGATAGACAATATGAAATCATCCCCCATATCTGGAACAAAAAAACGGTCCTTGGCGTTATTGGTCGCCGTCATTTTCGGTGTCACCTTCTTCGGGTGTGAAAGCACTCCCAAAGCGCCTGCCAAACCCAAGGTGGTCCGGGAAAAGATAGCTGTTGACAATAACAAGAAAGCCACGGCGGTTCCCAAACCAGAAGAGATTGATCCCGTACCTGCACCTGTGACAACGGCTCAACCCAAGCCAACGCCTGCGGCCGTCGCACCACCCCAAAAGAAATCGGTTCCCACGGCAACGGTTTCCACAACACCGGCACTCCCGAACATATCGATTCCGGACGATAAACAAGGAACAAGCCGTAACATTGCCTATACCTATGATCCGAAAGGGAAGATCGACCCATTCCAACCGCTGTTACAGGAAAAAAAGAAAGAGACAATCGCCCAGTCCAAAAGGAGGATCAAACGTAAACCCACCACGCCATTGGAAATGGTCGATTTGAGCCAGCTCAAACTGGTGGCGACACTTCGTGCGCCCAGTGGGGCAAAAGCCCTGGTTGAAGATGCGACAGGCAAGGGATACATTGTAAAAAAAGGAACCTACATCGGCGTGAATGCCGGTGTTGTTCTGGATATAGAAATGGATCGTATTATCGTTGAGGAGGAAGTCGAATCTCTTCTCGGTGATATATCAATACAAAAAAGAGAGTTGAAACTTCAGAAACCGCCTGGAGAATAATGAAATGTCTTATTTTAAAGATCAAGTTCCGAAAAACCTTAACATCTTCTTCATAATTATCCTCTCGTTGGGCTTGATGTTTGGTTGTGCCCCGTCCGGCCAAAATCAAAAGCCGGTCGGTGTTGACCCAGCGGCTGACGTTGACAACCTGGTGAGTATAGACAGCATCTCTACCGAAGACGGTGCCGACGCCTTCAACATCTATGTGAGCGGTGATCGCACGTTGACATACACCGCGGTAAAACAGCCGTTTCCCTTGGGTGTCATCCTCTATTTTCCAGGGGCACTATTAGGTGATATTAATGAGAATCTGATCGTTTCAAATGACATTGTCGAAGCCGTCAACTCCATGGAATTGGATTCGGAATCCAGAGCGGCGCGAATCGAAATCCTGTTGAATCGGGATGTAGCCTATGATGTCTTCCGGCAGGACAATATGCTGACCATATCATTTGACAAATCGGCGGCTTCCTTTGCAAGTGACGGATCGTCGTCAGAGCCCGCGCCGGAATTGCCGGCACAAACACTGGCGGCCACATCCCCCCAACCAACGTCAACAACCGTCAGGAGCGATGCCGATGTGCAACAAAGCTCAGCAACCAACAAAGCGGCGGCTGGTGATGCATGGTTGAATCGTATCGATTTTTACAGCGAGGCCGCTGGCAAATCCAGACTGGTCATCGGCACCACCGGCCCCATCGCATACAATGTCCGGAAGATATCGGACAAAACACTTGAACTCAGACTCGAACGGACAAAAATCCCCTGGTACCGCCAGCGTCCCCTGATCACCACCCGATTCGCCAGCGCGGTCAACCGGGTTGTGCCTTACATGAGACCCAATGTCAAAAATGAGTCCCTTGTCACCATTGAGCTCCGTGAAGCCGTGCCCTATGTGGTCAACCAGATGGACACCATATTGACAGTCGAGTTCGAGTCCTCCTCGATTCCGCCGAAACCACTGGAAGAAGCCCAACTTCCCGAATGGCGAAAGGTATTGTCCGGAACCGAAATGGTCACCGTTGACGCACCCGCCGGTTCACCGGTCTCCGATGCCATGACCCCGATAAGCCAGCCCGTATCACCGGCCATGGCGCCGACACCGACTGCGGTGGTTGACGACGAGGTCAGCAGCATTTTGAGAGGAACCCGGAAGGTCTACTCGGGCGAAAAGATTGCATTGGATTTTTATCAAACCGATATCAAAAACGTATTCCGTATCCTAAGAGAGGTCAGCGGAAAGAATTTCGCCATTGACAAGGATGTGACCGGCAGTGTGACATTGACATTTGAAAAACCGGTTCCCTGGGACCAGGTCCTGGATTTGATTCTCAGGATGAACCAGCTAGGCATGGTGGAAGAGCAGGATATCGTCCGCATCGCCACACTCGAGACATTGAAAAAAGAAGCTGATTTAAAAAACGCCAGATTCCAGGCCGCCAAACAGGCCAAGGAAAAACTCAAAGAACTTCAGCCCCTGTTTACCGAATACATGCCCATTAACTATTCCAATGCAGCGGATGAAATCAAACCGCATATCGATAATATATTAACCAAGGGGCGTGGGAATGTCACCGTTGATACCCGCAATAATCAAATCATCATCACCGATACGGCCGACACCATCGCACGGGCCAAGGAGATCATCAGCAGAATCGACCGTGTGACCCCCCAGGTCATTATCGAAGCACGGATTGTAGAGGTCAGCAATTCGTTTTCCAAGGAACTGGGCATCACCTGGAACACCTCGTATGGTCCCGGATACAGCAGTGCGCTGAAAGGCCAGGGAATTGGTGACATGGCCATGAATTTCCCGTCCGAAGCCAACTCCAGCATCGGATTCAATTTCACGCGCCTGACCGGCATCCCCTGGGTTCTGGACGCCAAGCTCAATGCCGTGGAAACCACCGGGCAGGGACGCATTCTGTCCTCACCGAAAATTCTCACCCTGGACAATAAAAAGGCGAAGATCAAACAAGGCCAGGAATATCCATACTTCGAGCGTGATGATACCGGCGGCTCTTCGATTAAATTCAAGAATATCGACCTGCTCCTGGAGGTTACCCCCCATATTACACCGGATAACCGCGTGGCCATGAAAATTTTCATCACCAAAAATGATGTTGCCGGCATCATTGCCGGTGTCCCCTCACTGGACACCAATGAGGCGGAAACCGAATTTCTGGTCAACGACGGTGACACGATTGTCATCGGCGGCATTATCAAAACAACTGAAACCGGCGGTGAATCCGGATTTCCCGTGCTTTCCAAAATTCCCGTTCTGGGGTGGATGTTCAAAAATCAAACCAACAAGAAAGAGAATGATGAGCTGTTGATTTTTATCACCCCGCGTATCGTACAATTGGAGCAGGCCAATTTATAAGTAAAAACGATCAAGGTATCGATGATCTCTTTGGATGTGAAAGGAATGGATAAATGATCAGTGAAGGAAAAATGATTGCCATAATTGTCATGACCGTAATCTGCACCGCCTTCCTCGGGTGCACGGACTCATCGGTTTTCTCGGATACCGGATATGATTTACAGATATCCATGCAAATTTCGGATGATGGTACGGGTTCCAGTTTTACCAAGACAATAGACGTGGCCTCACACATATGTGTGCCTGATGACCCTGCCACACCTGCGAATGAAGAAGAGTGGGAAGATATATTCGACGCCATCGCCTCGGCTTCCTTCGATTCCGAGCAAGACGGTCCGGATCGTCAAATCGACGAGTATACGGTACGCTATATCCCCCAGGAAAGCCCTGATGGATCAGGCGGTACCTTCATGCCACCCGACCTGGAGGGATTTACGGCCGATACCACCATCATCATCCCCAGTGGTTCGGTGGCGAATCAAACGGTAGTCGCATTGGATATCCTCACGAAGGCTGAATACTGGACGGAGGTAACCGACGCTGAAAGTATCTATACCATACGGATTACCTTTAGAGGGAAAGATGAGAACGGCGAGTCCTTCAGTGTCACCGTTGACGAAGAAGTGCTACTTGCTGACTACGATACCTGCGATGCCTGATTAAACAATGCCAATCCCAAATATAAGCATAACTCATCGAAGTTTCTCAGGGTGAGAATCCAAACGGATTCAGAAACGGCATATTTTCTGAATCCGTTTTTAGGTTTTTACGCTCACCTTTAATCTTTGTATCAGAAGATCTGTCACGGAATTGAATACATCTACGGTAATGCCGATATCGCGTGTTTCGCCTCGGTGGCCAATGCCGCTTCCGGATCCAGATCGATGACCCGTTGATACGCCACACGGGCATTCGCGTTGTCCCCGGCATTGCGGTAGGCGTTGGCCGCATCCATAAACAATTGCGCGTTGCCGGGGTCCAGGGCCAGTGCTTTTTCAAAGGTTTTGATTCCGCTGCGGGTCTCTCCCATGGCCATCTGCGTGCGGCCCAGACCTCTCAATGCAATCACAAAATCCGGCTGCAACGCCAAGGCCTCAGAATAGTATTTCTTCGCGGTTGCATACTCCCTTTTGTTATAATACGCCATCCCCAGGTTGGACAACGGGAAGTGGGGGGTTGCGTATAACAGGTCATTGGTGATTTTCTGAAAAGCCGATATGGCCGAATCCCATTCCTGGAGCGCCAAATAGGCGGTTCCCAGATTGTTGATGGCCGGTGCAAAATCCGGTTTCAAGTCCACCGCTTTCTCAAAAGCGAGCGCGGACTCTCTATATTGCCGCTTCATCAAATAACATAGCCCCAGGACATTATAGGTGTGTGGGTCTTGCGGATTCATAGTTTCCGCCTGCAACAGCTCTTTCAGGGCCGCGGTGTAATTCCCCTGGCGCATATACGCTTCGCCGATGTTGCGGTGGGCTTCGGCCTCTTCCTTGCGCTGATACTGCGAAGCACCGGAACACCCGGCCAATAATATTGCCAAAACCAGTAGAACCGCTGTTATAAACTGTGTCTGTTTCATTTTATCCCTCTCGGTCAATTAACGGATATTATCGCCATCTCATCCCGGCATCTATCCAAGCACGAATACTTTGACTCCTATATTCTCCAAAAAATCAATAATTTCCGGATTCAATAATGCGTCGGTCAATAGCGTTTGCTGGTATCGTGATGTCACCAGTTTCAAGCCGAAGATGGTAATGGCCGAATTAAACGCCGAAGACCGCTTCGCACCGAAAAAGAGTGGATTGTCTTCATAGTTCACCCCCAGCGCATTGAGCAGGGTACGAACAATGCCAACAGGTGTGTCTCGCATGTTGACTTGAACGATGTGCAGGCCTGTTTTTTGGATCGATGCGATGGCGTCACCATACAGGTCCCCATAGTCGACAAGTATCTCCTTACCGGATCCCGAAGACAATAAATTGGATAGGGCCTTGACCTGGATGCCGGCGTAGGGAAATGAAATACTGATATTCGGTGAATAATGATATCCCAGCGCCTTGGACACCTTTTCCACCAATTCCCTTTGATCTACGGCCATCAAGCGTACGGATCCGCCGGTCAATGCCCCCGGGTTGTTGGAAATCGAATGAACGGATACCGCGGACTTTTGACCACCGGAGAGGATCTCCTTGATGACAATGTTGTGCTGATCGAGAAACCTGCTGATGGAGCCGGGCGTTCTTTGCTCGTTATCATCGATGGGTGTGATGCACAGGTGCCTTAGAACATTGTCTGTTTCCGAGGATATGGTTTTTACCCATTTTGCCCGAACCGATATCTGCACACCGGTTTCGGATACGGTCAGCACTTTTTCCGAAGAGGCGTTTTCCTCAAATCCCAGTATGGATTCCAGTATCTGTTCACCGGATGAGTCGCCGCCGATCTTGACCACTTTTACATTTTTCCAACGGGATTGAAGTTGCGCGATGCTTTGCCCCATGACTTCATCTTCACCGGTGAGGATGTATTTCGTGCCATTATCCCCCTCGATCATTGGGAACCGGGATAGATTCAACTCAAAATCCTTTTCTGCTCCCGGCAGATAATAGGTACCCTGATCGTATAGCTTGCCATTGATTGCAGATGCTATCTCCGCCATCAGGCTCTGCGGTTTGGAATCTACAGGTGTTGGTATTTCCCGGTTCTGCGGTACCGGCATCATTTTCGGCTGTGGTGCGGTATCAAGCTTTTCCACCAATTTACCGGATTCATCATAAATCGAATCATACCACGCCTGATTTCGGATGGACCCCTCCGGCAGGGATATTTTCTGTCCGATAAGGATCCTGTCCAAATTAGTGATTTGCGGATTAACCGCTTGAAACATCTTTATCCCTTCGGTGTAGGATATCGAGCCATATCGGCCGAAGTGCCGGGCCACCAGTTTGGACACCGTATCTCCGGCCTGAACCTCGTAGGTAGCTGAATGCTTGGTAATCAATTCGGAGACACTGGATATGGAAACGAAGGGGATGGTCACCACTCCGGAAGCCTGCCCCGGCAAAGAACCTTTATGAAGTTTTTTAAGCGGGATATCAATGCGTTGTCCAGGGCGGATGCGGTTTATATCAGACACATGAGGATTTATCCGCTGGAAGATGCCGAGAAATTCCCGAAAATCCTTGTTGGCAATTTCTCCTTTTTGTCTGAAGATCTTGAGTACCCAGTCATTTTTTTCCACCAGGTATGGATCACACAGGATGTCCCAGCCACGATCGTAACGGATGATATAATCCCTGTAGAGTAAGGAACCATCACCATAAATCGGTAGTGAGAAGAGTAGAGTGAACAGAAGACCGAAGGTCAGGATCTTTTTTTGATGGTGTTTTCCCATAAATATCAGCAGACCTTTAATAAAAAAGTTGGGTGTTGCTTGAAATCAGGCATAATCGTCCGGTTCTCCTGTCCGTATCTGAAGGTAATCGGCGATGTACGTGGATACTTGTGCAACAAAGGTGTCGAATTCCGCTCCTTTTAACGGTTTTCCCGTCTGTGGTGTAAAATCGAGATGATCAGGATGGACAGAAACCGGTTTGTTGATGTAATTCGCGTTGGGCGTTATTTCATATTCAGCCGGGAACCGATCATCGAAATACAACTCCTGAAAACCTGAGAATTTAAGTGCGTGCGCCGTGGAATCCAGGATTGCGGTTTCCGCCCCGGACACTATCCCCCCGGCCATGGCGACCATCAAACCGGCAAGCGACTCCCCGCCATGGGTACAGGCGATATGGCCGTTTCGATTGACCTGAAGTTGCTTGTCCATGATATCCTGCTCTGTGACGGCCGTGAAGAAAACACGCTCCATACCAGCGAGACGATTATAAAGATCAACCTGTTGGATGACACGGGGCATGGATACCGGATTCCCGATCATTGCCGCCTGGGCAACACTTGCCCGCACGGACACGGGTTCGAATTTACGTTTATGGGTATCCGCCTGTTGATAATAGTTGAAAACAGGATTTGCATGCTCGGATTGGACACCAATTATTTTCGGAAGCCTGTCGATGATACCGGTTTGGTAAAATTTAATGAACCCACTCATCACGGCGGTGATGTTGCCCGCATTACCGATGGGCAGCACCACCACAAGTTTTCCGGTCTCGTATTCAAATTCTTGTGATATTTCAAATGCATAAGACTCTTGTCCGAGAATACGCCATGCATTCTTCGAATTCAGCAGGGCGACCGGATACTTTTCGGACAACGCTTCCACCACTTTCATGCAGTCGTCGAAAACCCCCGGGATTTCAAACACCTTGGCCCCGCTGCCAAGGGGTTGTGATAGTTGCTGCGGTGTCACTTTTCCCCGGGGTAGGATCACGGCGGACTTGATCCGGGGATTCAAATAGGCGCTGTATAAGGCGGCCGCGGCGGAGGTATCACCGGTGGAGGCACACACGGCAAGGACGTTGGATAATGATCCCTGCCGTATCAGGTAATTGATATAGCTCAATGCGCTGGCCATGCCCCTGTCCTTAAAGGAGGCGCTGGGATTCTGTCCGTCATTTTTATAGAAAAAGCGCATCCCGACTTCATCTTGCAGCCGTTGATTGGCCTCGACAATTGGGGTGTGCCCCTCTCCGAGATATACAATGGCGTCGAGCGGTATCATCGGCCCGATGAACTCATGATATCTATAAATCCCTTTCAATGCAGGGACTTTCAACATCCGGCGGTAATCAAAAATCATCCGCCATTTCTCCCCGGGTATCTCCTTCAGGCGGTCGAACATCAAATCCTTGATCAACAGCACCTGTCCGCAATCCGGGCAGGTATAAAGCAACTGATGAATATCATGGGTGCGATCGCATCCCAGGCAACGATATGAAAGATTCCCACCGGGCTCCGGTATGAGATATGGTTGGACTTCCTTGGGGAAATCAGCAGGTTTCACGATAATTCAAACCCTTTGTTGACATTGAATACGTGGATGGTTGATGTTGAATTTGGTGTCGAGAAGAGCGGACTCATTATATGACGGCACTATAACATACCGATTAATTTTGGAAAAGAGTATATTATGCATTGAAATTAGTCAATACTTATTGAAGGTTGACATCTGGGTGGAGCTGTAATAAATTTAGTAGTTTAGGAAGAAATGATTTGGAGATGGATATGGATGAGATTAGGGAGAAAAAGCAGGAAATTCGAGAGGACATCGAGAAATCGATTGGCACCATTTCAGATCAGGAACTGGCTGAACACAATAAGGACTTAGAACAACGGCTTTTTGAGTTTGCTAATTTTCTGGAATCCAAGATCGCCTTGCTCTATGTTGGCCTGAAAAATGAAGTACCCAGCCGTAACATTATCAAAAAATGCTATGACTACAGCAAGATAGTTGTATTGCCGGCATTTAATGTCGAAAAAGTCAGCATGGTCCTGATGAAGGTCGATGATATGGACAAAGACTTGATAACCGGCCCTCGAGGCATATTGGAGCCAAATCCTGCCAGATGTAAAAAGGTTCCCATCGATTGTATCGATATTGCCATCATACCCGGCATTGCAATGGACGAAAAAGGGGGGCGAATCGGCACCGGTGATGGATATTATGACCGGCTGATACCCAAGTTGCCCATTACCACTCGAAAAGTGGGCCTGGCTTTCGAAAACCAAATCCTTCCCCAGGTACCCATGGAATCACACGACAAGCATGTTGATATCATCATTACTGAAAGCCGTATCATTTATAAGATCTGAAAATACAAAATCTGAGATGCGGATACCGTTCTTCATTATCTCACACAGGGCATGATTTTCGATCGCCATGGCAACACTCACCCCTGATGGTGATCAATCCGGGGGTGCGTCCGGTTTTCGCTCATTGCCCACCGGCATATCTTCTTTTCCTCGCCTTTCACCACCATTTTCTTGACCTAATCCCCTATGTTTTGTTAATAAACTCCGACTGGAGATTCTATGAACAAGAAATATGAGCGCCTGTGCGATGAGATGATCCAACGCCAGATTGTTTCAAGAGGCATAACGGATCCAAAGGTGATATCCGCAATTCGTCAAGTCCCCAGGCACTTATTCGTCAGTGAGGCGCTGATGGACCAGGCATACGGGGATTTCCCCTTGCCCATCGGCGAGCAGCAAACCATTTCCCAACCCTACATTGTCGCTGAAATGACACAATCGCTGGCACTGACGCCGGATGACCGCGTACTGGAGATCGGAACGGGTTCAGGATACCAGGCCGCGGTGTTGAGCCGGATTGCCTATAGGGTGTATACCATTGAACGGCTTCACTCCCTTTATATCAAAGCGCGAAAATTGTTTGATAAACTCCAATATCACAATATCGTGACACGGTATTCCGACGGCACAACTGGCTGGAAAGACGAAGGCGCTTTTGATGCCGTGATAGTGACGGCAGGCGCACCTGAAATCCCGCAGGTCCTGGTGGATCAACTGGCCGTCGGCGGTCGAATGGTTATCCCCGTGGGCAGTCGATATTCACAGGAGCTGATAAAAATCACAAAAGACCGAAAAGGCGTTCGGCAAACAAGTCTTGGGGGGTGCCGTTTTGTGAAATTAATCGGAGAACACGCCTGGAGAGAGTCATAGATGCTTCGAAAATTGTACGACTGGATAGTGCGCTGGGCCGATACGCCATATGGCACCTGGGCACTTTTTTTGCTCGCCTTTGCTGAATCTTCCTTTTTCCCTGTGCCACCGGACGTCCTGTTAATCGCGCTTGCGGTGGCAAAGCCTAAAAAAGCATTGTGGTTTGCATTTGTGTGTTCCATAGGGTCGGTGGTGGGCGGAATTCTCGGATATTTTATCGGATGGCATTTTATGGCATCCATCGGCAATCGAATCGTGGAGTTCTACGGATTGACCGATAAAGTGGAATATATCGAGGTTCTCTATAACCGATATGATGCATGGGCCGTCGGCGTTGCCGGGTTCACGCCAATCCCCTATAAGGTGTTTACCATTGCCGCCGGCATGTTCAAGATCAATTTTACGGTATTTTTATTTGCATCACTGGTAAGCCGGTCCGCAAGGTTTTTTCTGGTCGGCGGGTTGATATATACCTTTGGCCCAACCATTCAGACCTACATCGACAAATACTTTAATCTGTTGGCGGTTTCGTTTACTATCCTGCTGATCGCCGGGTTGGTGTTGATAAAGTATCTGTTTTGACCGCCTTAATCATAGGACCGCCCTGAATCCTGGGACTACCCTATCTTCAACAACGTGGCTTTTAAGAATCTGACAAATGTCCGGCCTATGGGTGATGCGCTGCGATTGGCGTGAGTGGTCAGGTAAAAAAACCGATTGAGGTTGAGGTCGCCAATGGCCATGGCGTGCAAGGCACCGGATGCCAGGTCGTCGACAACCGCCTGCCGGGATACGACGGCAAAGCCCGCACCATGTTTGACCGCTTGACGGATGGCCTCATTGCTGCCCATGGTGGCGGCGATATTTAAATCAGCGAGTTTAAATCCATTTCCCTTGAGACCGATTTCAAACGATTTCAAGGTACCTGAACCATATTCGCGGACGACAAACGGTTCATTCAGCAGTGCACTTACGGAGATGCTTTTCCGATCAGCCCATCTATGTCCTTTCGGCACTATCAAACATAATTCATCTTCAAGTAGTGGTGCCTGACGTATGTTTTTGTCCTCCGACAAAGCCCCGACGACACCAACTTCGATGGTGCTGGTGAGAATATCGTCGACAATTTCCTGTGTATCGCCAATAATGAGTGACATGTTTACATCCGGATAGTCGTTTGTGAATCCGGCAATTACCCGGGGCAAAACATAACTGCCGGGAATCGTGCTGGCGCCGACGATTAATTCTCCTTTAATTTGGCCTTGAAATTCGGCCATCGCCGCTTCGGCTTCCGAACGCAGATTTATCAACCGCTTGCCATATTGGTAAAGCAGTTCACCGGATTTTGTGGGAAGGGCTTCCCGGGACATTCTGTCAATAAGACGGGTGTTGAACTGCGCTTCAAGATCTTTGATGTGACTGCTGACCGTCGGTTGAGACAAATGCACAGCCCTTCCGGCCTTGGAAAAGCTTTTAAGCTCGATGACTTTACAGAATACCTGCAGTTGCCATAAATCCATGCTGAATCCTAGCGCGTATATTGGGCGAATTTCTGTTTAAGCTTTCGGCTGACCACAGGAGGAACCATGTCGTCGATATCCCCGCCAAATCTGGCGGCCTCTTTAATAATGGACGAACTGGTGAAAATCCATCTTAAACCGGTCATCAGGAATACGGTTTGGACATCCCGGTTCAGCTTACGATTCATCAACGCCAGCTGAAACTCATATTCAAAATCCGACACTGCCCGCATACCACGTAAAATCGCCTGTGCATTCTTCATCTTTGCATAATCCACCAGCAAACCGTCAAATACGTCAAATTCGACATTTGTTATCGACGCCATGCTTTCCTGGAGCATCTGAAGCCTTTCTTCTACCGGGAACATATAAGACTTCTTGGGATTGTTTAATATCGCCACAATCACCTGATCGAAGAGTTTCAGGCCGCGTTTGGCGATATCGATATGGCCATTGGTTACCGGATCAAAGGAACCGGGGTAAATAACGATTCGGCGCATAGGGTCTCCAACCTTTTCTTATTGTATAACGTATCGGAACGGCCGCCAACCCAGGGAACAGGGTTTACTCAAAAGCGATCGGTTCTCCATCAATAATAGTGCCGTGGAATACTTGACAGGCACCCGTTTTATCCATTTGAGAAAATTTCATATCATGTATCTAAAAAACGAAACAAGCGTTTTTCCGTATTTTCTCTTGTCGCATAGATTAAATCCGTATCTTGTTTCAGGTGCGGCAACCCTGAAATCGTGTTCGATAACGACAACCGCTCCGATTTTCAAAGCCCCGCAGGAATGCAAGTTGGATAAGGCGGGTTCGATGGCCGGCGCCGCATAAGGTGGATCCATGAAAACCAAGGTAAACGGCGGGATTGATGCTTTGATACAATCCAGATTTCGTATTATATCCCATTCGACCAGCCGCACCTGTTCCGACATCCTGCAGGCCGCCAGATTTTTCCGGATCACCTCTATGGCAGACCGGCTCTTGTCAATTGCCACCACCTGTCTCGCCCCCCTGCTCAGGGCTTCGATCGAAAGACTCCCGGTCCCGGCAAAAAGATCAAGCACTTGAGCCTCGCGAACACTATCCGACAATACATTGAAAATGGATTCTTTTGTTCGATCAGCAGTGGGCCGAATCTCAGATCCGGGCAGGGTGTTCAACTTCTTGCCTCGAAGTGTGCCGCTGATTACTCTTAAAACCACTTTTTTCACTTTTATTGATTTTTTTTTACACTTGCCTTCAAATAGCTTTTTTGCACCCCAATCGCTTTTGCAGTGCTATTCAGATCATGATTATTTTTTGAAAGTTTTTGGCTGATAAATTCTTTCTCAAATGCTTTTTTCGCTTGTTTGAGATTATCTATTGAGAACAACTGCCCTTCGGTTTTCACGTCATCACTGGTTGGCTCCGGGCTATAGGGTGGCGGGACATCGCTCTTTTTGATCATCTCACCTTCAACCATGATTGTCAGGCGTTCGATCAGATTTTTCAGCTCTCGCACATTACCCGGCCATTTGTATTGTTTGAGTAGTTCAACGGCACTTGATTCCATTTCCTTTTTTTTGCTTCGGTTTCTATCCGAACACTCAGCAAGGAAAGTTTTTACCAGTAACGGGATGTCTTCAAGGCGGTCATGCAACGGCGGAACCTGTATGGGAACCACGTTGAGCCTGTAGAACAAATCTTCACGAAAGGTGCCTTGTTCTATTTCCTTCTCAAGGTCTTTGTTTGTCGCCGCGATTACCCTGACATCAATATTCAGTATCCGGTTGCCGCCCAAACGTTGAAATTGTTTTTCCTGAAGAACCCTGAGAATTTTGGATTGCGTCCTGAGGCTCATGTCACCGATTTCATCAAAAAAGATGGTGCCGTAGTTCGCCAACTCGAATTTACCGATTTTCTTCATATCCGCCCCGGCAAATGCACCTTTTTCATGACCGAAAAGTTCACTTTCAATCAACTCTTCCGGAATGGCCGCACAGCTGACATCGATCAATGATTGATCAGCCCGGTTGCTTAATTGGTGGATCGTTCTGGCGATAAGCTCTTTTCCGGTTCCATGCTGGCCCTTAATCAACACCCATGAATCCGTCGGTGCTACAGTGGCAAGTTGTTTTTTCAGCGCCTGTACAGGTGAAGAATCGCCACTGATCGAATGTTTTTCAATGGTTTTCTTTCTCAGATACTTATTCTCTTCTTCAAGGCGCCTGAAATTCAAAGCATTGTTGATCGAGACAATGACCTTATCAATGGAAAGCGGTTTTTCAATAAGATCAAACGCGCCGAGTTTGGTGGCCTTTACCGCAGTTTCGATATTACCGTGTCCGGTGATGATGATCACTTGTATATTTGGATTGTCTTTTTTAATTTCCGTCAAGGTGTCTATCCCATCGATGCCGGGCATCCAAATATCGAGCAGCACCAGATCGGGTGATTCCATTTCGATCACCTTCAATGCTTCGTATCCGTTGGTCGCCGTCATCACTTCGAAACCTTCATCCGATAGCAGTCCGCTCAATGATTGGAGGATGTATTGCTCGTCATCAACTATTAAAATCGATGGTAACATACTGTTATCTCTCCTTTTTCCTTTATTCGTACGCTGTTGCTTCATGATTCCGGAAGGCAGACTCCAGGCCGTTTCGTCCCCTTGCAATCCTTTTTCAGGGTGTCGGAATTTCAATAACGAATTTAGCGCCTTGCGGCGGATTATCCTGAACCCGGATAAATCCGTTATGATCAGTAATAATCGAGTTAACGATGGTCAACCCTAAGCCCATTCCAGTCTTTTTAGTTGAAAAATTAGGCTCGAAAAGCCGGATTTTATCTTCATCGGAAATTCCGGAACCATCGTCCGCTATCTCGATTCGGACCAATTTCAGAATCGAATCGTGGGATAAACTGATGCTGATACTTCCCCTCCCACGGATGGCGGATACCGCATTGTCAACCAGATTAATCATGGCTTGTTTCAACTGCTGGCGGTCAAGATTCAGCACGGGGATATTGTCATCCACCTGAATGTCAAAAGAAATTTGAGGATATCCCTCCCGATACAGGTCCAGTGTTTCATCAATGATCGGTACAAGTTCGCATGGTCCCGGGTTTGCCGTCGGGAACCGGGCAAAGGTAGAAAACTCATTGACCAGATTCCGTATCAATTCCACATGATCGATGATCAGACGAATACATTCTTCGAATATCGGATCGTCTATGTCCTCTGAAAACTTACGTTTCAGCCGTTGGGCGGATAGGGTGATCGGTGTTAAGGGGTTTTTGACCTCGTGGGCGATTCTGCGGGCCACCTCCCGCCACGCCGCCATTCTTTGCGCCTTTTCCATCTCTGTAAGGTCATCGATGACCATCACAATTCCCAATTGTTGGCCATTCTCGTCCTTGAGTACGTTAATATAAAACAAAAAGCTCCTGGGGCGTCCGGAAATGGTCGCCCGAAGCGGTATTTCCGCGGTATCGGATCGAGAGGAAGAAAGATTTTCGATGATATCTTCCGCAATCTTTAATTGCCCACCCTCCACCAGGTTTTTATAGCTTCGGTGTAGAATTTCATCGGCGCTCACATTCAACATACGTTCCGCCGACGTATTCAAGGTGGTGACAAGACCGTCGGCATCAAGGGTTACAACGCCCGCTGATACATTTTTAAGAACCGTCACCATGTATCGACGTTGCTCTTCAATTTCCGTATTCTGTATACGAAGTATCTGAGCGCTGTATTCAAGCTGATCGCGGCTGACCTGTAGATCGTGGGTCATTTTATTGAATGATGTCACGAGGCTTCCGATTTCATCATCCGAAACCATATCAATGGTGAATTCCAATTCCCCATCGGCTACCCTGCGCGTGCCGTCCGCGAGTTCCATGATGGGAATGGTAATGGTTTTGGCCAAATAGAAACCAAACCAGACGGCACAAAATACAACCAGTAAGGCCACAATGGAAAGGGTGATATAATAGGTGATCTGAATCGGTTTTTTAAGCATTTTGATCTGCTGATATTCTTCAAAACCACGCGAAATCGATGACATGTTCTCAGACAGATCAATGGGGATCAGCCGTGTCAGGACAATGAACCCCTCTCCCTTCACGGTTGGCGTATTAAAAGGAATTGTCCCGATTGTTTGGATAAACTCACCATCGGGTTCGACCGTGGAAATGGTCCGGATCCCTGACGGTGACATTTGCTTTTGCAACTCACCCGCCGGTAGCGATTTTTTCCCGACAGTCTCCAATTCCACAGACAGGGCATAGGTCAACCGGTTGGTATTGGATGCGTATACCTCGACAGCATGCAGATTGAATTCCCGCTGAACAATTTGAATATATTGCGACAGCGCCTTTTTCTTCTCAGACGATAATAAATCCTTCTTGACCACTTGATATGAAATTCTCTCTAAAAGAAACCGATGATTTTCTTCTGAATAGTCATAGACGGTTCTTCCCACACGCAAGGAATTCTCCAATGCCTGCTCCACCGGGACATTAAACCAGAACTCAATACTGGCGGTAATAAAATTAATTGAAAAGAAGAATAAGATTGTTGTCGGTAAGAGGGACAAGGCGATAAAGGCGACGATCAGGCGTGTCCGCAACTTCGCCCCCATGACCTTGCGCCGCCGGTCGTACAAGAGCTTAACCAGGTTACGAAATACCAGGAAAATCAAAAGTAACAGCAGCAGCAGATTGATATTGATCAGCGTGAACATCAAAATGGTGTTGGATACAGGGAAATCGGCGCCGAAATGAATAATTCTGTTTTCGACAAACGTGAGCAGCGCCACCACCGCAATGACAACCGCGATGATGATCATTTCACGCTTACGTCTGTTGCGTTCCGCTTTCGGCAATGGCGCATGTGATGTCTTGTCGGGGGGTTCGCGTGTCATGGCCGTTGGGAAGTCCTTAATATATGAAATCGATGGTGTACCAATCGGTTTCGAAATCCCAAAGTGAAATGAAAAACAGAATGTAATGGAGATATAAGGGAAGGGTCAATTTGCTCAATTCTGCCTTGGCCCTGATTTGGTATTGCCTTCCTTTTTCCAGTTCTGTCAAATCAATGATCTTCAGGCTGTCGATCTCCGCCATCATTTTCTTGGCTTCTTCAAAAGAAGTCATGACGAGTGGGGTATTGTTCTCCCAGGAACGCTGGACGATAAACTCCTTCTTCAGGTTGTTATACTTGATTGTGTGAGTAATATTCAAATCAGCGATTTTTTTATCTATCCATAAACCACGGGGCTGGTAGAGGTTGATGAAAAATGAAAATGATGCGGGCACACCGTTGAGTACCGCATCCTCCATACTTTCCTTGAATGCCCCCTCAACCGTGAGGTAAATTAACAAATCGTCTCTGGTGTTGGTGACAATAATGTTGACCAGCTTGGCATCCTGAGCGAATGCGAATGTCTGTGACATCAGGAGAAACACTATGATGATGCAGCAAACTATGGGTTTCTTCTTGAACTTCATGGCGATTCGGCAAATCCGGTTATTTACATGTAATCAAATCTACGAAATGTTTGGCGCCCCTTGACCGTCGGAAACTGAATCTGTGTTATCAATGCGCGGGCTTCCCCATCCCGTCCGGTGTCGACATCCTTCCGATGGTAGCAGCACCATAATAAGGGAGGCAATGGGGCGGGAATTTAGACGGCCACTTGTTTCGAGGAGTCCAAAGGCGTATGGTAAAGTTCGTGGGCAGCCCTGGTCTCCCAATATTTCTTTTTTGACAAAAACTGCTCTAAAATCGCGTGATTTAGCGCATGCCCGGATTTATTTGCAATAACATGTCCCAACAATGGTAATCCCAAAAGCGAAATATCTCCCACACAATCCAGGACCTTATGCCTGACAAACTCATCGGGATAACGGAGTCCGCCCTCGTTGACAACACCATCTTTATCGACAACCACGACATTTTCCAATGATGCGCCGCGAGCAAGGCCATAGCGTTTCATATACTCATATTCATGCAGAAAACCGAATGTACGCGCCCGGCAGATTTCTTCAGTGAATATTTGTTCGTTAATATCATATGAACAGCTTTGTGTCCCAATCAACGGGTGGTCATATTCAATGGTAAATGAGATTTTAAACTCCGGTGCCGGCATGATGACAACGGATTTATCATCCTGACTCAATTCAATGGGTGATTTAATCAAAAAATAGTGCCGTGGGCCATTGAGTTCCACTATTCCCGCGGAATGGATGAGCTCCGTGAAAGGACCTGAACTGCCGTCCATGAACGGCAACTCGTAGGTATCGACTTCCACCAGAACGTTATCAATGGACAGGCCAGCGAAACTTGCCATCAGATGTTCAATGGTCGATACGATACATCCCTCCGAACCAATTACGGTCGCCAGGCTGGTATCGACAACCCGGCTGAAATGAGCTGGAACGCACGGTTGATTCTGAAGGTCAACCCGCTTAAACTTGATGCCGTGATTTAGTGGTGCCGGGTGGAGGGTCAAATTCGCCGGTTTGCCGGAATGGAGCCCTACTCCGGTACAATTCACCGATTTAGCCAATGTTCGTTGTTGAAAATATATCGTCATAACAACTAAGGTAACGTCTGAATATTAAACACGCTTAAAACCCTGAGCCGGGCCTTGTTTTGTCTTCCGATGAGTTTAAGAAAACCGCGTCAAACAAGCGTTCCAGTAATGCCAAGTAATAAGACTAATCGAAAAAAAAACAAATATCAACAATAAATCCGAAATGATAGGTTTAATAAGCGATAACAGAGAGTTTCATTCATTTTCGACGAATGTCTTTTCCCGGTGGCATACAATCCCATTCAGCAGGTTGTAAATCACGATCTTTTTATATAGAATAGGGGCTCACCTCTGTCGAATGAAGGAGATAGGTTCATCGTTGAAGAAGGGAGAGTTAATTTGCTCGCGAAAGTGCTTAGCAGTGCCATTATCGGGATCGATGCATATATCGTCGAAGTGGAGGTCGACATCTCCCAGGGATTACCGTCCTTTACGACCGTTGGGCTCCCTGAGGCATCCGTAAAGGAGAGCCGGGAACGGGTAAAATCCGCCATTCAGAATTCCGGCTACAGCTTCCCGGCTGACCGCATAACCGTAAATCTCGCCCCTGCCAATATTAAAAAGGAAGGCACCGGATATGATTTACCCATTGCCCTGGGCATACTGGCGGCAACCGGAATTATCCCTCAAACCCACTTGTCCGGATATTGTGTACTGGGTGAGTTATCGCTGGATGGCAGGGTCAAGCCGGTAAAAGGCTCACTGCCGATGGCCATTGGCGCCAAAACGAATGGTCATGAGAGCGTTCTGGTATCGGTGGACAACAGCCTTGAAGCATCAGTGGTAAACCAAATCAATGTGTTTGCGATCAATAGCCTGGCCCAGGCGGTTGGATTTCTGAACAGAGAAATTCACTTGTCACCGGTAAAAACCGATTCAAACCGTAAGTTTAAAACGGAGGCGGCAAGCGATATCGATTTTTCGGACATTGTCGGTCAGGAAAACGCCAAACGGGCATTGGAGATTGCAGCAGCCGGCGGCCATAATGTGATGATGATCGGTCCGCCCGGATCGGGAAAAACCATGATGGCACGGCGGTTGCCAACAATTTTACCGCCCTTAACCTTCGACGAAGCCATAGAGACCACTAAAATCTTCAGTGTAGCCGGCCTGCTCGCCAAGGACCAGGCCCTGGTGACCCAGCGGCCATTTCGCTCACCCCATCACACCATTTCGGATGCCGGACTTATTGGCGGCGGCCATACCCCAAAACCCGGTGAAGTCAGCCTTGCCCACAATGGTGTCCTGTTTCTCGATGAACTGCCGGAGTACAAAAAACCGGTTCTTGAGGCCATGCGTCAACCCCTGGAAGATCATCAGGTGACCATTTCACGTGCGGTTTCAACAATCACTTACCCGGCAAGCTTTATGCTCGTTGCCGCCATGAATCCCTGCCCCTGCGGGTATTTTGGAGAAAGCACTCATCCATGCCAGTGCAGCCATCACCAGGTTCATCGATACAGGTCCCGGATATCCGGACCGCTATTGGACCGCATTGACCTCCATGTGGATGTCCCCGCTGTGAACTACAAAGATCTGCTTTCGAAAACCGATGGTGAATCCGGGGAAAATATAAGGTTTCGGGTATCAGCTGCCCGGCAAATTCAATCCGATCGCTTCAAGAGGAAAAAAATCCACACCAATGCCCAAATGGAAAGTCGACAGATCAACTCGTTCTGCCAGGTTACCCCTTCTTCAAAAGTTTTACTTGAAACGGCGATTGTAAAACTTGGCCTGTCGGCCAGAGCCTATAATCGTATTCTGAAAATATCCCGCACCATTGCCGATCTGGATGATTCACCGGCGATCCGTACCGAACACCTGTCCGAGGCCATACAATACAGAACGTTGGATCGGTCCAAACAATATTGGCCTTAATCTTTTTCAACAACCTGCCGATATCAAAAAGGAGATCTCGACACACCTCAGGCCGGTGAATTCGCAGAGATTAACATTTTGTTTGCTTCTGCTAATCGAATCGGATACATGCATGCCGGAACTTGGAATATGAGTAAATTCACCCTTGATAACGATCAACATGATGATGGCGCCCGGGGTTTCTGCCGGGCATGCAGTTTTCCGGTTGTCCGGATAGGCTCCCCCGGTTTCAGCAGCCGCAATTTCGTCTACTTCCGAGGCGTATACTCCGGTGCCGCTGAAAGATTCGTTCAATGCCCAATGTGCGGGCGATTACTGGAAAAACACTTTCAACGGCAAAAAAGGTCAAACCCCGCTCTACGGGTCTGTTTCCGGTTCCTGAAAACACGCTGCCGATAATCCGCCTTTTTCAGGCATATTTATCTCACTAAAACCTTATTCAGCAAGTATTTAATAGTTGACAAAGTCCACCCAGTACTGTATTCGCTCTGCAAATACATAATTATTAGGTTTTTTCTTTAACGCTGAATAAGGAGGTAATTAGATGACCAAAGCAGAACTGATTGAAAAAATGGCTGCAGATGCCGGAATCACCAAAGTCGCAGCAGGAGCGGCATTGGAATCTTTTATCGCCAATGTTACAAAAGCCCTTAAGAAAAAAGAAGGCAAAGTAACACTGGTGGGTTTTGGCACTTTCCAAAAATCCCGTCGTAAAGCCAGAAAAGGCCGCAATCCTCAAACTGGCGAAGTTATTAAAATCAAGGCTACCAACGTTGTTAAATTCCGTCCGGGAAAGAAACTCAAAGACGCTATTTAACCCAAGCTTGTATTCAATTTAGCGATTCAAAAAGGCAATCAGCAAAACAGGGTATGTTTTGTGAATTGCCTTTTTGCTTTTCAGCCGACTGCGGCATTTCCGGACAACAAAGCGAATCGATCCGAACGGAATTGCGGCTCCCGGCTCGAAAGAACATGCCAGGGGCGTCCCTAATCACGCATGATGCCTTCACACCACGAAAACCGATTAGTACCGATTATACTCAGAATGATGTTACATCGAGCCAGGGACAGGTCTTCGCGGCGAGATGGCACATGGATGAGGAATGAGAAGTTCAGTTTTCAACTTATATTGGCGGAACCCAATGCAATTCTTTTTCTTGTCTTCTCAATTAATTTCTCAAATACAGTTGAATTCCGTTGAACATAAAAACTGATGTCAATATTTGTCGACTGTTTTGTTACCGATTTCAATAATTGCTCAAGCACCTTCAGCGAATCAAGCCTGTCCACATACATTTCACCATATCCATTCGTGTAAATAGGACAGATTTCAACTTTCTCTGCATACCACGGCGAGTTTTCATGACCTAGGACCACCAGCATCCTATTGACGGCTTCCTTTTTGAGATAATTCGAGAAGGGAACTTCCCAAACACTGCAACCGCCAAAAAAGGATTTGATTCTATCACAGAGATTGAGTACTTCGTTGAGTGTTACATTCGAAGGGTTCGGCCGCATATGCACACCATTCGGAATAAAAAGGCCATTCCAGACAATATAGGCAATGAGGAAGACAATATTCTTGCTCCAGATTATAGGTGTATTAATGTCATCGGCAAACAACTGCCACACATCACCATTCAGATTGAACGTGATATTGGACACGTTGATCTCACCCTTCGGGGATTGTAATAAATGAACCTTTTTTGCTTTTTTCGAGTAGTAGGATGAAATTCTTCTCCCCAAAATTGTCAAATCCT
Organism: Desulfobacteraceae bacterium; assembly: GCA_013003715.1. GTDB lineage: Bacteria > Desulfobacterota > Desulfobacteria > Desulfobacterales > Desulfosarcinaceae > JABDIN01. Next base: position 32,815 of record JABDIN010000033.1, on the reverse strand, counting down.
TTCGGTCGCTATCACTGACAACCCCCTCTACCATAGATGTAATGCCTGAGAACACACTGAGAAGTCGTTTGAAAATACGGTTACCGAACTCGACCTGGGTTTTGAAATCCCATTGCGTCGATTTGCGCAAATGCAATTGCTTTCCTCTGTCCAGCGGAAATCTTTTCAGAAAGTCCTTCACCAAACGGTTTTTGGTTTTCTGTGTTGTGTTATATGGGTTAATTTCACACTGCATGTAATAGCATTGGAGCAAAAAATCAGCTGTGTCAGGATCGGTCTCCTGAAAATGGCCGACAATGGATTCCATGGTGAACAGGCTGAAGTCGGGATATGAATCTAAATTTTGACTATTGTAGATTCGATCACGAAACCGGTTGCATAACAATTGCTCTCCGGATTCATCGAGAAGACTCTTCAGCAGAAATATCTTCATCATCGATTTTAATGGCCGCGAAAGCGATTTATGCAGCTGCCATAAGGCAGCACCGAAATATTCATCTTTTTCAATGTTTTCAATATTGCCGAAATCGATCAAGTCATATTCCCAGCAACCATCTCCCTGGATCTGCTTGAGGAGTGTCTCATATTCAATCGGGGCCGCCGGATTTCGGCAGACCCACCAGAGTGGTGTTTTTCCGCAGATGACGAGGCCGGTCCGATAAAATTCCTCTTTGAGTACATTTTGCTGGGTACTGCCGCTGCTTTCCAAATCGACATTGCCGAAACGACATTCCCGGATGGCTTCCACATCGCAGATAAAGAAATAGACAGGCATTCTGACGTTTACATCGATCCAGTCCTTGATCAGATTGACCTTCCGGTTCAGTTGAAGCCATGCCGTTCGATCAAAGGAATCCTTTTCTATACATATCCAAATGTCACAATCCGAGGTGGTGGTTTGGGCGACACTGCCCACGCTGCCAATGGTGTATAAGCCCTGGATCAGATGATATTCTGATTCCGGTTTCAAGAGGGTGCCGGCCCTTCTTACACCGAATCGTTTTTTATAAGCAGGCTCACGGCTTCTGATATCCTTGGCATAGTCAATACCATAAATACGGAAGGGACGTTCAAGGTCCTTAATATATCCGGGCAGCGCCTGCTCGTTGATGCTTAGTAGCCAGGGGAGAAGGTACAGAATGATATCACTGTCCTTGGCGGCGAGTTCCTCAAACATCTTTTTACGAAAGGTGTTGTATGCGGTATAGATTTTTTGATTGCGACTAAGAAAAATGTGTTTCATCGGATGTCTTGTACCCCGGTTTAGCGATGCATAAACCCGCTGGAATCTCTCCATTCGGGAGTAGAATGAATCACACACAGGTTTGTATTTTACCACACTGCCAATTGTGGATCAGGCTTTTGATTTGTGTGCGCTTTTTATGAATCGATGTTCGGTCTCGATCACCAGATCCGAGATATCCTGCTGAAACATCAAGCCGATTTCATGATCCTGAATTCTGACCACTTTCCCGCGGATCGCCAACCTCTCTCCACACAACAAAGCCAGATTCCCCTTTAATTTTTGCCGGTAGCGCAGCTTATGACCGGCGATGAACCGTAGGCCCGATTTTGATATATCCTGTACTTCGAAGGTTGTACCCTTGACGATAAACACCGGTTTTGGGTCGATGTTGTGGTAGTTGAGCCGGAACGCCGAGCGTTTGACCAATGATTTTTTTTCAACTGATACCGGAACATTCTGATCAGCCGCAGGTGTGGTGACGATCATCAACGCCAAGAAATTAATAAACGGAAATATCATGAGGACGAAAAACAGGAAAATCGTCGGCCCGCCCAAGGATAAACCATGAAAAAATAATAACATCAAAATGATGCCCAATTGAATAATATTAACAATTACAACAAGTGTCTTCATGTGCCGCGTTTTGTTCAGTCATAAGGATAAATAAAGATTGATGGTCATCCGGCCACGCTGATGACATCCAGGGGTACGACTTCCGGCAACAACCGGATCGATATCATTTATAACAGCAAAACCGGCAGATGACAATTGATGCCGGCATTCCCGGCAGGGCGATCGCATATCTTTGATGGCATCAGATACGCTATAATGGTGGTATGCGCTGATTCAAGGTACGGTAATATTAATCCGGCAACTAAATAGGTAAAGTGACGTATCGCTGATTCGCGTAATGAGTTTCCGGTGGAACGTACTGGGGACAAGCCTTCTTGCAGCCACCGCCTCCCATAAACCAGACATACGCGTTTTGCGTATTTATCCGCCGGAGCAATAATGTCAAATGACAAAGCTCAAATTACAAATGGCGGTAGGCTGTCCATTTTTAGAGATCGTTTTAAACATAAAATGAGGAGCAATCGACAGCATTCCTTCCTTTGGCATTTGGATTTTGTCATTTGACATTTTTTCCGATTGCCCATATTTTTCCGGGTCACTGACGCTGTTCAGAAAACAAGGACAAGGGCATCTTGCCCCGGCGGTTAAATCCGCAACCAGATATTAGCGTTCGTATTGACACTGGTTGCACGCAGGTGTGCGGACGTGCTGCGCAGTTTCGGCACGTGCCCATCCACCTGTTCTACAGCTGGGTTGATATTACCACACAATGGGCATACGATCCATTGAGAGGGAAGAAATACGATGACTGATGAACCTTCAAAAACCATCAATGACTTCTGGCAGGAACACTCCCTGCATTTTCTCGAGATGGCCTTCAGAACCGACCGGCAGGAGGTGATTCGCAACCCGGACGGTTTCGGTGAAAAACAGGGTGATTGCGGAGATACCGTTGCTTTTTATCTCAAACTGGACGCGGACCGGATTTCTTCGGTATCCATTCAAACCAACGGGTGCCTGAACACCAATGCCTGTGCAAATACAGTGGCACATCTCGTGGAAGGACGGACCATTGATGAGGCATGGGAGATCACACCTGAACAGGTGGCTGATTTTTTGGAAACGCTGCCGGATGGTCATTTTCACTGTGCTGAATTGGCGGTGGGCGCACTGTATCTGACACTGTCGAATGTCAAAGATCTGGCACGGTCCCCATGGAAGAAAATGTATCCGCACACGAACGGATGAACCCCATACACGCTTCCTGTAGCCGCAGAATCCGTGTATAAAATTCAGGGTATGCGGCAACAGGCATCCAACGCCTATAACATCGGTTACATTTCGCTTTATCGCTGCCGCTGACCTGCAACGCTACGATTTGTCCGGCCGGTTTTCATCCGATTCAACCCAAGATCCGATTGTCGATTCTCACCGGATTGCCGCACCCGCATCCCGCTAAAACCATTGGCATTAACTCTTGACAGAAAATAGCAAGTCGACTATAGAATTTCCCTTGCGACCTAATAACAACACGGGTGTAACATTAGGTTATTCTTCCTTACTTTCTTGCTTCGGCAAGGGCAGCAGGTGTCGCTTAAGAAATGAATCTGGACAAACTCTTGGAATCAAAAAAAACCACCATCGTTGATAAGTGGTTTAACTCGGTCATTCAAACCTATGCCCCTGATGCCGCCCAATTCTTTAAAAATCAAAAAGATCAATTCCATAATCCCGTCGGCACGGCGGCACGAAAGAGCCTCGATGCCGTTTTTTCAGGACTTATGGCGGGTTTGGATCCTGCTCGGCTGGAACCCGAACTGGATCCGTTGATCAGAATTCGGGCTGTTCAGGATTTCAGCCCTTCGCGAGCGGTTTCCTTCCTTTTTGATTTAAAAGACATTCTCCGGTCCAGCCTGAAAAAGGAATTGCCAAAAGAAAACCTTGAAGCGCAACTGCTTGCATTTGAGCGGAAAATCGATCAGGTCGGTCTTCTTGGATTTGAGATATATACCCGGTGCAGAGAGAAAATTCTCGAACTGAAAGTATCGACTGAACGAAATAAAATCTATCGGGCGTTTTCCAGAGCTGGTTTGATAGCCGAAGTTTTAGAGGATGATCAGGATCTCGAAGCTTCTTAATTGTATATGAGTTTTTTTAACAAATGAGGTAGGTTAAATGAATGCTAAGTACATGTATTCCTTCCTGGCGGTATTGGCTCTGTTCTTCTTGGCCTATTTGGGCGTAAGAGTGCCGGGTCTGCCGGTGGTATTCGGAATCCTGCTGCCGTATGCGGCCGTCATCATATTTATCATCGGTGTCGGCAACCGGATCATGGGATGGGCGCGTTCGGCTGTGCCGTTTCGGATTACCACCACCTGCGGACAACAAAAATCCCTTTCATGGATTGAGCAGAACAAAATCGACAACCCGTCATCAAAAGGCGCCGTGATTGTCAGGATGCTTCTGGAAGTGCTTTGCTTCCGGTCATTGTTCCGTAACACGCGTATTAAAATGAAAGAGGGTCCGAAATTAACATATCACCTGGAAATTTTTCTGTGGATCGGTGCCCTGGCGTTTCATTACGCATTTCTAGTGACGATTCTCCGGCACCTTCGATTGTTCACCGAACCGGTACCCTACCTGATACGCTTGCTGGAAACAGTGGACAGTTTTTTCAGACTCGAAATTTTATATGACGTCGTGCAAATCGGCCTGCCGGGCGTCTTTATATCGGGATTTGTTCTACTGGCCGCGGCCGTATACCTGTTTTTAAGGCGGTTGTTTATTCCGCAAGTAAAATACATCTCTCTTGCCGCCGACTATTTCCCCTTGTTCCTGATCATGGGGATCGCTTTCACCGGTATCTTCATGCGTTACTTCTCGAAGGTCAATGTGGCGGCCGCCAAAGAGCTGGCCATGGGACTGGTGACATTCTCACCCCATATCCCGGAGAGCAGTATCAGTGGTGTATTCTACGCACACCTTCTCTTTGTCTGCGTCCTGCTCGCCTATTTTCCGTTCAGCAAACTGATGCATATGGGCGGCATCTTCCTGAGCCCAACACGTAACTTACCGGGAAACACCCGTGAAGTCCGACACATTAATCCCTGGAACTATCCGGTCAAGGTTCATTCATATGAGGCCTATGAGGATGACTTCCGCGAAAAGATGATTGAGGCCGGTCTGCCGGTGGTAAAGCAACCCGCTGAAACGGCGCCAGAGGAAAAGGAGTAATCTATGTCCGACCTGCCAAAACCTGAAGATTTTGCACCCAAAACATATCGTCCGGGTTCCACGGACTGGATGGATGTCCCGGCAGAAATTCGCAAAGGTATCGCCTGTTACGCCGGAAATCCAAAAAGCCTGGAAGCCGTGGGTCTTCCCAATCCCCGGACGTGGAGCTGTTTTGATGAAGACTGGCAACTGCCGGAAAACTGGCAGCAGATTATCCATGAAGGATTTAAAGAACGATTGGAAAAATTCCGTTCATTCAAAGTCTTCATGGATATTTGTGTGCGATGCGGTGCCTGCGCCGATAAATGCCACTTTTTCATCGGTACGGGTGACCCCAAAAATATGCCGGTATTGAGAGCGGAATTGATCCGGTCCGTTTATCGAAACGATTTTACCAAAGTCGGCAAAATCTTGGGACGCCTGGGCGGCGCCCGCCCCATGACCATAGATGTGTTGAAGGAATGGTGGTCCTATCTGTTCCAGTGTACGGAATGCCGTCGCTGTTCCGTATTCTGCCCGTATGGAATCGACACGGCCGAAATCACTATGATGGGCCGGGAACTGCTCAACCTGTTGGGCCTGAACATCGACTGGATTGCCACACCGGTGGCCAATTGCAACCGCACCGGCAACCACCTGGGAATCCAACCCCATGCATTTAAAGACATGCTGGATTTTTTCGTTGATGATATCGAAGAAATAACCGGTATCCATGTCGACCCCCAATACAATAAGGTCGGGGCCGATATTCTCTTTATCACGCCTTCAGGCGATGTGTTCGCCGATCCCGGCACCTACACCTGCATGGGCTACCTTCTGCTCTTTCATTTTTTGAAGGAAAAATACGGACTGGATGTCACCTGGAGCACCTATGCATCGGAAGGCGGCAACTTCGGGTCTTTTACCTCCCATGAAATGATGAAACGGTTGAATGCCAAAATGTACCGTGAAGCCCAACGCCTGGGTGTTAAATGGATAATCGGCGGTGAATGCGGTCATATGTGGCGGGTAATCACCCAATACATGGATACCATGAACGGTCCCGCGGATTTTATGGAAACCCCGGTGAATCCGATTACGGGAACCCGTTTCGAACACGCCAAATCCACCAAGATGATTCACATCACTGAATTCACTGCGGATTTGATCAAACACGGCAAACTTGATCTGGATCCGGGCCGCAACGATAATTTACGGGTAACCTTTCATGATTCCTGCAATCCTTCCAGGGGTATGGGTTTGTTGGAAGAACCCAGGTATGTCATTAAAAATGTTTGCAATGAATTTTATGATATGCCGGCCAACACCATCCGGGAGCAAACCTTCTGCTGCGGCAGCGGATCGGGACTGAATGCCGGAGAGGATATGGAATTGAGAATGGCCGGCGGCATGCCGAGGGCCAATGCGGTGAAATATGTCCACGAAAAGCATGATGTGAATACCCTGGCCACCATTTGTGCCATTGACCGGGCCGCCCTGCCGGACCTGATGTCTTACTGGGTCCCGGAGGTGGAGGTTTATGGTGTTCATGAAATGGTGGGCAATGCGCTAATAATGCCCAACGAACAGGAGAGGACCACAGACCTGCGCGGGGAACCGCTGCCTGGAATGGAGGAAGCCGATGAGTGATAAAAAAATAATCATTGCCGGATTGGCCATTTTCTTCGTGCTGATCACTTTTCCGTTTTGGATCAACATGGGCAAGGCAGCCAACGCCCCGGAGCTTATTCTGGCGCCAACGGCCCAGGCGGCTATGGACAGCGGAGAAGGCTGCGTGCTGCCCCTTGATGAAATGCGGGCCAACCACATGCAGATCCTGGACCTGTGGCGCCATTCCGTGGTCCGCAATGCCGAACGGATTTATGTGGGCGCCGACGGTAAAGAGTATAACATGAGCCTTTCCAACACCTGCCTGGACTGTCATTCCAACAAAGCCGACTTCTGTGACAGGTGTCATAATTATGCTTCGGTAACACCCTACTGCTGGGATTGCCATATAGATAACCCCAAAGGAGAATAACTGATGGAAAGCAGCAGAAGACGCTTTTTAAAGCTGGCCGGGATCTCCGCAGTGGGTTTGGGAACCGCCCCTGCCTTGAATGCCTTTGCCGCATCAGGCGGGCACGATGCCGCCCAACCCTATGTCAAAAAAGGCGCCCGGGCTTTAAGGGCCAAACAATGGGCCATGGTTATCGACACACGAAGATTTCATTCCGCCAAAGATCTGGAACCTATGATCGAAGCTTGCAACAAGAGCCATAACATTCCGACGAAGATCACCAATACCGATCATGAAATCAAATGGATCTGGGAAGCTGAATTTCACCATGCATTCCCCACCAAGGCCAGCAAGTTCCTCAGCGAAGAAATCGAGCACAAATCATTTTTGGTGTTATGCAATCATTGTGAAAACCCGTCATGTGTCCGGGCCTGTCCAACCAAAGCGACCTTCAAACGGGAAAGCGACGGTATCGTTCTGATGGATTTTCATCGATGCATCGGATGCCGTTTCTGCATGGCCGCATGCCCATTCGGCGCCAGAAGTTTCAATTTCAGGGATCCGCGCGATTTCATCCCGGAAGACGACAAGAACCTGGAATTCCCGACCCGCATGAAAGGTGTTGTGGAAAAGTGCAATTTCTGCGCGGAACGGTTGGCTGTGGGCAAGGAACCGGCATGCGTCGAGGCATCGGACGGGGCCATCATATTCGGTGACCTGTATGATCCGCATTCACATGTCAGGGAAGTCTTGAAAGAGAATTACACCATCAGACGCAAACAGCAACTGGGTACTGAACCGTCTGTTTACTACATAGTGTGAGGTGCATATGCTTGAATTAGCGTTTAAAGGCGGAAAAACGTATTGGGGTTGGATCGTTGCCTTACTGGCGATCATCGGTGCTGCTTTTGGTGTTTACCTCTGGCAGCTCAAGTTCGGTTTAGGCATCACCGGTTTAAGCCGCGACGTGTCCTGGGGATTTTACATCGCCAACTTTACCTATCTGGTCGGCGTGGCCGCCGGGGGTGTAATGGTGGTGCTGCCCTATTATCTTCACGATTATAAAGCCTATGGCAAAGTCACCATCCTGGGTGAATTTTTAGCCATCGCTTCCATTGTCATGTGCCTCTCTTTTGTCATCGTCGATCTGGGGCAGCCCACGCGGATATTCAATACCTTGCTTTATCCCTCACCCAATTCGATTTTATTTTTTGATATCGTCGTATTGCAAGGCTATTTGTTTCTCAACATCATTATCGGTTGGAACGTGCTGGAGGCGGAGCGGAACAATGATCATTACCAGTTTTGGGTAAAACCATTGATCTATTTATCCATCCCCTGGGCGATCAGCATTCACACGGTTACCGCCTTTCTGTATTGCGGTCTTCCGGGCAGAGGGTTTTGGATGACAGCGATTTTGGCACCGCGATTTTTGTCGTCGGCATTTGCGGCCGGCCCCTCATTGTTGATCCTGCTATGTCTGTTTATCCGGCATTTCACCAAATTCGATCCGGGACGCGAGCAGATTCAATCTTTGGCCAAAACCGTTGCATACGCCATTTGCATCAATGTCTTCTTTTTCCTGTGTGAAGTATTCGTCGCTTTTTACAGCAACATCCCCGAACACATGGACCACATCAAATACTTGTTCGTGGGTCTGCACGGCCATAGCCTGATGGTACCCTGGATGTGGACGTCAATGATTCTCATGGTGGTGGGCATTATTTTAGTCGTTAACCCCGTGACCCGTAAAAATGAAAATATTTTGGTCATCGCCTGCATTGTGATCATTTTCGGCACCTGGATCGACAAAGCCCTCGGCATGATCGCCGGCGGTTTCGTACCCAATCCCCTTCACCAGGTGAACGAATATTGGCCCACCGGTCCGGAAGCGATGATCTCTCTGGGCGTTTATGCAGTCGGTGCGCTGGTGTTGACCGTGCTCTATAAAATAGCCGTCTCCGTGAAAGAGGAAATCCGGGGATAATAGGTGGTTATAAAAGGTAAAAGGCTCATTCCGTATCAACTGGAATGAGCCTTTTTTAGTGCTTCATGTTTCCTGAATACCCTTCAATCACATCAGGCAGAGGTAAACAGTGCATCTGTCTTGGCGATGAGCTGTTCATCGGTAAAATGCTGAAGGGTGATAGCCTTACCCGGGCATTCCGACGCACAGGCGCCGCACCCATGACACTCCGCCTGGTCGATCACCGCATAGGAATGTTCGGACACCTTGGGAACACCGTACGGGCAGGTGCGGACGCAGGTCAGGCAGACCGCGCAGCGTGTTTCATCCACCCTGGCCACAATTCCGCCGACCATGATAGTGTCCTTGGACAACAGTGTCATGGCGCGGGCGGCCGCTGCCTTGGCCTGCGAGATGCACTCCTCCAAGGCCTTGGGGTAATGGGCCAGTCCGGCCAGAAAAATACCTTCGGAGGCAAAATCCACCGGTCGCAATTTGGCATGCGCTTCCACCAGAAAACCGTCGGCATTCACCGGTACCTTGAATTTTTCAAACAGATCCTTGTTGTCATTGGGGATGATTCCCGATGCCAGTATCAACAGATCCGGTTTCAAAACGATGGGCATTCGCAGCACATGATCCGTTACGGTAACCGACAATTCGTCGTTTGAACCCACTGCCACCCGAGGTTCCTTTTCCAGATCGTAGCGGATAAAAATGATACCCTTCTCCCGCGCCTCTCTGTACAGATTTTCACGGAAACCAAAGGACCGGATATCCCGGTAGATGATAAACACCTGGCAGCGTTTGTTTTGTTTTTTAAGCGCCAGTGCGCTCTTCAGGCTATGGGTGCAGCACACCTTGCTGCAATACGGCCGTTCAGGCGTCCGGGACCCCACGCATTGTATAAATACGGCTCGCCTGGCCTTTTGAAGACGGTCATCATTGGCGTTGAACGCCGCATCCACATCCAAATGGGTGAGTACGTTCGGGTGCTGACCATACAGATATTGATCCGGACGGTATTCGTTTCCACCCGTGGCGATCAAGGTCGCCCCATGCAGGATGACAATATCCGAACCCGGTTCGGTCACCGACGCCAGGATGGTGGTAAAATTTCCCAGTGCGCCGGTGGTGCGCTTCACCTGGCAGTTTAGAAACAGATTGATCTTGGGATGATTGCCCACAAGTTGTTTCAGCTCCTCCAGGTAAGGTTGAACAGGCTCACCATTCCATGTGGATCTCAGGATATTGGCGATACCGCCCAGGGTGTCCGCTTTTTCCACCAGATAGACCTGGCACCCCTGGTCCGCCAGGGCCAGGGCCGATTCCATGCCGGCCACGCCACCGCCAACCACCAGGGCGGCCTTGGTGATTTCCAAGGGCACCTGGGCCAATGGTTCCACATAAGCGGCCTTGGCCACGGCCATTCTCACCAGGTCCTTGGCCTTTTCGGTGGCCTTGTCCGGATTATTCATGTGGACCCAGGTGTTCTGGTCCCGGATGTTGGCCATTTCAAACAGGTATTTGTTCAAACCGGCTTCACGGATGGTCTCCTGAAACAACGGCTCATGGGTCCGCGGCGAACATGATGCAACCACCACGCGGTTGATGCCCTTTTCCGCAATCACCGCCTTGAGGTGTTCCTGGTTATCCTGGGAGCAGGTGAACAGGTTGTCTTCCACATGCACCACATGGGGCAGATTCCCGGCATAGTCCCTGACCGCCGGCACATCCGCCACACCACCGATATTGATACCGCAATTACAGACAAAAACACCTATCCGCGGCTCCTGGTTGCTAAAATCCAGCTCCGGCGGCAACGCCTTGCGGTTGGTTTGCGACCACCGGGAATCCGCCAGTTTTGAGGCCGTTTCGGCTGCCGCCGCGGAGGCCTCCATTACCGATCCGGGAATATCTTTGGGTTCCTGGAAGGCGCCGCACACATAGATCCCCTCACGATTGGTGGCCACCGGCTTCAAATTGCGGGTAGCCGCAAACCCGTATTCGTTCAGGTCTACACCCAGTGTTGCAGCCAGGTCCGTTGTTTCTTTGGATGCCGATATGCCCACGGATAAAACCACCATATCAAAATTTTCTTCAACACGTTTGCCGGCTTCGGTGGCATACACGATACGCAGCCGGCCATCGACATCGGGCAACACCGAATGGATTCGGGACCTGATGAACCGGACGTCATGATCTTCGGTGGACCGGATCTGGTATTTGTCAAAATCTTTGCCGAATGTCCGCATATCCATGAAAAAAATCGCCGCATCCAGGAATTTTTTGCTGTGTTCCTTAGCGATTACCGCTTGCTTTGCCGCATACATGCAGCATACCGATGAGCAATACCCGTTATCACAATTGTTAATGTCCCGGGAGCCCACACATTGCAGCCAGGCTATTTTTTGAGGCTCTTTGTGGTCGGATGGACGAATAAGATGGCCTTCATAGGGTCCGGAAGCGGATAACATGCGTTCAAACTCGAGACTGGTCACCACATTGGGATGATTGGCGTATGCATAGGTGTCATACCGGCTAGGATCAAAGGGGGTAAAACCGGGCGCCAGAATCACCGCCCCAACGAATATCTCCTCCTCTTGTGCCTGCATCTCGTGATCCACGGCATTCGCCAGGCAGGCGTCCACGCATTGATAACATTCCGAGCATATGCCACAGGCCAGACAACGCGCCGCCTCACGGGTGGCGGTGTCCGCATCGAAACCGGTCTGCACCTCCATGAAATTCCCCACACGTTCGGCGGCCGCCACCACCGGCATCCGGGCACGCTTTTCAACCACGGCGTTGCTGATATCGATGCTGTCCACCGGTGTAAGGGTGGACGAGCGGTCAAGCGTCAAATCCACGCCCCGAATGAACCGGTCTATGGATTCAGCCCCCTGTTTTCCCGCTGCAATGGCCTCCACAACAGTTGCAGGCCCGGTGACGGCATCACCACCGGCAAAAATATCCGGATCACTGGTTTGCAGAGTCACCGGATCCACCTGCATGGTGCCCCAATCATTGAGGGTGCAGGCGCATTCATCCGTGAGGCAGGCCCAATCCGATTCCTGGCCGATGGCCGGGATCAATGTATCGATCTCGATGGTAAACTCGGATCCGGCTATGGGTTCAGGACGGGCCCGGCCACCGGCATCCGGTTCACCCAGTTTCATCCTGATGCATTCCAAGCCGGTGACCCGGCCGTTTTCGGAAACCACCCTCACCGGGTTAGTGAGGGTCATGATATCGATGCCCTCTTCGCGACATTCGGCGATTTCCTCTTCATTGGCCGGCATCTCCGCCTCGCTGCGCCGGTAAACGATGAATGCTTTCTTCGATCCGGTGCGAAGGGCCGTACGTACGGAATCCATGGCCACGTTACCGCCGCCGATCACCGCCACCCGGTCCCCCAGTTTGACGCGCTCGCCTAAATTCACCTGCCGTAAAAAATCCACACCGGCAAACACACCCGCCAGGTCTTCACCCTCGATGCCCATGGCCTTGCATTCCTGTGAACCGATGGCTGTAAAAAAGGCCTTGAATCCTTGTTTGCGCAATGCGCCAATGGTCGTGTCCTTGCCGATCTCCACACCGGTTTTGAACTCAACACCCAGGTCCCGGAGCACTTGGATTTCCCATTCAATGATATCCCGGGGCAGCCGGTAGGAGGGGATACCCACGGTGAGCATACCGCCCAATACCGGATATTTATCGAAAATGGTCACCGAATAGCCCGCAATGGCCAGGAAATAGGCACAGGACAGACCCGCCGGCCCGGCACCGATGACACACACCTTTTCGTTGTTGGGTGCTGCTTTTTCCGGTACAAATGATACCTTGTTTTCCTTGGCCCAGTCCGCCAGAAACCGGTGAATGCCCCTAATGGATATGGCTTGGTCCACCTGGTCCCGCGTGCAGGCCGTTTCACATGGCTGGTGGCAGACCCGGCCGCAAACCGCCGGAAACGGGTGCTCCTGCCGGAACAGATCAAATGCCTCCTTGAATTTGCCCTGCCCCACCAGGGCGACCATGCCCTGTATGCTGGGATTCACCGGGCAGGCCGCCTTGCAAGGCGCCGTTCCTTTTTTTTCGATGGCATACGCGCTCGGCATGGCTTGCGGATAGAGCTTGAAGGCCGCCTTTCGATCCCGCAAGCCCTCATCGAATGCGTTCGGCACATCAACAGGGCACACCTTTGCGCATTCGCCGCAGGCCGTGCATTTGTCCACATCAATAAACCGGGCTTCTTTTCTAAGGGTCACTTTAAAATTCCCCGGTGTGCCGGCAATACCCTTTACCTTGGTATGGGTGTGCAGTTCGATATTTAAATGACGCCCGGCTTCCACCAGTTTCGGTGAAATAATGCACATGGAGCAATCATTGGTGGGAAAAGTCTTGTCCAACTGTGCCATCGTTCCGCCGATGGCGGATTCTTTATCGGCCAGATGAACCAAAAAACCGGAATCCGCCAGGTCCAGGGATGCCTGAATGCCTGCGATGCCCGCACCCACTACTAATACGGAACCAACCGTTTTTTCCGCCATGGTACCCTCCTCCTTGTCTTACAATCCAAACTCGGCGAGATCCGGTCCGAGATAGGCTCTTTCATTTTCACCGAGAATCCCCATTGCCAGGCACATGATCGTCCAGATGTGCACCACATGGTATTCGGTGCCATAATGTTCGCCGATATCCTCTATCTGCTTGTGGCAGTTATGGCAGGGGGCGAAAACATAAGTAGCACCGGTGGTGACGATTTGATCGAACTTGGTTTTACCGTATGCCCGGCGTTGTTCGGGGAAGCCGGCTTGCAAGGCACCGCCGCCGCCGCCGCAGCAATAATTGTTCACACCATTGGGAATCATATCGATAAAGTTCTCTTCTCCCACGATGCTCTTGATCACGAATCGCAGATCGTCCGCCATTTTCTGGCCCTGGGTCTTCCTGACGATATTGCAGGGGTCCTGTGCGGTAAATTTGATGTTCAAATCCTTGTTCCAGTCGGCATTGACCTTGAGTTTGCCTTCCCTGATCCATTGGGCGTAGAGCTCTATGATGGTAATGAATTCGAATTTGTGGGGGATGTTGAATTTTTTCAATCCTTCCAGGATTGCAAAATAGGAGTGCCCTCACTCGGTGTTGACCACCACTTCACACCCCAGGTTGTTATCGATATGATAAACAAATTCCTCGAGAATATACCGCCACCCCTCCTCATCCGCCAGAAACAGGCAATAATTTTCACCGGCCCACATCACCGACGGATAGGTCCAGTCGGCTCCCACCTGATGCAGAATTTTCCACAAAGGCCCCATTTCATCCGGCTCTGTAACCGGCTCCCGTGAATTCTGGTTGATGGCCATATAGGCACCTTTTCGATCCACGGTGACCTTCATGTCCTTGAATTCAGGCTGGGTTTCACGGATTTCTGCGGCTACATCTTCCACGGTCCAGATAAAATCATCGGTGGGAACCCCCATGGCATTACCCGCCCGGATATGCTGATCACAGGAAGCCCGGATGCCCTTGGGACGATTTTCCCGGGGCCACATGTTGCGAAGGTTGTACACCAGTTTCGGAATATTGATTTTCATGGGACAGGCGTTCACGCAGCGGGCGCACATGGTGCACACCCATGTCCAGTCGGTTTTAGCGACCTCTTTGTCCATTCCCAATAGTACCATGCGAAGCAATTTGCGCGGATCCATATCCAGCAGTTCAGATCCGGGACAACCACCGGTACAGGTGCCACAGGTCAGACAAAGATCCAGAAAAGCATCCGGCACCTTTTCCTGGACCTGGTTTTTAATTTCGCAGGATAAATCATCCAGCTCGATGGGCGTTTTCATGGAAGGGTTCCTCCTTTTCCCAAACTGCAAAAGGGTTGATACATATATTGTCGATCGTGCACAGAGCTTTCGGAGCCGTCTTCACGAAACGATGATATGTTCAGTGTCGCAGGAGGTGCAGGTACATCATAGTAATCGAGAGCTTGCGATTGTTCCGGCAATTTGTGCGTATAAACCAAAACAGACCATGTGCGCACCGGAATATCCGGTGCGCAGGGTCGGGAAATTATCTGAGTTTTGCGGCATCGAGATAGGGTTGCAGTTTATCATCTCCGCCAAGGGTGATGATGTGAACACCCTGGCACAACTCTTTCAGCCCCTTGATGGTGTCGGAGAACAATTCGATGCTGGCTTTGAGCTTATCCGGTGTGTCGCTAAGTTTCTGGACCACCCAGTCCGGAACAAGCCCGGTTTTAAAGTGACGGTTTAAAAATCTCGCCATGCCTGCATTCCGAAGGATCATGACTTCGGCAATGACGGGTACCCCAAAAGTGTTGACCTGGCCCAGGAATTTCCGGAATTGATCCAGGTCGAAGATGGGAGTAGTCAAAAAGTATCCGGTGCCGATGTTGCACATGAACTCCATTTCTTCCATGCCTTTTTTGGGCACGTTCTGCCCCCACAAGGACTCCACGCCGGAACCCAGTGTAAAATCGACGGGTGCGGGCAGATCCTGGCCATCCACGGTTCTGCCCTTGCGTATATGCTCCAGCACGGAGGCCAGCTTGCCCGAATCCACATGAAAAAACATGGTTTCCTGCAGGCTGTCGCCGGTGATGCGGTAATCTTCGGTAAACACGAGGAGGTTATCCACACCGGCCTCGTGGGCGGTGCTCAGGTCTTTCTGAAGCTGGATCCGGTTTTTATCCCGTGTCGTGGTCTGGTAAATCGGATCGAACCGGTTTTCCTGCAACATCCTGCAGGTTTTGATACTATCGCCGACAACGCCTTCCAGTTCCATTTCCGTGACAGTGACGCTGTCCACCCGGCCACGAATCCGTTTTAAATTATCTATCATTTTCTCCGGCTGCTCATCGCCCATCGGGGCTTGAATCTCGGAGGTGACGACGAATTTCTTTTTCCCCAGTGCTTCTTTTAATTTCATGGGACGCCTCCTTTAGTTGTTTTTCCCAATAGAGTTCCGGCTATCGGAGTTCCAGCAACCGTGCGACCTCTTCTTTGAGTTGGGGCAACGGAAGTGGCTTGGAAAAACAGATGTCTGCGCCATGGTTTTTCATTTCTTTGAATTTTTCTTCATCGAGATACGCCGATAATACAATGATTTTCGTATCCCTGGTCTGGTCGCTGGATTTGATTTTCCGGCATACTTCGTTTCCTTTGATATCCGGCATCATTATATCCAATATCAGCAAATGCGGGTTGAAATGATTCACCTGAAGACCGGCTTCGAACCCATCGGCTGCGGAAATAACTTCATAGTCGAATTCATCTTCTTCCAGTGCCTGAACAATGGTTTCCACGATAATGGGATCATCGTCCACCACCAGAATACGCTTTCTCACGCTGTCGAGCGTATCGCTGGGGATGGGAATGCCCTGCTTTCTCATGAAGGACTCCAGATCCTCGCGCTTGATGCGGCGATGTCCGCCAACGGTCTTATACGCCTTGATGTGGCCGGCTTCGATCCAGTTAATGATGGATTTGGAAGAAACATTGCAGTGCTTGCTTGCCTTATAGACGGTATAAGTATCGTCCATGATTCGTCCTCCCCTTTAATCATATGGTTTATGATCCAACCTATGATGATCTGAAATCGAATGTCAAGCAAAAAAACTATAATAACTATAATATTTATAATATCGGCCAAAATAAATCGAAATATTCTACAGTTATTTTATTTATTATAGTTATTATAGATAATCTTCCCGAACAGGGTCGCGACACCGCATTCAGGGGTGGCCCCCTGCCGGGTTAATCCTCAACTGATACAAACCGGGGGAAATTATATGATGTGCCGGGGTGTTTTTCCCATTGCGCCACGGATTGGGAGTTTTTTCAGTACATTTGGGCAGTGCGCAATGCCCCAGGTGTGCGTTCGCAGGATGGAATGAAAAATAATCCCATCCTCGATTGAATAGAAAAATCCGGCCCCTGACTTGGGTAAGGATTTTTTAACAGGCTAAGAAAAGGGGCTGATTTCCTCGGGACCGGTATATACGGGCAGGGTAATGAAAAATGTCGTCCCGGTACCCCATTCGCTTTCCACATGAATATCGCCACCATGGTCCTGAATGAAGCCGTAGCAGACCGACAGACCAAGCCCCACTCCTTTGACGCTGTCTGTTTTTGTGGTGAAAAAAGCCTCGAACACCTTGTCCACGTGTTCGGGTTTGATGCCGGTGCCGTCATCGGAGATGGTTATCCGTATCTTTTTTGCCGCCAGATCCGTGGTGACCGAAAGTGTGCCGCCCTCGGGCATGGCGTCCCTGGCATTGGAGACCATGTTTAAAAACACCTGGCGAAGTTGATTTTTTGACGCATATACCGGCCCGAGATCCGGTGTCAGTTGCGCATGGATTTTTATATCATTCTCCCGCAACTGCTTTTCGTGCAGCAACAGGATCTCATCGATAATGGTATTGATATCAAAGGGTTTCCGCTCTTCCTGGTCCGGTTTTGAGAAGGACAGCATTTTGCGGAGCATATCGGTCAGGCGGACGGTTTCGGAAAGGGCCATATCCAGCAGCCGCCGCCGCTTGTTGGTGGGAGAGATCTCGGTCTTCATCAGTTCCAGCGTATTCATAATGCCATACAAGGGATTGTTGAGCTCATGCGCGATCTGGGAGGTCAACCGGCCCATGGCCGCCAGTTTTTCGGACTGCAGCAATTGTTCCTGGGTATGACCCAGCTTTCGCTCCATTTCAAGCCGTTCTTCCAAATCCACGAATATACCCACCGAGGCGATTTCTTCTTTTTTATCGTTGCAGATGATGTTTGCGGAGATGCTGCCTTCCACGCTCTCCCCATTTTTTTTCCGGAAGGTCATCGGATAAGCCCGCAGCTTCCCCCTGCCCCCGTATTCGTCACTGCGAATCTTCTTCATCATTTTCCGGGCCATACCCTCCGGATACAAATTTTCGACATTCATCCGGCCGAGGATTTCATCGGCCCGGTAGCCCATGGTCTCTTCAGCACCCTGGTTCCAGATAATCACATCACCATTCATGTCCGTTCCAATGATCGAGTTCGGTGAGGTTTGAATAATATTGTTCAAAAAATCATGGGCTTCCTTTATCTGCTGCTCCATCTTTTTGCGATGGGATTGATCAACGCAAATGCCTTCGTATCCCAGAATGTTCCCGGCGGAGTCGTAACGCACATGGCTGTTGAGCAGTACGGGCACGCGGTCGCCGTTTTTGTTTTTAAAATCGACTTCATAGTCCACCACGCGACCATTCTTTTCGATGAGCGCCTGAAAATTCGAACGGTCCTCCGGGTTTAAATACATGTCCTTCTGAATATCCAATGAAAGAAAATCATCTATACGGGAATAGCCGAGCATATCCAGCAGTGCCTTGTTGGCATTGATCATTCTCCCTTTTTTGCTGCTGACATACACACCCACACTGACGTTTTCGAACAATCGCCGGTAGTCCTCTTCCGTTGCTTTGAGTTTCGCCTCGGTGTCCTTGCGATTCGTGATATCGCGATAGATGTTGAGCTTCGATATGGTGCCGTCGATATTCCGTATCGGCACTTCGATTAGGCGGTAGGAACGCTGTACCTGCGGGATGTAGATTTCGGAATGAACGGTGTCGCCGTTCTTGAATATGTCGTCGGCCTTGCACCACGGGCACATTTCCGTGGAATGATTGATGACCTCGTAGCACTTTTTACCGCGGCCGTCACCGAATATTCCGGTCATGGCCTCGTTCATGAACTCGACGGTGTAATCCTGCCGGATAATGTAAATGCCGTCTTCCATGGCATTGAGAATTTCCATGAGCCGGGCGGAATTATCAAGATTCATAGGGTCCTCGTTGCTTTCAGTTGTTGGTATTCGAAAAGGGCCGGAAGGGTCTGCACAGATTACCCCGGAATCTTCACAGGTGTCAACTGCAGGGGAGAAGAACAGGGGGATCGCATGTCGCTTTGGCATGGAATCGTTAAAAATTCAATCGGTCTGAAAACGCTGTGGGTGGCAGAATATCAGGAGCCCGGTGTCCGGGGCCAGGCAGGCAAGGGAAACGTTCAATTGTTCGGCCAGTTCGATGGCCAGAGAAGTGGGCCGGGACACCGATAACACGATGGGGATTGCGGCACGGGCGGTCTTCTGTACCAGCTCATAACTCACCCGGGACGACAGGGCTGCAATCTTCGCCCGATGGAGATTATCCGACAATAGTAATTTACCGATGGCCTTATCCAGGGCATTGTGACGGCCCACATCCTCCGCACTGGAGAGACAATTGAATTCGGCATCCATGATCACCGTCCCGTGGGAGGCTTTCGTCTGTCGCCGCATGGGTTGATAGTCTCCCAATGATTCAATGAGATCCCAGGCCTTTTGGGGATCGATGACCGCCTCATCCCGGACGAACGCAATGTGCCGGTACAATTCCGCCACCACCGATTTGCCGCATATACCACAACTGGTCTGGCTGATGAATCCACGGCGCTCCAGAACTTCGGGGGAGAGTGCCGCTCTTTTTGCCGGACTCAGGGTAATGGTCACCACATTGGTGTCCACATCATCGCAATAACCGATGCTGTGAATATCCGCATGGCTGTCCACTATCCCTTCAGCCAGGCAGAAACCGGCGGCATGGGCAATTTCATCACCGGGTGTCCGCATGATCACCGAATAGGGATTACCCTGAATCCTTATGGATAAAGGTTCCTCTTTGACTACAGGGAAATCACGCTTTGCAAGGTATTGAGGATCCCAGTGCAACACCGGACGGGGCTTTTCTGTCACTGTTGTCACCTTAAGGCTCGCGCTAAAATTATTTGACTAATTTTCGTGGGTCAGGCGTTGCGTCGAGTATTTCTAAAACGCGAGAACGCAGATATGGGCCGCAAGTCGCAGATCCCGAGGATCTTAGCGGGGATGCTATTTATAGATGGTCTCTAAGTTGTTTTTTCGTGAGCCCTTAGCGTTACGGACTTACCAGTGCCGGTTTTTATTGACGCCTTGTTTGTCAAAACAGAGTTGGCTCCATTATTAACCGGAAGTTTCGTGCATAGGCTCAATGGTGTCTCCGCATTTGATTCGGCCGCCGGTGATCACCCGGGCGAAGGTGCCCTCTTTGGGCATGATGCAATCCCCGGCCTGGTAATATATCGCACATTTAGTGTGGCAGACCTTGCCGATTTGTGTGATTTCAACCACGGCAGCGTCTCCGAGTTTGTAACGGGTACCCACGGGAACAGCCTTCCAGTCAATACCTTCGGTGGCAATGTTCTCTGCAAAATCGCCGAAGCTGATATCCAGACCCTTTTGGCGTACGCCTTCGATGCTTTCGGCCGCCAGAAAACTCACCTGCCGATGCCAATCACCGGCGTGGGCGTCTCCCCGGACGCCGTGATTTTCCTCGAGCATGACATCATCGACACATTGCTTCCGCGTGCCCTTTTTTTTACTCCACGCAAGAGATACGATCTTTATCATGTCCCACCCCACTCTTCTGTAATGGTATCTGAAACCGCCAGGACATCAATGTAACCACGGATCGCCCATAAGCCAACCGGCTGATGATAGACCGACTTTCAATACGGTCTATTCCGTTACATGATCCAGGCTCTGCTTGATCAACATCCGTACATGATCATCATCCAGGCTGTAATAAACGATTTTCCCTTCCCGCCGGTTTTTAACGATCCGCAGATTCCGCAAAATGCGAAGCTGGTGTGAGGTAGCGGACTCGGAAAGATCGCAAACGGCCGACAGATCACAGACGCAGAGTTCGCAGACCGATAACGCCACTACCATTTTTAAGCGCGTGGGATCACCCATGGCCTTGAATATGTCGGCAATGGCCTGAGTGTTGCGCGGGGTCGGCAGATTATCAATAGCCTTGTTCACCAGCTCCGTGTGAATAATCTTTTCCTGGCACCGATCCATATCCGCTCCTTTTACCTTAAATGGTTCAATGGTCATCCAACCTGCTGAACCGGATGGTCCCTGTTTTCGTGTTTGCATGAACCAACACCATGCCCATAACCGCCAACCTTCTTGTGTTGTGCATACAATATTCGATTTTAAAGAAAATCAAGTTTTTTTTAAGAAACACCGTGGTGATTCGAGGTGATTCGATAAGTTTTTGCTTGACAAAATTTTCAAATAAATTATTATTTCACATTTTTGATGACCAAATACGCAAGAAGCCTATTATCAAGGAGGTAGATTCCCATGTACGCTGTGGTTGCTACGGGCGGCAAACAATATAAGGTAAAAGAGGGCGAAGTCCTGCAGGTTGAAAAACTCACCGGCGATGTCGGTGCCGAAATCACCTTCGACAAGGTGCTGATGTTTTCCGACGGGGAAAACGTGAAAATCGGACAACCGGTGGTTGAAGGCGTGACGGTTCAGGGGCATATCGTCGATCAGGGAAAACACAAGAAAATCCTCGTTTTCAAATATAAAAAACGAAAACGGTATCGCCGGAAAAAAGGACACCGCCAGCAGTTCACTGCAGTCAAAATTGACAGTATCAGCGCGTAGGCCGGACGTCCTCATTCCCGGAATGATATAAAATTATACATACAAGCGGTATTCAAATGGTAATCATTCACCACCATGGAATACCGACTATAGCCTTCAGGAGCAGATACTATGGCACACAAAAAAGCGGGCGGCAGCTCAAAAAATGGTCGGGACAGCAATGGCCAGCGGCGCGGTGTTAAACGCTACGGCGGCCAAACGGTGAAAGCAGGCAATATCCTCATCCGGCAACTTGGCACCCGGATTCATCCCGGTGAAAACGTTGGTGTCGGAAAGGATTACACCCTTTTTGCCAAGATTGACGGTGTTGTAACTTATGAACGAAAAGGGCGTTCGAAGAAAAAAGTAAGTGTTTATGCGGCGTGAAATTCATTGATGAAGTAACCCTCACCGTCTCCTCCGGAAACGGCGGCAGCGGTTGCGTGAGTTTCCGCCGTGAACGATTCATCCCCAAGGGAGGACCTGACGGCGGAGACGGCGGAAAAGGCGGGGACATCATCCTGAGATCGACCCTTCAAAAACGCACCCTATATCACTTTCAATTCAAACGGCAATACAAGGCGGAAAAAGGCAGAAACGGCGGGGGGAGCCGGAAAACCGGCAGAAACGGTAAGGATATCATCCTCGATGTCCCCGTGGGAACCCTGGTAAAAGATGCCGACAACGGCCAAATCCTCAAGGATTTCACCTCCCCCGACGACAGCTACATCATCGCCAGCGGCGGAATTGGGGGGCAGGGGAACTCCCGCTTCAAATCTTCCACCCGGCGAACCCCCAGATTTGCACAGCCCGGTGAACCCGGCCAAACCCTTACCATCCGGCTTGAATTAAAATTACTCGCCGACGTAGGCATCATCGGACTTCCCAATGCCGGCAAGTCCACCCTTATTCGCGCCCTGTCATCGGCAACGCCCAAAGTAGGAAACTATCCGTTCACGACCCTGACACCCTCCCTCGGCATGGTGGAAACCGGGTGGGGCGATCCATTCGTGGTGGCTGACATCCCCGGGTTGATTGAAGGCGCCCACACCGGCGCAGGGCTCGGCATTCGATTCTTACGGCATGTGGAACGTACCCGAATACTGGTGCATCTGGTGGATGTATCCGGTGTCCCGGAGGACGATCCTCTCGATGCTGTCGACATCATCAACACCGAACTGCGGTCCTATGATCCGGCACTGGCAGCCAAACCCCAGATTCTGGTGTTGAATAAAATGGACCTCGAGGACAGCGGAGTCTGTGCCGCGAGCTTCAAATCCGCTTACTCCGGCGACGACGGGGATATCCTGCTCATTTCCGCGGAGACCGGCCAGGGAATCGAGCGCTTGAAATCCCGGATCGTCCAGCAGCTGGACGAACTGAATTCTCAAGGGAACCAAGGCCCCAATCAATAGCAAACATGCGTATTGGACTTTTCGGCGGAACATTCAATCCGATTCATAACGGGCATATCACCGTTGCCGGCGAAGTGCGCGCGCTCATGCGCCTGGCGAAAATCATTTTCATCCCCGCATTGACGCCGCCGCATAAAAATACCACTGCACTGGCAAGGGCCGAAGACAGATATGAAATGATCCGTCGCGCCATCGCCGGAAATCCCGGGTTTGATATATCCGATCTTGAAATGAAACGGCCCGGACCATCGTACACCATCGATACCGTGCGTCACTTCAAAAAACAGGTGGGTGCCATGAATCAGATCTTCCTGATCATGGGTGTTGATGCCTTCACGGAGCTGGACACATGGAAATCCTATCGGCAACTGCTGTGCGAGGTGTCGTTTGGTGTCATGGCGCGACCGGCTGCTGATGCCGCCGGTGACTGCATCCGGGTGGTGGGCGATTTTTTGAAGTCGCGAATTTCCGCGGAATACCGCTGTTTAAAATACCCCGACAGATTTGAGCATCCGAAACTACAGCCCGTATTCATTGCCGGCGTCAGTCCGGTGCCCATATCGTCGACGGATGTCCGGCAACGCATTCAAAACGGCGAATCTATAAATAACCTTGTGCCTGAAGCCGTGAGAACCTATATTCAACAAAAAGGATTGTATTCATGACCCAGACACCCATCGATTCATTGGACATTTTCATTAGTGCCACCCTGGGAAAAAAAGCAAAGCATCCGGTGGTGCTCGATGTCCGGAACCTGACCTCCATTGCAGACGCATTCGTCATCTGCAGCGGCAGCTCCAACCGTCAGGTCACCGCCATCGCGGAACATATCCAGCGGGAGTTGAAGACACAAAAAATCCACCCGTTAAGTGTGGACGGCATCAAGGACGGACACTGGGTTTTACTTGATTACGGTCATATTATTATCCATGTGTTTTACGATCCGATTCGCAGTTTTTACGATCTGGAAGGCTTATGGTCCGACGCCAAGCGTGTCGGGATCGAAAGTCTGGCCGCATTTACGGACAGTGACAGCGCTGATGACGACATCGAAGAGTATATCATCGAGTAGTCCACCCTGATATTTCCGGTGCACAAGGTCATATGAGGCAGATAAACAACGACAACCCCAAACAGGTATAATGCGCATGAAACCCACCAGGCCCTGTATGTTGATGATTCTCGATGGCTGGGGAATTTCAGAGAATGAACAGAACAACGCCGTAAAAATCGCCGCCACCCCCAACCTGGATGCTTTGATGGCGTCCAACCCCTGTGCGCGCCTGACCTGTTCCGGTGAATCCGTGGGCCTGCCCCCCGGTATCATGGGCAATTCCGAGGTCGGACATCTGAATATCGGCGCCGGCAGGATTGTCTACCAGGATTTACTCAGAATCGACAAGGCCATTGCAGACGGCTCCTTTTATGAGAATAGAGCCATCAATGCCGCCATCGACCAGGCACTTCAGCACAAAACCGCACTGCACCTCATGGGACTTGTCTCCGACGGCGGTGTGCACAGCCAGTTGACGCACCTGCTGGCGCTCATCGACCTGGTCAATCAGCGGGGAGTAGGGCATCTGTATATCCATGTCATTCTCGATGGACGGGACACCCCGCCCGACGGTGGCGTCGCCTACGTTCAAGACCTCCAGGAGCACCTTGATAAACACGGAGGCGCCATTGCCACCATTGTCGGACGATATTATGCCATGGACCGGGATAAACGCTGGAACCGCACCGAAAAGGCCTATCAATTATTCACACAAGGAAAAGGACTGGCGGAAGAAGATCCAGTGAACGCCGTTCACCGGGCCTATGAGCGCGGGGAAACCGATGAATTTGTCAAGCCGGTGGTCATGACCACGGCGGATGGCCGGCCCCGGGCCATGGTACGGGACGGCGATGCCGTCATTTTCTTCAATTTCAGGGCGGACCGTGCCCGGCAGATCACCCGCGCCTTCACCGACCCCGAATTTGACGATTTCACGCGTAAAAACATCCCGAAGCTGGGCAATTACACCAGCATGACCCGCTATGATGAGCAATTCACCCTGCCCGTGGCCTATCCACCGGCACATATCCCCATGATCTTCGGCGAGGTGATCAGCAAGCACGGATTGAAACAACTGCGCATCGCCGAAACCGAAAAGTATGCCCATGTCACTTATTTTTTCAACGGTGGTGAGGAAAAAGCCTTTCCCAATGAAGACCGGGTCCTGATACCATCGCCAAGGGACGTGCCCACATACGACCACAAACCTGAAATGAGTGCGCTGGAAGTCACCGAAGAAGTCATCAAACGGATACATTCCGGCACTTACGATGTGATCATTCTCAACTTCGCCAACATGGACATGGTCGGACACACCGGTATTCTCGCCGCTGCCGTCAAAGCCTGCGAAACCGTGGACCATTGTGTGGGGCGGATCACGGAAGCCATCCGTAAAAAAACCGGTGCCCTGCTTATCACCGCCGATCACGGCAATTCGGAAACCATGGCGGATGCCGGCGGCGCCCCCTTCACCGCCCACACCACCAATCCCGTTCCCCTGGTACTGGTGGATGAGGCACGGCAGACGGTCACCCTCAAGGACGGCATTCTCGGCGATATCGCACCGACAATGCTCGACATACTCGGTATCGAACAGCCGCCGGAGATGACCGGTAAATCGTTGTTGGGCGAACAAAAATAAGGTTACCATGCATCCGGACCATATCACCGACTACATCAGCGGCGTACAACTCCCCGATACCGGGGCCGAAGCCAATAGACAGGCCGTGGAGAAGGCCCTGGTCGAACGAAAAGGGTATCAAAAAAGCGATATCCGGGTAAATATTCCCCTAACAATTGACATCGCCGGTGAAAACTACACCTCCACCGTCGACCTCGTGGCCGGCATCGGCACCGCCGCCATCCTGGCTGTCAAATGTGTCGCCGGATCCCTCGGGGCATGTGAACGTGAAATCCTGGCCGCCGCCCGGCTGGTCCGAAACCCTCCCCTGCCGCTGGCGGCTGTCTCGAACGGGCCGAACATCGTCGTCCTCGACACCGCCACCGGAAAAATCATCGGCCGCGACTGGAATGATCTCCCGGACAGGAACGCCGCACGAAAAATGCTTGAATCCCACCCGCCAACACCCCTCACCACACACCGCACCGAAAAAGAAAAGCTTATCTTCCGCACCTATGACAGCGTTTATGTGAACCGGTAATTATTCAACTGTGGATGTCTGAATCAACTCCGATCTAAAACACCTGCTGTTCCGGAGACTTGTTCTTGCCGGATAGTTCGACGATCTCGTTGTTGTGGCTGAAATCCTTCACTTCAGCCACCTCCGTCACATCCTCCTCGGTTTTACGCAGGCCAAATCCGGGCAGTTTCGCCTTCCAGTCGCTATTAAACTTATTGTATACCGAAACCCAATTCACGAATCCCACAACCCATGACAAGATCCAATAATACCAGTCCTCCTCGGACAGGGAAATACTCAAGGTGGTGAGCAGTATCTGGCAGATTCCATAGAACATACCCGCCATGATGACGGCAATGGGCGGACTGATGATAAACCAAACCGTGAGGTCTAAACTCAATTTATCTCTTTTCTTGATATCCGGAAGTTTAACACACATGCTGACCAGACAACCCACCAACCCCATGAATAATACGGAATAGGGGATATTGAAGCTGGGAAGGAGAATGCTGTCGGTAAATGCCAACAGGCCGAAACTGAATAGCGCGAGGGCCGAATAGGCCAAAATGATTATGGAGATGTTTCGCTGTATTTGAAAGCTGGCGCCCTCCATATAACCGGCCATGTCGCAGAGCTCTTTTTCAATCTTATCCAGCTCTTCATTTTTATGCGCCTGGTCAAGCATCCGAAGTAGTTTGTATTTGAGTTTAAGCTTTTTCCGGTTGAGCTGCTTGCCCTCCAGCCGTTTACTATAATCTTTAATGGTCTTGACAAGCTCTTCCCGATGAGTGGATTCTGCTATTTCCTGTAGCATCCGGATCGGGTCGGTATGCGCTTCGGTATCGAATAGATTGTCGTTGATGTCCGTCATTTCGTTCTCCTTCTACTTATCTTGAATATATTGGTCGCGAATCGGTTATCCACGATCAGCAACCCTCAGTCTTTAAGCACGGCATCTTTCCATAACAACTCCAATGATTGAGTGAATTTATCCACAAGGCGGAGATATACAGCATTAAATGATAGAAACGAGTTCATTATGGTAAATGTCGCGGAAAGAAAAATGCCCACCACGGAGCTGTACATGGCAAATGTCATACTTTCCAAAAAGAGGCGAAGCGTCGTTTGTGAGGCGGCGACATCCGATGGGTCGATCATCTTTAAAGCGGGCAGGCCTTTACTGATTCCTAAAAACGTTCCAAAGATGCCGCCGATAATGAAAAGGCTGGGCAAAATGGATAACACATTGTTGGTTAATGCAACGGGAATCACACCCCACAGTTTGGTGTAGTAGGGATTTGATCTGAATACGAATTTCGAGATATTCTTGAAATTGGGCGCATTTCTGGAGTTATGATATTTCGTCTGTTTCAGTGTATCCAAAATTAATGATTTTGCACCTTCTTCAATAAGAAATATCCGGTTCACAAGGTCTACACGCGAATCTTCCTTGCGTCTGCGAAATTGTTTTTTCCGTTTGATGTAAAGCTCCTGGTAGGTCCGTTTTAAAACATATTCCACACTATCGCTGAATTTTGTGAATGCTTTGGCATCTTTATACTCATCATTCAGATAACGGTGGGCTCTGGTTTCAAAACCTGAAGAAAAAGAGTGTTCCATCCGCAACAACAAATATAGGAGTAGCTTAATGACGATGCCGGTGCAGAAAACCAAAACCATCATGGTCATTAGATTGTCTGCGCCATACATGATCACGGTCATGCATAAATTGGTGATAAATTCGTTCATTCGTTCCTCCGCGTTTAAATTACTAAAACTACAATTTCCATGCTTTTTTCACTCAGACCGAATCGTGTCTTTGTATGGTGTACCAAGCATTATTATTATTTTGTGAGATTAAAGCGAATCACCGCACTTTGTAATTTCTCGCAATCATATTTTTCACAAAATTCTTCGTACTCCATTTCGCCGTCAGGCAGCTCAGCCAGCGGTGTGGATTCCAGATAACTTCTGCCAGTTACTTTTAAATACAGCATCAAATCTTTTTGGTGCTGATATCTAATATTTTGTTGATTCAATATGTATTTGAAAATTGAATGTGCCCGTCGATAACTCAGGTTCATATTGTAATTAAGGGCTTGCTGGTTTTGTTTTGACAGATTGTGGGGATTGACATATCGGCCTTGGTATATGGGCGAGGCATACCCGATTATTTCTATGGATTGGATATATTTATAAATGGTATCTTCTCCGAAGATACTATCGCTATAAACAGGCATTATCTTTTTCAGATAACTTTTCATATCCCCCTTCAGGTCTGAACTGCCCAGATCAAAATATGCCTTGTCAAAGGGGAGTACTACTTCGCCGGTGCCTTCATTGATCTGGGCATCGATATTGTGTCTCTTGAAATTGTCCTTCAGATTGTCGATGATATTTTTGCGAAGATGCTCTTTCGCTTTATAATCCCCCAACTTATCCTCAAGGTTCCGGAGGTCGGCAATCATTGTATCTTTCTGGATATCCACATCAGCCTTTGCCTTTTCCAGTTCATCGAGCTGGTCTTTGTTTTTGTCGAGTTCTTCTTCCAGTTTTAGTTTCTCAGTCCGCAATTTGCCTTTTTCATCATCAGATATTTTTTTGTCACTCTCCAGCGCACTGAGTTTGCCAACCGTCGTGTTGTAGTCGTCCATTAGTTTTTGCTGCGCGGCAAGCAGTTGTGCCTTTTCTTCATCACCAATTGCCTTCTCCGCCTGGAGTTCGGCTAATTTCTCCTTGGCGCTGCCCAGCTCACTCAACAACAATTCATGGGCATCGGCCAGTTTGTCTTTTTCAGCATCCGATTCTGCGCGCCCTTTAGCTATATCGGCAAGTTGGGCTTTTGTTTTATTCAAATCGTTAAGCAGGCTCTTTTGCATGGATGCAAGCTGGTCTTTTTCAGCCGAAGCTTTGGCCTTGCCTCGCGCCAGATTCGATAGCTCCGATTTTACTTTATTGAGGTTTTTAATTAACTTTTTATTTGTTCCTGCCAGTTGTTCTTTTTCCGCGATTTTGGCTCTGCTTGCAGCGGACAATTTTTTCAGAGCGGCTTCACTTTCGGCTAATTGTCTTTGAAGTGCCTGGTTATCTTTCTGCAGTTTCGCCTTTTCACCTTTGTTTGTATCTTTCTGTTGGGAGATGGTTTCAAGTTTAGCCGTGCTCTTTTTAAGCTGCTTTTCAAGACGATGGTGAGCATCTTCGGCGATCTTTTTTTCCGCAAGGGTATCTTGTTTGATTTTTTCCAGCTGCTCGATCTGCGCGAGGCTTTCTTGAAGTTCGGTCTGCAAGTCCTGCTCTGAAGCCGCCATTTTCGCAAGCTCGGCTTCCTTCCGGTTTCTTTCGTTTTCAAGCTCTTCCAGTTTCACCGCGTTATGTTTCACCTGAGCCTGAAGTTTCCGGTAATCCTTATCCAGGCGATCTTTTTCCGTCGCCATGTCTTCACTGATCCTTGTCAATACTTCGAGTTTTTGACGCTGGGAACCAATGGTTTTTTGAGCGGAAGCGATATTCGCTTTATAGGATAGATCTTTCTGGGTGATTAAATCTTTATATTTGGATTGTTGCTCTTTCAAATCTTTCTCTGTCTGTTGCAGTGCCACCTCAAGGTTTGCGTTCTTTTTTTGGACATGGTTGACGATGGTCTGATAATTGTTAACCAGTTCTTCTTCTTGTTCACGGAAGGCGGCGACTTGATTATAAAATGTCTCCGCTGCCGCTTTTGTTTTTTTCTCCATCGCTGCCAGCTTTTTCATTGCTTTCCGATAATCTATCTCTTCTGTTGCTGCATTTTCAGGATTATCAGCAGCGTCCGGTATTTCATATTCCTTCAGTTGTGCGGTATACTTGTTCATTTCCAGGGACGAAGAGATCGATTGAAGGCTTAATTGAAGCGTGGACATGACGTAAAGAAACAGAAAGACAAAGGCTAACGCGGCAAATAAATCGCTGTACGAACTCATGGAGGTTTGAGGGGATTCTTCCTGGGCTTGGATTTTATCGTAGTCTAAACTCATACCTTTCCCTCTATGCAATTGAACACCGCTCAGGATCAAACGATAAACAGCCCGCCCAGAAAATTTATTATAACCAGGTGCTGCTATTTCCAGTGGTTATCTATATCGTGAATGGGAATTATCGATTCCGGCAGTCGTGTTTTCACAAGTTGAACAAGATCGCTGATATTCCTTCTGCGAATAAGAAGGAAGTTATGGTCAGCAACTTGAGTGCCTTGCAATGTCGCAAGGTTTTGCGTGTTTAATTATTCTATAATATCGGTTTTATAAATCAGAACTGAAGAACTTTTGGTTTTTACGCTTTATTTTTGCAGTGAAGTGACGGATGTGAAATTGACGCCATTAGTTTGAATTTTTTTAAGGGTCTCACCTGCGAATGGAAAGCGGTGGATTCTTGAATATGCACGGAAAGGAATGCTTGTTCTAAATATCGGATGGTAACAACAGGTGTGTATCCGGAGATGATGGATTTGTGAATACGATCGACATGATCCACCCTACCTTCCCGGTGTCGTGGATAGGAGTTCGCTGATGCGCTGGCTGATGCGTTTTGATGGTTCGATTTTCAATGCATTTTCCAGCGTGGTGCGGCCTTCAGGATATTCGGCCAGATGCATGCCGAGATATTGCACCATGGCATAACGCGAACTTTCGTTGGTTTCGGTGGGAATCAATTCGTTTATCACGGACAAGGCATAGGTGTCCGCCTGTTTGCTTTCCAAAAGTCCGGTGCCTATGGCGGTGCGGACCCGGCGGTTTGATTCATCTGTCAGTTTATCCGCTAATGACCTGGCCACACCATCGGGTGCCATTCGGCCGAGGGATGTCGCCGCCGCAGCACGAACACGTGGTTGCGGATCGGAAAGATATGATTGAACGGTGGGGGAAAGTTCCGGACCGCCCGTATTGGCAATTGCTTTCAGAACAACGGCCCGGGTTTCCGCATCGTTTGCGTATGCCAATGAATTCTCAAGCTGATCGGATAGGGTGCCGTATGAGTCCGGATCCGGAATACGCTGGCGGGCGGCAATGGATCCGATGGACAGAATTGCGGTGTTTGACAGGTCTTTGGCGATCGGATCGCTGCGATCGCCGAATCGCTGCCACAGGCCGTTTAGCGCCGCTAGAGATGGTTCATCAAGACCCCCAAGGGCTACGGTCGCCCTGATGCGGTTGAGATGATCAGCAGTGGATTCGTTCATCAGGGTAACCAGCGCGGTTTGCGCTTCATCATGCCCGGCCTGTTCCAGCAGGTGAATCAGATCCGCTGCCGTATGATCGGTCAGGTGATGTTGGGCGATCAATGCCGGTATGCGATCGGACAGCTCCGGATATTGTTGGATCAGCTCACGTAACTGGTGCCTCAGGTACTGACGATCTTCCGTACCGAAAATGAAGGCGTCCATTAATTCATCGAGTGTGTCACTAGCCTCACTGAGTTCCTCCGGACTCACCGGATCTTGTATTTCAGTTACCGGTGAAACTGTTGCGGTATCGCCGTTTTCGGTTGCGGTTATTCGGGCGAGGGCTGAATCAGTTGAAATTTTATCGATGGCCAGATTCTCGGCCGTCCAGGTTGAAAGTTGTACCAATTTACTGGTTGTGTGAGCGCGCAGAATGGTTTTGGAATCGCTGGTCACAGCCAACTCTTCCTCGAACCGCATTTGATCGATCCAACTGCCGTCCTTATTCAGAGTGATGGTTGCCAATGATCTTTTAATATCGATTTTACCCTGTTTCATTCCCGAAGCGCCCCGCTGTTTAAAAAACAGATATTTCAGTTTACGTTTTTGCAGGGTGCCGTCGGTCTGGATTTCATATCGGGCACTATAAATGCCGGAACCATGTTCTTCTTCAACATCCCATTTGCCGTCCGAGCTGTTTTGGACCGCCACCTGGAACGAACGGACGAGTTCCCATAACATCTCCTGAATGGGTTTGTCCGTATTGCCCGGAAAGGTTTGGCGCAAGGCCAGACCCTGTTTTGAAAAAATAACATAAAACAGGCTGGACAGGGCTTCGTTTAGGGAGGGGTCGGCGGAACCTGAGACATCGAGAAGGGTGTGTGATAATTGAAATCCCACCTTAATCCCTTCATCCGCCACATCAAAAACACGCATATGCAGCGTTCCGGTCAGCTTATGCTTTATTGAACCGGATGACGGAGGGGTATGGCCTAGAGTGATGTCAGATTGCATGTCAAGCGAGTAGGCCTGGCGGTCTCCGCTTACCCAATTCAATCCTGCATTTGACGGCGGTTTTACCGCTGTATCCGAGTCAACCGTTGAAACCGGGACCGTTGCCGGGCGTGTTAATATAAATACACCCACACTGATGATCATTGATACGGCAACAAGACCGCACCAGAATGCTTTCATCCTATCTCCCTATTGAAAAGTAGCGGCACAGATTATAATGCCACCGGACAAATTAAGTCTTGGTGGTGTTCCGAACCGCAATTACCTCCTGTGAATGGAAGCTATTGGTAAATGGTGTATAGCACTATGTCAACACGGCCGATGCATTATTGCCTCGGCCGTGTCCATAAATGCTTGTTATGCAACTATCTTTCCGTGTTTGCCTAATATACCGGAAAAGAAGTCGATTGGGTCTTTGAAAGTATAGTGTCCGTTCGTGAGAAGGAACTCCAATTGA
>JABDIN010000017.1 GCA_013003715.1 Desulfobacteraceae bacterium | reverse complement strand
CCCATTGTGGTGTTTTCCGGCATGAAAATGAAAAAAGGGAAAAAGGATCGGAAGGAAACAGTGGACAATGCGGCGGAGAAACTGGAAACCCTTTTCGATAATGAGACAAAATGATATTTAAAATGCCTGCCATACGGCTTGCCTTTGCGTTGGCCTTGCTGACGATCAACCTGTTGTTCCTGGCCAATACCATGGGATTTATTCCCGACGGATCCGAATCGGCGTTGCAATTGCGTAAGGGGATGAGCGAGTCATTGGCCATCCAGTTTGCGTCGGCTGCTCAAGGCGGCGAAATAAACGTCATTCGAGCCACCTTGCGGGCCGTGGTGGAACGAAACGATGACATCCGGTCCGCGGCGATTCGCACCACGGATGGTCAGTTGCTCGCCGTGGTGGGGGAACACCTGGCACACTGGGACCCCCCGGCTGACGGTAAATCCACACCGACCCATGTGCATGTCCCTGTGTATCGAAATGAAGAAGTCTGGGCGAAGGTGGAAATACGCTTTGCACCACTATGGACCAACACGCTGTTGGGCGGATTCTTCAGTTCCTTTATCGGACTTTTGATCTTTATCGGACTGAGCGGATTTTTCTGCTATTTTTTCATCATTCGGCGAACCCTGCGAGAGCTCGACCCCAGCACCGTAATTCCAAAACGGGTACAAAAAGCCTTTGATGTGCTTCAGGAAGGGGTATTGATTCTGGACAAACAGGAACAGATCCTGATGGCGAACGCTTCTTTTTCAGGGATGTTCGGCAAGTCACCCGAAGCCATGATCGGGTCGAAAGTCTCCGAATTGGGGTGGTTGGATTGTCAGACCCAGGAAGAGGTTCGTCAATTGCCCTGGTTCAAGGTGCTTCAGGACGAATGGGAGCATGCGCGAGATATGCTGCATTTGATGAACAGCCAGGGTAAAAAACTGAAGCTTTCCGTCAACGCCGCCATGGTCACCGACAACGCCGGAAAGGGCCGCGGTGCCCTGTTGACGTTTGATGACATCACACAGGTGGAGGAACAAAACTTCGAGCTGGCCGCTACCATCGACAAGCTTCAGATGGCCAATGAGGTAATACAGGTGAAAAGCAGGGAGCTGGAAACCCTTGCCAATCACGATCCCCTGACGCTTTGCCTGAACCGGCGCTCATTGGCGCTGAAATTTGATGCGCTGTTTACCAAGGCAAAGACGGAAGGTACGGATCTGTCATGCCTGATGGTGGACATCGATTTTTTTAAATCGGTCAATGACCGATACGGGCATGCCACCGGGGACCAGGTGATCAAGGCGGTTGCCGATGTTCTGAAAACTTCCACGCGTGACGCGGATCTGGTGGGGCGATACGGTGGCGAAGAGTTCTGTGTGGTCCTGGACAAGCTTACCCTGGCGAGGGCCATTCAGATTGCCGAGCGCATACGCCAGGCCATTGAAAAGGAACCATGCGCGGGCATCAACATCACCATAAGCCTCGGGGTTTCTTCCATCGAGTTCAATACCAACAAGCCGGACGAGTTGATTAACCAGGCCGACAAGGCCCTTTATGCCGCCAAAAAAAGCGGCCGAAACCGGATAGTCAGCTGGGGGAAGGAAGTATTGATGGTCGCCGAATCCAACGACACGCCTAAAGTCCAGGCGTCTGAGGAGCCGACCATTATCAAATCGAGTCCTGCGCAATTGCAGCGCAGGGTTCAGGAACTCGAGGGATTGCTGGAAAAACGCACCCTGGAGCTCGAACATTATGAAATGTATGACTTCAAGACCGGTTTGCCCACCCGCTCCCTGTTCGAAGACCGTATCAACCATGAGGTGGCCAGGGCCAAGCGTAAGGACAATTTAGTGGCGGTTTTGTCCATGTCCGTCGACACCATCAAACAGGTTCATGAAACACTCGGGTTCAGAGCGGCCGAGCAATTGGTAAAAGCCTGCGGACAACGCTTGAATGAGGTCCTTCGTGAGAATATTGACATGGTGGCGATGATCGACAACACAAACAGCACGTCTACGGTGTCGTTGATCAACCAGACGGAGTTTGGTGTCCTGCTCACCGATATCCAGCAGGTGGATCATGTGACCTGGGTGATGAAAAGGATGCTGGACTCGTTCGAAAAGCCGTTCAGGATAAACGGCAAAGAAATATATGCCTCCGCCTATTTCGGTGTCAGTATTTTTCCCCACGACGGGCAGACGGAGGACGAGTTGTACAGCAGCGCCACCAATGCATGCAGTTATGCCAAAAAGACGAATGTCAAGGAACGGTATCTGTTTTCTTCTCAGAATTTGAACGAAATGGCGGCCGATTCACTCGCCATTGAAAATGCACTCCATGGGGCCATTCAAAGCAAGGAATTACATCTGAAATATCAACCCAAGATTTCGGCAGCCACGGGACAAATCGTCGGGTTTGAGGCGCTGCTTCGCTGGAAGAGTTCTCAACTGGGTGTGATTCCGCCGGATAAGTTTATCCCGGTGGCGGAAAAAACCGGGCAGATCGACAGAATCGGCAATTGGGTTATTCATAATGTTTGCCGACAGATTAGAGTCTGGCTGGATATGGGATTGACGGTTAAACCGGTTGCGGTAAACGTGTCGG
This sequence comes from Desulfobacteraceae bacterium, assembly GCA_013003715.1. Classification (GTDB taxonomy): domain Bacteria; phylum Desulfobacterota; class Desulfobacteria; order Desulfobacterales; family Desulfosarcinaceae; genus JABDIN01. The sequence continues at coordinate 51,824 of JABDIN010000017.1, read as the reverse complement.
GAGTCCAGTTGTGTCAGCAAAACCTTCTCAATCAAATCAAGAAAAGTATGGAGAAATTCAAAATCGGCACCCATCTGCTTGAAGTCGAATTGACGGAAAGCTCTTTGGTGAATATATATGATAAAACCTTCAAGATTTTAAAACAGATCAAGAAGATGGGGATCCGGGTCACCATGGACGATTTCGGCACCGGATATTCATCCCTGTCCTATCTACGGGATATCCCGCTGTCTTGTCTGAAAATTGACAGATCCTTTATTGCCGGTGTTAAAAAAGATGTAAATGCCGACAAATTGGTTGCCTCCATTGTTTCCATGGCCCATGGTCTTGGACTTGAAGTGGTTGCGGAGGGGGTTGAACAAGAGTATCAGGCAAAATATCTGACCCAATTGGGTTGTGAGTATTTACAAGGGTTTTACTTCAACCGTCCGATGCCTCAGGGGGAGGTGGCGGATTTATTGCAGAAACCACCGATGACGTCAGCGGGATGACAAATCGGTCCAACGAGAAAGGCATGCCGTGTTCCAAAAAATTGTAGAATCAGCACAATTGATATCCTTACCGGATATCTATATGAATTTGAAGGAATTACTGGACGATCCGGATTATACCATGGCGGAAGTCGCACTGCTGGTGGGGCGTGATCCGGGAATGGCCGCCAGGTTTCTGAGGGCTGTCAACAATCCGCTGGATCGAAGGGTCGCTAAAATAGAAACGGTCAGTCACGCCGTCAGCCTGCTTGGAATTCGTCAGGTTCATGATATTGTCCTCAGTGCATCCGTTGCAGAAGCGTTTAATGGGATTAAAACGGAAGTGATGGACATGAGAAAATTTTGGCAGCGGAGTTTTTACTGTGCCGTGATGACCAAAAGACTTGCATTGACATGCGGCTTAATGGAAAGTGACCGGCTTTTCGTCATCGGCCTGCTGCATGATATCGGTCATCTGTTCATGTATATGTCGATTCCCAAAGAGTCGCAACAGGTGATAATGGAGGCGAGAAACGGCGAACGGCCCCTGTTTCAGGTGGAAAGGGACATGCTTGGCTTTGATTATGCAAAATTGGGCGCATATGTCATGCGGCATTGGGATTTGCCCAAGAGTTTTCAGGCGGCCACCTGTTTTCATCCCGAACCCGGTATCGTCAACAAATTCGTGATGGAAACCGCATTGTTGCATCTCGGCGTTCTGCTGGTGATGTCGGATCTGGAGGAGGGTGAATTCGGACAGGGGGTCTTTACGGTTTCCCCATCCGTCTGGCAGACCACCGGGCTGAACGAAGAGCAATGCCTGGAATTAAGGCAGAGAGCGGCAGGTGAGTATGGAGAAGTTGCCAGCAGTCTGTCTTTTTAGTCCCTGAGAGGCAATATCCACGGCAGGGCTAACGCCTGTAAAGAATGATACGATTGACATAGTGTCCGATGAAAGCAGGTAATGTCAAATGACAAATGGCGGTATTCTATCTATTTTATTAAACCAGAAATTGAATACCTTACGTTCGTCATACCGGCAAACGCCGGCATCCACCATCGATTCTGGATGCCGGATCAAGTCCGGCATGACGAAGTTAATATAATTAGTCGCCGGGCTAACAAGGGCTGCTGTGATCATAAAGTCATTGTAAAACGACAGCATTCCTCCATTTGACATTTGGATTTTGTCATTTGAAATTATACAAGTATCTGATTCCATGCCGAATCCACATGCGACCACCCTGATATCCACGGCCGCCCCGATGGCCATTTCAACGATTTACGGGTACAAATGACAGGACACGAGATGTGGTGCATCCAGCCCGTTCAGATTGATGCGGGTGGGTATCGTCGTTTTGCATATGGGCATGACGGACGGACAGCGGGTGTGAAACCGGCAACCCGCCGGCGGATTTTCGGGGTTGGGGATATCGCCTTTCAGAATCGTGCGGGCCTGTCCGCGTCGGTTCACATCGGGCCGGGGGATTGCAGAGAGCAGGGCCTTTGTGTAGGGGTGGCTGGGGTGTTGAAACAAGCGGTCGGTGTCGGTTGTTTCCACGATCTGGCCTAAGTACATCACGATGATTCGGGTGCACAGGTGTTCGACCACGGCAAGGTCGTGGGAGATGAAAATATAGGAAAGCGATAATTTTTCGCGCAGGCGCACCAGCAGATTCAGCACCTGGGACTGTATGGAAACATCCAGGGCCGATACCGGCTCGTCGGCGATGACCAGGTCGGGCTCAAGGGCTATGGCCCTGGCGATGCCGATTCTCTGCCGCTGGCCACCGGAAAATTCATGGGGGTATCGCGAGGCGGCATCACGTTCCAGTCCGACCATTTCCAGCAGTTCGTTCACCCGTCGGCGGCGATCCGCCTTGTTGCCGATCCCATGAACCACCAGGGGTTCGGCGATAATGCGGCCGATCTTCTGACGGCTGTCCAGTGATGCGTAGGCATCCTGAAAAATCATCTGCATTTGTTGGCGCCGGATACGCAGCGACTTCGGGGTCAACCCGGCCAGATCCACGCCATCCAGCCATACCTTGCCGGAAGTGGCGGTGATCAGCCGCAGGATAACCCGTGCCAGAGTAGATTTACCACACCCCGATTCGCCCACAACACCAATGGTCTCGCCGTGATGCATGGTAAAACTCACATCATCAACAGCTCTGACGACACCCTTGCCGCGGCCCAGTGAGAAATGTTTGGTGATATTTTCGACCCTGAGTAATTCAGTCTTCATATGGATTCCAGCAGGCATAGCTATGCGTCTGTTCACCCAATTCCGGTGATTGCTCCCGGCAGACTCGAGTGGATCTGCCGCACCGGTCCACGAAATAACATCCCGAAGGCCGTTTGTCCGGGCTGGGGACCATCCCGGGAATGGTCGGCAGCACCTGTTGCCGTTTTCCTATTTGAGGAATAGATGTGAGTAAACCCCGGGTATACGGATGACGCGGATTGTTGAAAATCGATGCCGCACTGCCTTTTTCCACAATCTTGCCGGCATACATCACCGCCACCCGGTCGCAGAACTCGGCAACGACACCGAGATCATGGGTGATCATGATGACGGACATCTTCAGCTCTTTCTGCAGCCGCATAAGCAGATCCAGGATCTGAGCCTGGATGGTAACATCCAGGGCTGTGGTGGGCTCATCGGCGATGAGCAGATTCGGTTTGCAGGCCAGGGCCATGGCAATCATCACGCGTTGACGCAAACCGCCGGAAAGCTGATGGGGATATTGGTTGAGGCGGGTTCGGGGAGACCCCACCCCGACCATGTCCAGTAATTCCACGCTGCGTCGAGCGGCGCGCCGGCGGTCGTGACCCCGGTGAAGGTGCAATACCTCATAGAGCTGGTACCCGATGGTGAAGGTCGGGTTGAGGCTCGTCATGGGTTCCTGGAAAATCATGCCGATCCGGTCGCCGCGGATTTTACGCATTTCCGCGGTATTCAGGCTGAGGAGATTCCGGTCCGTGTAGTAGATGGCGCCCGCATCCACCCGGCTTGGTGGTGACGGCAGCAGGCGCATGATGGACATGGCTGTAACGCTTTTGCCGCACCCCGACTCACCCACCACCCCCAGGGTCTGCCCCAGGCGGACGTTGAACGATACATCCTCCACCACCCGGATACGGCCGAATTCAGTGGCAAAACTGATGGTGAGTCCTTCCACCTTGAGAATCGGCTCGTTCACGAATCAACCGCTCCCATGGTCCGCCGGATTAATCGGTTCATATCAGCCGAGCACCACTTTCGGAAAATAAAAAGAGACGATCCAGTCCGGCATGTCCACGATTTCGCTGATTCGCAGGTCCCCGCATACGCTGCACAGCATATAGGCTTCAGGCGGCGAGATACCGGCCTTTACGGACACCAGGTCCACCATATCGGAAACGGCGTTTTTGGCGGAGGTCATCAGATCCGGCCCGATGCCCATGCAGACTTCATATCCTTTTGCGTCAAAATGGGTGGATACCGGACCGGGTGTGCTGAACCGCGGGAAATTCAGCTTCATGGACTTGACCAGTTCCAGCTTCACGGTAATATCCATGGGGCTTTCAATGGCGGTACCGCAAACTTCACCGTCTCCTTGGGCGGCGTGGGCATCACCCATGGAGAACAGGGCCCCCGGGACCTGCACCGGCAAATGAAGTTCCGTGCCGGCACTCAAGTCGCGGGTGTCCATGTTTCCCCCCACATTCCGGGGGTTGACCACGCTATGGTCGCCGGTTTCCGCCGGCGACACGCCGATGGTGCCGGGAAACGGTTTCAGCGGTACCCGGATATTGCTGACATACGCCGCCGGTGCCATGGCATCCGGGTCATATTCCCAGATGTGGAGGGCGGGTTCTGAAAACCGGTCCGCCAGTAATCCAAAGCCGGGGATTATGGCCGTCCATCCCCAACCGGACGGGGCGAAATCCAGGATAGTGACTTTCAAGGCATCTCCGGGCTCGGCACCCTCTACAAACACCGGTCCGGTGACCGGATTGACTTTGTCGAAATCCAGGGCCGCCACCTCGTCTAGTGTGGAATTGCGGTTCAGCTGCCCGCCGGACGCATCCACGGTTTCAATGGTCACCACCGATCCGGGCGCTACGGTGCAAACCGGGGCTATATCGCGGTTCCACCCGTAATGCCCCTTGTCCCGGTGTATCGTGTAATCAGGGGTAATTGTCATGTTGCTGCCTCCTGCATGAAATAGGGTTATAACCTCATATCACTTTGACATGTGATTATCGCGATTTCTGCCTATTGTGCGTCCTTCGCATACACATATTCATAATGCACCGGAATATGCACGGGGTCCACAAAGATCTCATCCTGACCGCCCAGTCGATCCGTGCGCATGGTAAACCGCTGTTCATTGAAAATCGGCACCCACGGCCCGTCTTCCATCAATTCGATGAAAATGGATCGCCACAGGTCCGTACGACGTTCGGCAAGGGCGGGATCACTCATGGCATCCGCCTCGGCAGCCTTGGCATCCAGCGCCTCGTTGCAATACCAGGACCAGTTCCATCCCCCTTTCACTGCGCCGCCGCATCCCAGGATCGGGCCGTAAAAATTGGAGGGATCCGGGAAATCCGCAATCCATGCCATGCCGCCCGACCAAATCATTGGTGCCTGGTCCGCTTCCCCGCCGGCGGCAATTACCGTTGACTGGGCCAATGTTTTGATCTCCGCTCTAATACCGATTTCAGACAGATCCCGTTGGATGGCCTGGGCAATCCGGGGGTTGGGGTCCGTATTGTTGGCATATAGCTCCGTGGTGAAACCCTTGCCGAAACCGGCCTTGGCCAGCAGATCCCTGGCTTTGGCGGCGTCGAATGCGTATCCCTTATAGTTTTTATCGTATCCCGGCATGGCCGGCGGCAGGGGTTGATTGGCGGGGACCGCCCGGTTGTTGATCATTTTGCAGATGCGTTCCTTGTTGATGGCCATGTTCACGGCCTGCCGCACCAGCTTGTTGTCAAACGGTTTCATTTTGACATTCAGGGAGAGATACCCGGTGTGCAATTGGCCGCCCTCGATGATCAGGTCCTTGTTCTTCGGATCGTTTTTCACCTGGAGGAAACGTGCCGGTGGGATACCGTCGCCCAGTATGTCGACCTCGCCGCGTTGCAGGCGCAACAGGGCGACCGTGGGTTCCTGGCCGACCTCGAAAACAATTTCATCCAGGCGCGGTAAGCCGGCTTTGTAGTACGCCTTGTTTCTTTCGTAAACGACACGCTGGCCCAGTTTCCACTCCTTCATGATAAACGCGCCGGTGCCCACCGGGTGCTTGCCGAAATCCTGGCCCCATTTTTCGATCGCTTCCCTGGGCACGGCAAAGGCGAAATTAATGGCCATGACATGGAGAAATGTGGCGTCCGGCTGGGAGAGGACGAATTGAATGGTATATGGATCGACCACCGTGATGCCGCTGAGATTCTCGGTTTTCCCGGCAGCCATATCGTCGAATCCGGAGATGCTCCAGAAAAACCCCTGGCCGGGACTTTGGGTTTTGGGATTCACCGCCCGCTCGATTGAGTATTTGATGTCGTCGGCCACCAGGCCACGGCCGTTATGGAATTTCACATCTTCTCTCAATTTGAAGGTATAGGTTTTACCGTCATCGGATATTGAAAAACTCTTGGCCAGATCCGGTTCAAGTTCGTAGGTGCCTGCCTTGTAGTCCATGAGTCCGTTGAACAGACTCTTGATCATGGACCAATTCTGCCAATCATAGCCGATGGCCGGATCCAGGGTGCTTACGTCATCCTTATATGTGACGGTCATGGAACCGCCCTGTTTAATGGTTTCGGCCGTCAGTACCCCGGCACCTGACAGGCAGGCGATGAGGCAAATGATGGTGATAGCGATTAATCGTTTCATTGTTCTCCTCCTTTTAATGGATATATCCCATTAATATGTGACTTCGGTTACTGCAGATAAATTCGCGGATCCACAAAGGGCATGACCAGATCCGCAAGAAGATTACCAACCACTATACCGATGGCGGCCACGAGGGTGACCCCCATGATAATGGGGATGTCCACCATCTGGATGGCCTGCCAGGCAAGCTGGCCGATTCCCGGCCACCCGAAGACAGATTCGACAACCACCGCGCCCGCCATGAAAATACCGATGTCCAGCCCGATCATGGCAATTACCGGCAGCACCGCGTTACGAAGTGCGTGGATCAGGACCACCGCCCATTCGGACAATCCTTTGGCCCTGGCCGTTCGGATATAGTCCTGGCGCAGCACATCCAGCATGCTCGATCGCATCATGCGCGAATACCACCCGCCGCCGGAAATCCCGAGGGTTAGTGCGGGCAGGATCAGATGTTGAAGGCTGCCGTATCCGCCCAGCGGAAATATGGGAATGATGTGCGCGAACATATACAGCAGCAGCAATCCCATGACGAATTGCGGAACCGATACACCGGCAAAGGACAGCGCCATGATCCAATTGTCCGTAGCCGTGCCCCGGCGGTTCGCCGAAAAAATACCGGCGGGGATACCGATGAGCAATTCGAAAAATATGGTCCCGGCCATGAGCAGCAGGGTTGCCGGCAGCCGGCTCAGGATCAATTCGGTCACCTCGGTTTTTTGTTTATAGGATCTGCCCAGGTCGCCTTGCATCAAGCGTCCGAGGTATTTGAGATATTGAACCGGCAATGGCTTGTCCAGACCGAGCTGGGTACGGATGGATTCCACGGTGGCCTGGGTGGCGCTTCGCCCGGCCAGCATGCGCACCGGATCCGCGGGCATGAGAAAAGCCAGGCAGAAGGTGATCAGCGTCACACCCAATAGGATGAACACGGACTGAGCCATTCGTTTGCCGAGGAAGATGAACATTATTGATGACCTCGCTGGGTGGGGTCAAGTATATCGCGCAACGCATCCCCCACCAGGTTGAACGACAGGGACAGCAGCATGATGGCGGCACCGGGGAAAAAGACCAGCCAGGGGGCGTCCAGGAAATAGGACTGGCTTTCATAGATAATCCCGCCCCAGGATGGCGTGGGCGGCCGGACCCCAACCCCCAGAAAGGACAATGTGGCCTCGAGCAGTACAGTGGTGGCGATGCCTAACGTTCCCCATACCAGAAGGGTGGGCCACAGGTGGGGAACGGTGTGGATGAACAATATGCGCGGCCAGGCCGCACCGATGGATTTCACGGCTTCGATATATTCCTGTTCCACCAGGGCGATGGTTTGGCTGTAGATGACCCGGGCGATCTGTACCCAGTTCACCAGGGCAATGACCATGGCCACGATCCACAGGCTTGGTTTGAAAATGGCGGCCAGCGCTATGGCGAGCAGCAGCGCGGGGAAGGCCATCATCAGGTCGGTGAACCGCATGATGACCATGCCCACTTTCCCTCTCACGTATCCGGCGGTGATGCCCAGAATGGCACCGATTAGGACGGCGGCCCCATTGGCGGCAATGCCGATGATCAATGATGTTCTGGCACCATACAGCAACCGTGAGAAGAGACTGCGTCCCAGCAGGTCCGTTCCCAGCCAGAAGTTGCTGTTTGGCGGCAGCGGCGCGCCTTCAAGGGTCAGGCCCTCGAAGAATTGCTCGTCGGGCGGGTGGGGGGCGATGAAGGGCGCGAAAACCGCCGAAACGGTGAACAGCACAATCATAGCGAAACCGAAGACCGCCAGTTTGTTATTTAAAAACCGTCGAAGTGGATAAGAAAGTGTCATCGCCAAGTATCAGGACCCGTGTGGTTGAGATGAGAAGTCGTATCGGGCGTATCCGGACCACTGAAACGCAAGGAAGGTGCCAAGGCGGCGGAATCAAGATGAAGCGCTATACCATAAGGTGGTACGGGAAGTGGCGGATATATTCGAAATGCCAACAGCCGGGGACATCCGTCCCCCGGTATGCGGTAAAATCGGCGTCAACCCAGGGATGGATGGGACTTCGCACTATGAAAGGACATTTGTCGCCGCGGGGACATTGTTCCCCGGGGTTGACATGATCGGTTGCCGCCCCCTGCCGGCTGTAATGGCAGGTCGTTCAAAGGCGAGGACCGTCCTACACGGACAGATTTCCTCGCTTGATGGCCTTGTTCAGGCCGGATCGCGTAATCCCCAGCATTCGGGCGGCGGCATGCGTGTTGCCTTTACAGCGATGCATGGCTGCCTGGATCAGTAGTTTCGGTGCTTCCTTCAGTGTGGGCAGGGTTTCCATCCAGGAAAACGGTGACTCGGCGTCGTTGTCCGGGGCATCCTGCCGCTGCCCGGCCACCGGTCCCCCGTGAATGCGGATATGCATCTTAAACCTTTCCAGTGACAGCACTTTTGATTGATGATGACTGACCGCATCGAAGATCAGGGCTTCGAGTTCCCGGATATTGCCGGGAAAGGAATATGAGGCCAACAGCGGCACAAGTTCCGGCGGCACGGCGGGGATTTTCTTGTGCAGGGATTGTGCTGATTTTTCCAGAAAATAATTGATGAGCAGGGGCAGGTCACCCATGCGCTCCCGCAGCGGTGGTATGTACACATGATGGGTTTGGAGCCGGTAATATAGATCCGTTCGGAATCGGTCCTGCCGCTGGAGGGCCTGGAGATCCTGATTGGTGGCGGCAATGATGCGGACATCCGCTTCAATGGGGACATCCGAACCCACCGGATAATACTCCTTTTCCTGGAGCAGCCGCAGTAATTTGAGTTGGTTCGGAGCACTCAGATCCCCTATTTCATCCATGAACAAGAGTCCACCCCGGGCACGCGCCACCAGACCTTTGCGGGACTCGGCGGCGCTGGTGAAGGCGCCTTTGAGGTGACCGAAGAGCGTATCCGAGAAAAGCTGCTCTTCCAGCCCGGCCACGTTTATACCCACAAACGACCCGCGGCGTTGACTTAAGGGATGAATGGCGCGGGCGATCATTTCCTTTCCCACACCGGATTCGCCGGTGATCAGAACGGGCTTGGCGGTTCCGGAAATGGTTTCGACATATTGAAAAATGGATCGCATCTGCTTGTTTCGGGTGATAATCCCCTCGAATACCTCGGGGTGCTCCAACCGGTCATCGAGCACCTTACGCCGGAATGTGGTGTACTCCATGCGTTCCTCCCGCATTTCGACAGCGCGTTTTACACCCGAAATCATGCGGGACGTCTCCACCGGTTTGACCATGTAGTCAAAAGCCCCCCTTTTCATGCATTCAACCGCCGTGTCCACCTGGTTCATCCCGGTGAGGATGATCACCGGGATATGAGGATATTCCGCGCTTAACTTTTCCAACAGAGTGTGGCCTGAGACATGGGGCATGGACAGATCCAGCAGAATGGTCGACACATCTTCGGTGTCGATAATCCGAAGCACCTTCCGGCTGTCCCGGCATCCAATGACATGGGACATGCCGGCGGATGCCAGCGTAAATTCGCATCCCTGGATGGTTTCGGCTTCGTCGTCCACAACCATGATGGGCAATAAGGGATATGTCGCGGTGTTCAATGGGGCCTCCTGGAACCTTCGGGTTCCGACGTTTCCCGGGGTTGAGGGATCGGTTTCAGCCGCTCACCGGCAATTGGCACCGGCGGCAGCGCCACCAATACGGTGGTGCCTGCGGCGTTGTGGGAATAAAAGTCCATGGTACCACCGTGCTCCATGATGATGCGGGAGGATATGGATAGTCCAAGACCGGTCCCGCCCTGGTCCCGTTTGGTGGTGAAAAACGGATCGGTCACACGATTCAGATTTTCCGGATCGATGCCCTTGCCTTCATCCCGCACTTCGAGAATGATCTTGCCGTCGGATTTCCGATAAAACGTCTTGATCCTTATGACTTGTGTCTTTGCCGTTAGCGCATGACAGGCGTTTTGCACGAGATTCACAACCACTTGCTCCAGCCGTTGATAGTGGCCCACCAGGCTGGGGATGTCGCCCTGAAATTCCAGTGTAAAACGATCCGTGGAGGCTTTGATCATGGCCGTAACCAGGGTAAGGGCGGAGGTGATCACCTGGTTGAGATTGAGGTGTTCGGCCAGCTCGTCGGAACGGTCTCCGGCAAATTGATGTAGCTCGTTCACAATGGAGCGAATCCGTTCCGAACCCTTCCTGATGTTTGCAAAGACCGAGGGTATGCGGTCGCGGATGACCGAATAATTTGAACCGCCGCAGCGGAAATCCCCGAATTGGTCATGGTATTGGTTCAGGATCGGTACCGCACCCACCCATGCCTGCTCGAGCGGGGCGACATGGGACATGATGAACTGGTTGGGATTGTTGATTTCATGCGCCACTCCGGCGGTCAATATGCCGAGGGAGGCCATTTTATCCGCCTGGACCAATTGTTTCTGGCGGTGTTTTGCTTTTTTTTCGGCACGTTTACGCTCCTTGATCTCGGTTTTCAGCTTTTCCATGGAGGCGCTCAGGCGATCGGTCATCAGGTTGAATGCCGCGCCCAGGCGGCCGATTTCGTCGTCTCCGCCGTGCCCGGCCTTCACGGTGAGGTTCCCTTTGGTGAATGCCTTTACGGTATCGGTCAGGTTAATGATGGGCCTCACCAGGGTGTCCGACAGGCGAAAAGAGAAGAAGACCGAATTCAGGACACCGAACAGAACGACGATCCCGGAGACAAAGGAGAGCCAGTAGGCATGCTGCCGCGCCTGGTTAAGGGAATCTATGAATGACAGCTTGTAGGCGTTGAAGGTGGTATCGATCAGGTCGCCCAGTTGGGTTTTCTGGCGCCTGAACTCACGGATATCATCCGAGCTGTTCTGGAAGGTGGCCAGATCCGGGATTTGCAAGATCTCTTTCCCGATCAGAAAAAAATTTTGGAAGTGGCGCCGAAGTCTTGTCAATCCGGGGTTTTCTTCGGGAAGTAACCGGTCCAGGTCATCCATGATCCTGTAAAAATCCAGGGCTTCGGCATCCAGGGTTTCGATTTGGGCTTTCCTGGATTTAGGGTCAAACAGCATGGCTTCCCAGATATTGTTGTGAATCTGGCTGATCAACAGGTGACCCTGCTGAACTCTCTGATCCACCTGGAACCGGTTTTCCACGATCTCATTGAACGCACTGTTAATGCGGAGAAAAAAGATAAGGTTTGTTGTCCCGATACCCACGAGGATCAGGATGATAACAGCGAAACATTTCAAGATCCTTTTTCTCATGGCCGACTCACGATCCTTTCAATTCCACCAAATACCAGCCGGCATCCTCGATTCCGGCATGGATCACTTTGTATGGCCTGCCTCCAAGGACCAGATCGAAGGGCGCTGTTGTGGCGGCGACCTTTGCGGCTAGCTCCCTGATGATCCGGTTGGAATTTATATGCAGGTTGAATTTCTCGGGGGCCGGACGATTTTCAGACGCTTTTTCCAGGTAATCATGGCTGCCCGGCCCTTCGATGCCGATAAGTTTACTGCAACCCGCATTGGCCGCCGTTAAATAGCCCTTTTCATTGATCAGCATCAGATTGCGGCGGGTATCCGCAAGAAACAGATCCCGCAATGATTCACAGGTGATATCAAAACCGATGGCTGCTTCCATCCGGTCACCGCGGTAGACAGGAGTGATGATGGACACCATATACCCATACCCCAGGGCATCCAGATACGGTCCCACCCAAAGTGTTTTTCTGTCCGGATTGTGATCGGCGTCGGCAGCCCAGTAGGTCACCCAGGCCTGCCGGGTATCCAGTTCGGGTTTCAGGTAGGTATTGGTGGATGCATACGGAAAGGCAACGACAACAGACGACTTGGTGTTCAGGTAAACAGCCGAAAATATATTGTTTTCGTGGTAAATTCGATCCATGTCCGTGCAAAGATTCTCGAGGGCCTTGATCTTTGAAAACAGAACCTCGTCCACCGGCACAATACCGGATGCCCAGACCTCGCAGAACCCGTCATTTTCCGGTGTATAGAAAACCGTATCTTTGAAAAAAGCGTACCGCTTACTGTCATAAAGCCCATCCTGGTATTTTTCCACATGGTGGAGAACATCGATGGCCTTGATTTTCAGGCGTTCGATGGTGCCGCGAATTTCTTTTAACCGGTGATTTATCCGCTGGGCATCCGCCGTCACAACCGCCACATCGTTGGAAGTGTCCTCCGCGCAATTGAGCAATAGGAAAACCGTTACAATGCAGAGAATAACCTTGAATCCGAGCCGTTTCATTGGGAAATGCTCACACAACAGGTTGTGTCCCCCCTGATCATCCAACATCAGGGCGAATAGGGTTTGACCAACAACGACATCATACCGTTGTTTTTCCGGAAGATGATACACTAACAAATGCCACTGCCGAGGGCAAGTCGGAGTTGGCGGGGTACCGGGGTGACACGGGCCGTTTTTAATGCGTATATCCGGATAACATCCACCTTCCCTGCTGGGGAAAGCTACAGGCGAATGTCAAATGACAAAGCTCAAATTTCAAATGGTGGTATGCTATCCATTTTATAGGATCGCATTGATCGTAAAGTGAAGATAAAATGACAGCATACCTCATCAGGCATTTGGATTTTGTCTTTTGACATTATCTCCGTACCTTGTATCAATGCAGGCGGCACAGGCAACTGCTCGCCGGTGTCGCGAAACAACCCTGTCGGGTGCGTTCCACGCACCAATCGGCATTGGGATGGACAGGAACTTAGGATTAAAATGATAATCTTCAATAGGACATCGCAACCTGGTGCGTATAACGCACCCTACAAGCTACGTTAATAGGCCGAAATGTCCAAAAACAGATCCGGACCTTCACAGCAGGCGTTTTGGACCGACACCGCCGTAAAAGATTTTGTCTGCGACGGCTGGATTGTGATAAAAGAGACCACAACGACCGGAAGGACAGCCCCCTGCAACCAGTTGACGGTGCCACCCGCCATCTATTCGGCCACCGGGCCGAGTTTTCGCCTTAAAAATGAACCTTGACGTCATAACGTCTGGACGTTATAGTTTCACATCAACTTAGGAGGTGACATTATGGAAACACCCGCAAAACGTGCCACTGTGTATTTCGATCCTGTTATACATAAGGCATTGAAATTAAAATCTATAGAAACTTCCAGATCAATTTCTGACCTTGTAAATGCGGCCGTCAAGGAAGCCCTTGCCGAGGATGCCGAGGATATAACAGCGTTTGAGGAAAGGGCTGATGAACCGCTGATTAGTTTCTCTGAAATGGTCAAAAGGTTAAAAAACGATGGCCGAATATGAGGTTTATTTCAAAGAATCGGTTTGGAAGGAACTTAAAAAAGTTTCCAAACACGATTTGAAAAGAATCCTTTCTCGTGTTGAAAACCTTAAGGATGATCCTCGCCCAACAGGCTGTGAAAAACTCACTGGCCATGAACTTTACCGTATCCGGCAAGGAAATTATCGCATTGTCTATTCCATACAAGATAAGGAACTTACAGTTTGGATTATTAAAGTTGGACATCGAAAAAATGTATATCGCTGAACCTGATTCCAAGGACCAATGGGGTCCATTAATATATAAATTACGCCAACGAATCATGACACATTGAAGGCGATGAGGATTTAAAATATCCCCATCGCGGACGGCACCGGCAACTGCTATCCGGTGTCGCGAACCAACCGTGTGGGGTGCGTTCCACGCACCAATCGGCCTGGAATCAAGGTATTAAATGGCGGTATGCTGTCCATTTTTAAGGATCACCTTAATGATAAAGTGATTATAAACCGACAGCATACCTTTGAATGTTTCATAAAAAGGCGCTTTTCAAATCATCCACCATTTTGAGTTCGACAATGCCAACCGTATTTACACAGACGATAAAAAATCTCATCCGGCAAATCCCAAAAGGAAAGGTGGCGACCTACGGCTATATTGCCGCCATGGCCGGAAATCCCAGGGGCGCGCGGCAGGTGGCGCGGGTGTTACATTCGAGTTCGGAAAAAGACGGCCTGCCCTGGCACCGGATAGTGAATCGTTTGGGACGGATATCCCTGAAACCCTCTCAGGGTTATGAGGTTCAGCGGCAGTTACTTGAAAAGGAAGGGGTCGTGTTTGATCGACAGGAAACCATCGATCTGGATCGGTATCTCTGGCGGCCGGAACCCGGAATAGGCTGTGATGAATCCCCATATTTGCATAAATTGTAAATCCAATTGACAATTTATGCATTTTCAGGCAGGTGAGTAATCCGGGCCCGGTACTATGTCAGGATGACCGGACCCTCATCATATTTTCCGGATTCAACCTTTTCCCAGAAAGATTTTTCGCTTTCCCGCCAGTCTTTCCCGAAACGCCTGGTGAAATAGGGACCGAGCCGGTCCATCATCCTTCCCAGCACGTTTTTCCTGCTCAGCGACACCACATCTTCCAGAAACAAGACGATATCGTCCATTTTTTCCTTGGGCAGATAGGCACGCGCACCCAGTTCGATCGATCTTTTCAGGCTTTCAGGCGACAAGGCATGGGCGGTGAGCATAATGGTGGGAAATCCCCGGTGAACCGATGTGTTGAGCAGATCAAAACCACGGACGCCCATAATATCTAGGATTACGGCATCATAGGTCCAGGAGCGGAGCAGGTGAAATCCGCCGTCATAGTCTTCGGCGGTTTCAATCGTCAATCCCTTGATGCCGGCCAGTAGGTCTTCCAGGGTTTCCAGAATATCCGGTTCATCATCCACGGCCAGGATTCGGGTGTTTTCAAGGATGTTTGTCATGGGGTAATCTCCTATCTAACCGGTTTTGGTCATTCGCCGTTTTTCATCATCCCGAACTTCCCGCCGCAGGAGTTTTCCCACTTTCGATTTGGGGAGCATGTCCCGGAATTCGACATACGCGGGAACCTTGTAGGAGGCCAGCCGGTCACGGCACCATTTGATCAGTTCCGCCCCGCCCACTCCCTTGGCATCTTCCTTCAGGACCACGATGGCCTTGATGCGTTCGCCCACGCGTTCATCCGGAATACCGATCACACAGGCGCCCACAACGGTGGTGTGATCCTGGAGGACGGCCTCCACTTCCGAGGCGGACACACGATACCCCTTATGCTTGATGATGTCCGCCGACCGTTCCACGTAAACCAGTTCGCCGTCTTCATGCTCGATGATGAAATCTCCCATGCGGCAATAGATCAGGCCGTCATGTTCGATATAGGTCTTTCGGGTCTCTTCGGGTTTGTTATAGTATGTCTTGAGTGCGTGGGGAGAGGTCACCCAGAGTTCCCCGCTCTCCCCCCGATTTACAGGGGTGAGGGTTTCGGGATTCATGATGATGGCTTTCCGGCTGTTGAGCACATACCCGATTGATCTCGGCCTTGGCTCCTTACCGATATGGCTGTAAGTCACATGGCCGACCTCGGTGGACCCGTACACCTGATATATGGGGATATCACAATGCGCCTTCCATCGGATTTTCACTTCCTCCGGCAGTACATCCCCACCGCAAAAACAATACGCCAGAGAATCGAGGTTGTACTGGCCGAACCGGTCGTTTTCCAAAATCATCCGGTACAATGCGGGAACGCCCAGCATCCACCGTACCTTATACCGGGCGATGGATTCCAGGATGGCATCCACCTGGGGTTGGGGCATCAGGACGGTGGTGTTGCCTTTGTTCAATCCGATGGCCATGAAAAGTCCCAGGGCCATGATATGAAACAAGGGATTGACGGCGATATAGCAATCCGCCCCTTCTTTCAGGTGATCCCCGGCCACGTCTTCCGTGACATCGTTTACATAGGACGTCATGCCGGCATGGTTGCCCGGCACCCCTTTGGGGAACCCGGTGGTGCCGCCGGTATAGAGGATGTAAGCCAGATCGTTGCGGGGATCGATGGCGGCGTTGGTTTTCAGGGGTTCGCATTTGATGAAACGGTTGAACGGGAGTACCCACGGGCTCTTTTCAACTCTTCCGCCAGGGACCTTGTCGAATAAAAACCCGAGAGATCGTTTCCACCAGGGCAGGAGATCCACCAGGTTGGTGACGATGGCATGTTTCAGATCGGTTTTTTCATACACTTCCTTCACATAGCCGAAATTGGTGTCCATGCAGACGATGGTACGGGCGCCGGAATCCTTGACCATGTACTCGATTTCATGGGAGGTGTAGATGGGCGAAACCGGCACCACCACCGCTCCGATTTTCTGGATACCCAGAAAGGCGACCACCCATTGGATGGAATTGTTGATATAGACCATGACCCGCTCACCCTTTTGCACCCCTAAATGAGTGAGCGCACCGGCGAATTGTTCGCTTAATCTTCGCAGCCGGGCATAGGAAAAGCGTTCCCCCAGAAATATGACGGCTGTCCGGTCCGGGTATTTTTCACTCATCTCATCGAATCGTGTGTGGATCAACTCCTGTTCAATTCCGTCGGTGTGGGCAGACATCTTTATTTATTCTCCGTTGGGTAACGTCTTCGGATAAAGTGTAAGACCTATATCCCGAAATAGGCCGCGCGTACGTCGGGGTTGTCCATGAGGTCGTTCCGGGTTCCCTCCAGCACCGCCGAACCGTTTTCGAGGACATAGGCGTAGTCGACAATGGGAAGCACGGGCCGGGCGTATTGCTCGGTAATGATGATGGAAATCTTTTTCTGGTCCCTGATATCCCGGGTGGACCGAATCAGCATGGCCTGCATCAATGGGCTCAAGCCCAGTAAAGGTTCATCGAGGAGCAGTATTTTCGGTTGCGCCATCAAGGCGCGCCCGATGGCGAGCATCTGTTGCTCACCGCCGCTTAAAAATCCCCCGATGCGTTTTTTTAGCTTATCGAGCACGGGAAAGACGGAGAATACGAATTCAAGTGTATCTCTGGCCTTGGCGGGAGAGGCCAGATAGCCGCCGATTTTCAGATTTTCCAGTACGGTGCTCTCCTTGAAAATTCGTCGCCGTTCCGGGCACAACACGATACCCATTTTGGCGCGTTTGCTGGGTTTGACGCCGGTAAGGGCTTTCCCGTCGAAAAGGACATCGCCGGCAACGGTGATGCGTTCACCGCCGGCCATCAGTTCTTTTTTCTTTATGTCGAGGATGATGCCGGACAGGGCGTACATGAGGGTGGATTTTCCGGCACTGTTCGCCCCGAAAACACCGACGATTTGATCGGATTCGCAGTTCATGCTGATATTGTTCAAGGCCAGCATGTTTTCATAAAAAACCATCATCCCGCTTGCCTCAAGCATGTTTCATCACCTCCTCCACCTGTTCGGAACCAAAATAGGCCGCTTTCACCCGCTCATCGGCCATGACCTCCGTCGCCGTACCTTCCACCAGCTTTTCCCCGAAATTCAACACCATGACCCGGTCCGCCACCTGGAACAGCTCCCTCAACCGGTGTTCGATCATGACCAGGGTGATGCCTTCCATTTTCAACCGTTCGATCAGCGGGACCATGCTGGCGATCTCACTCATGCTCAGGCCTGAAAACACCTCGTCGCAAATAATCACTTCCGGCTTCAGTGCAAGGCATCTCGCAAGCTCGAGACGTTTAAGGTATCCGGTGGGCAGGGTGCCGGTGATCTTGTAGGGAACGTAAGAATCCCGTTCAAACCCGATTTCCTCGAGGATATCGATGCTTACCGTGTCGCGGTCTCCCAGTTTGCCGCCCCCCCGCCATCCCCCGGTTTTTCGCGCACGCGGTGAGAACAGCGGGATCACCAGGTTCTTGTAGGCCGGGAGACTATAGTAGGGACGCA
The DNA here is from genome assembly GCA_013003715.1 of Desulfobacteraceae bacterium. Classification (GTDB taxonomy): domain Bacteria; phylum Desulfobacterota; class Desulfobacteria; order Desulfobacterales; family Desulfosarcinaceae; genus JABDIN01. The sequence goes on along the minus strand of JABDIN010000017.1, from coordinate 33,716 downwards.
TGATTTGAAATGTCCGGGTGATTCCCATGGCGGCGATTTTATGCGGCGGTTTTCCGGTAATCCGGCGACCTTTGAAACGGACATCACCGGCCGTGGTTTTGATAAAACCGGTGATGCAGTTGACCACCGTGGTTTTGCCCGAACCGTTGGGACCGATGATACCCAGTATCTCCCCCGGCTTGACGTGAAAACTGATGCCGTTGAGGGCGATAATGCCGCCGAATGTTTTGGTCACCTCGCTGACCTCGAGAATGGGAATGTCGGTGCCGGTCATATTTTTTTCCACCTCTCAAATTGTTCGTATTTTCGTTGGCCCCAGCTCATGATACCGTCGCTGCGGAAAACGATAAATCCCACCAGAATAAGGGAGTAAAACGCAATCCTCAGAGTGCCGAAATCCCGGAGAAGCTCGGATGCGGGCACCAGGATCAGGCAACCGATGAGGGGGCCGACAAGGGTGCCGCTGCCGCCGATGACCGTAGCGGCAATGGGCAGAATGGAAAAATCCAGGGCGAACTGGGATATGCCGGACCACATGTAAATGTGCGCCAGACAGGCGCCGGCCAGGCATCCCATGAGGGATCCGATGAATACGGCCAATGCCTTGTAAAAGGTCACATTCATGGCCGATGCCCGAACCGCCTGGTCGTTGTCCTTGACCGCCCGGAAGACGAGACCCAGGTCCGTGTTCACCAGCCGCCGCATGGCAAAAAGCATCATCAGCAGCATACCGATGATGAAGTATTGTTCCAGCATCGGATTGGGAAAACTGTCCAACCCCATGATGCCGTCGGTGCCGCCAAGCATATCAAAGGCCTCGATGAGGCGGGCGGCAAACAGCGGGTACATGAGGGTTACAATGGCAAAGTAGACGCCCCTCAACGGCAGGCATGGCAACAGCAGAATCGTGCTCAGCACCGCCCCGGCGATGGTGGCCATCGGGATGGCGACAAGGGGGGGTAAACCGAAAGTCGTATTGAGTATAGCTGAAAAATACCCGCCCACGCCGATAAAGAAAGCACCACCCAAGGACACAAGGCCTACGTAATGGGCCAGAAAATCAAAGCCCACGGCCAGAAACGCGTAAATACAGACAATGGACATCACCCGCTGCCAATAGGCGCCCGGCATTAATAACGGCAGGCACAGCATGCCCACTATCAGAATCGTCCTCGGTGTCATCAGATAGGAGAGCTCGCGCCAGGACATCAAGGCATACAAGCCATCCGATCGCACTTTTATTCCCCGATCAATTCTCTCCCTGCGCATTTGTTCCGTTGTCACGTTCATACCCTTTCTTCCAATTCCTTTTGCTGGCCGAACAGGCCCGAGGGTTTCAAGATCAGGGTGATGATAATCGCGAAGAGGGCCACCACCTGTTGGAAATGCGGACCGATGAACACCACCGTCAGAATCTGAGCAAATCCGATGATAAAGGCGGCGAGGACCGCGCCCCCCCAGCTGCCGATGCCGCCGACGATGCAGACAGCTATGGCAAGGATGAGGACATTGTATCCGGATTCAACAACAATGTTGCCCAGGGGCAGCAGCAATGCCGCGGCCATGGCCGCCATCAAAGAGCCCATCCCCATGGCCACAACGGCCATGACGTCCGAGTCGATACCCAGCATCAGGGCCGCTCGCTCGTCCTGGGCCATGCCCCGAAGCGCAAGGCCGATCCGGGTGTAGCGGGTGAACACCCATAGCAGGCCAAAGAGGGCCGTTCCGGCAGCCACAACGATGAGGCGGTGAACGTCAACCGTAACACCGGCGATGGTCGTACTGCCCTCGATGAAAACCGGCAGGGTATAGTTCATCCCCTTGAAACCCGCCCAGCGCATGCCCTCCAGAATGGCCAGTGCAATGGCATATGAGGCGATGATCTCCGATATCTCCATGCCCCGGATGCGGATCAGAACGAACTGGTAGATCAGCGCACCGATGATTGCCGTAGCCGCAAAGGACACGAGAATGCTGAGAAAGTAATTCAGCCCCAGCGTGTTCAACACCGTCCATGTAATGAAGCCGCTCAAGACATACAATGCGCCGTGGGCGAAGTTCGGCAGGCGGCTGACACCGTACACCATTGCGAAACCAAGTGCGTACAGCGCCAGTGCCACCGAATTGATCGTACCATAGATGAGTATTTCCATAAGGTATCCTCGTTGCGATAAAAAATGCCGAAGTGGACCTAAAGTGCCTGAAACCGGGGTGCCGCTCCGCTGGTTTTCTTTCCGCTTAATTCCCGGGTTCAGGCACTTAGAGGTCACCGGACAACATCAAGGATTGTCGAGGTCTCGATTCCAAGTGCCGCATCGGATAATATTTCCGTCCGGCATTATTCGTTCATCCATGGCGGTAACTGGATTTTTCCCATGGCGACGCTGCTTGGGAATACCACCACCCGCTTGCCGTCCTGCCATTGGAATATGCTGCCCACGGCGCCCTCCTTGGGATCAAAACTCGGGATCACCTGGTGGGTCTTTGGGTCGAACCGGAGGCGGCCATATACCCCCATGAGGTCGGTTTTTTCCAGGGCCGCCACGACCTTGTCGGACGATAGGGTCCCGGCCCGTTCAATGGCGTCCTTGAGCACATGCACCGCCATGTAGCTGCTGGAGGATCCCAAACCTTCCGGTGGCAGCCCCCACCTTTTTTCATAGGCATTGTAGAATTTCATGGTCCAGTCCGAGGCATTGCTGGGGGCATTTCCGGCATTCACCACATTGGCAAGGCAGTACTGGCCTTTACCGGCTGTCGACTCCCAGAACCCGGGTTGCTCGGCCGCGGCCAGGGTGGAACCGAAGGGGAGGGCCGGGATTTTCAGGTCGTACCATTGTTTGAGCAGTATGGCGCTTTCCGGCATGTCCATCCAGATACTCAGGACCTGGGCACCCTGTTTCTTTGCTTTGAGCAAGCCCATGGAGAAGTCTCCCGTACCCGTGGGATATATATCCATTCCCTTGATGTCAAAACCCTGTTTAGCCGCGACATCCCCAAGAATTTTACCGGCCGCGCGGGCATGGGCCACATCCTGAACCATGATGAAAACCTTGTCCAATCCGTATGTGTCCCTGATTTCCATCAAACAGGTGAGAATTTCCTTGACCAGCCATTTGGCCTCGCCATGGATTCTGAAGCAGTATTTGAACTTGTCATATTGTTTTTCCACCGTGGCGTGGTAGGCCGGGCTCAGGGCACCGGTGGACAGGATGGAGACTTTTTTATACTTGGACAGCAATGACATGGCCGCCAGTGCCGCTTCGGATCGCACCGGACCGCCCAGGATAAAGTCGGCCTTTCGATCCAGAATCAGTTTTTCAACCGCCAGCAACGCCTCGCTGACCGGTACGCCGGGCTCCAGGTCACGGGTATCGATAACTTCCACCTTCAGCGGCCGTTTTGTGCCGCCCACATCAACACCACCGGCCGCGTTGATTTCTTCAACCGCAAGCGTAATCCCCCGCTCTGCATCCCATCCGTATAAATAAGCTGTGGACAGCGGACAACCCAGGACAATCGGTTTTTCGGCCGCACCGGAAATTCCGGACGTGAATACCAGCAGTGTAAACAACACCATACTAAATCGGACGATATGGTTCCTTCTCATTTCCCACCTCCATTGGTTTGTGGATATGATGTAACCGGACACCGGTCGGTATCTGCCTGATCCTGCAACCCATCCGGAACCAATACGGTTCCCGCGGATACTGTTGGTAAAGCACCGAGCCCATGGGGCAAATACGGGCAACTCTTCACCCTCGGGGTTTATGGTTCAGACCGAACTCTTTTATTTTAAGCAGCACCTGGTCCATCGGGATTTTCAGGAGGTGCGCTGTTTTATCAATATCCCAGGATGTTTTCTCCAAGACCGATAACAAATGCTCTTTTTCACATTGTTTCAAAGTCTTGAATTTCATAACGGGGTCCTGCGGTTGAGGTTGGGTGATTATCGGATCCGTACGGACATTTATATCGTATTGCACACTGGTCAGCGGGACGGAGGCTTGTCCCGGTCATTCATATGCGCAAAACCCATGCCGGAAACATACCGCTGGGCGGAATGTCAGGTGCCAGGTGTTAACCATCTGTTTTTTAAATATTTCACGAGGATCATCACCAATCCGGTTCGTACGGATCCTACGCATGTCCATGGAAAATTACTTTCAGGGGTGGAAAATAATTTACCGGTCAACCCGATGGCTGAAGCGTCGAGAGATTTCCGGGGAATATGTCCGGTGGGGTGATCTCGTATTTTCGAATTTTACTGCGAAGGGTCGGCAGGGAAATACCCAGCACCTGTGCGGTCCGGCTGCGGTTCCATCCCAATTGGTGCAAGGTGTTGTAAATGTGCTCTTTTTCCACATGTTCAAGGGAAAAAGCCTTGATGCCGCCGGTGGGCAGGTCCGGATCATGCGTCAGGGCTTTTCGGATATCTTCCACCAGGATTACATTTCCACGGGCCTGGATTACGGCCTCCACCATGACATTTTCAAGTTGACGGACATTGCCGGGCCAATGGTACCGCGAGAGCGCGTCGATAACGCCGGTCTGGAGTTTTACCGGTTCGGTGCCCAGATCCCGGCTGATCTTGTGTACGAAATGATCCACCAGATGGGGAATATCCGATACCCGGTCCAGGAGGGGCGGTACGGAAATGGTGACCACGCGAAGTCGGAAGTAAAGGTCCTCTTTGAACGTGCCCTTGTGGACGCGTTCCGACAGGTCGCAATTGCAGGCTGCGATGATTCTGCACCGGGATTTAATTGTGGCCTGGCCCCCGACTCGGTTAAATTCAAGGCGTTGCAGGAATCCGAGAAGTTTGCCCTGCAGATTCAACGGCAGTTCGGCCACTTCGTCGAGAAACAGGGTCCCCTTGCCGGCCTGTTCGATCTTTCCCGGTTTTCGGGCCACGGCGCCGGTGAAAGCCCCTTTTTCGTGTCCGAACAGCTCGCTTTCCAGCAGGGTTTCCACCACCGATGAACAGTCCAGCACCACAAACGGCTCATGCTGGTTCAATCCGTTTCGGTGGATGACCCGGGCGATCAGCTCCTTTCCGGTTCCTGTCTCGCCCTGGATGAGAATCGTCGCATGGTTCTGGCAGAGCAATCCGATGGTCTTGAAGATATCTATCATCCGCTCGGATTTGCCGATAATGACCCCGGCCTTTTCAGCCGTGCAGGTTGCGGCGGAACAAGGGGTTTCCCGGTCGACTTCGAGAATCCGCAAGGCACGATTCACGGCCTTTTCCACTTCATCCACATCCAGGGGTTTGCGGATATAGTCGAAAGCGCCTTTTTTCATCGCTTCGATGGTGGTTTCCATATCCTGGTAGGCAGTGATCATGATCACTTTCGCCAACTCGCACAGATCCACCATCCGATCCAGCACCTCAAGACCATTCATGTCCGGCAACCGGATATCCAGGATCACAATCTCCGGGCGGAAGTTTTTAAACCGCCGAAGGCCCTGTTCGGCGCAGGCGGCGTTTTCCACCCAATGCCCTTTTTCCGATAGAAACATCTCGAGGGACTCGAGAATGGAATTTTCATCATCGATGATCAGTATTTTAGCCATGATACCCGTTCATCACTCTATGGGGAGACATATTTTAAAGGCAGCTCCCGGTGAAGCCCTCTTGATGGCCTCCACCCAGCCGCCGTGAGCCTCGATGATACGTTTGACATTACTCAGGCCCAATCCACTGCCCTTGCTTTTGGTGGTGAAAAAAGGTTTGAAAAGTTCCTCCTTGATCTGCGGTGAAAATCCCTGTCCCTGGTCTTCGAACAGGATTTCCGCCCGGGAGCGCCGTCTGTCCGGCACATAACGCGTCCGGATACTGATCACATCCCCTGCGGCGGAGGCGTCGATGGCATTGAGAAGCACATTGATGACTGCCTGGCCGAATTTTTCACGATCCACCGGCACATCTGGCATGTCGGGATCGCATAGGGTTTCAACGGTCAGTTGTTTTTCCCTGAACTGCATTTCCAGCAGTTCGGTGAAATCGGCGGTAATCCGCTCCAGGCGTTCCGGAGACCTGTTCAACCGGATGGGTTTGGCGAAATCGAGCAGCTGGTTCAATATTTTTTCCAGCCGGATCACCTCATCCGTGGATATACGAATGCGTCGTCGGTCATTGCCTTTTATGCGGGTGTTTTTGGCCAGAATCTGAAGGTTCAATTTAACGGCGGAAAGCGGGTTCCGGATTTCATGGGACAAGGAGGTGGTGATATGCCCGATGTAGGCCATTCGTTCGTTTTCCCGGACCCTGGCTTCCATTCTCACCCGGCCTGTAATATCCCGGCAGATACCGATATTGGAAATTTTATGGTCAAACCGGGTGCGTTTGGCCTGAATTTCAGTTGGGAAGGTCTGGCCGTTGCGGGTAAGCCGCCGGTATTCGAATACCCGCGGAACCGGGTCCCGGACCAGGCTTTTCCGATATATCCCCTGTACCTTTTCCCGGTCCGGCCCGGCGACGAACTCGATGAACTTTTTCCCCGTTACCTGGCTCGGGCCATAGTTGTGCATTCGGCAGAATGCCTGGTTGGCGAAGACGATCACCTCTTTTTGCACCACGAAGTAGCCGTCGTTAATTTCCTCCACCAGCGTTTTGTATTTTTTCTGTGATTCTTCCAGGGCGGAAGTTCGTAATGTAACGGTCTCCTCAAGCTGCCGGTTCTGCTCAAGGATTTGCTTTTCATGCATCATCTGAAAATAATCGCTGAACTGATGGATTGTATAGGCCAGGCAATTGTTGACCCCGGCGATATTGTCATTCAATTCAACCGGTACGCCGTGCCTGAGCAGCAGGGGAATGATGATATTCCGGAAGAGTTCGAAGGCTTTTTGCACATCCGACAGCATGAAACCGGCTTCCAGCCGCATGCGGGTGATTTTATCGATGAACTGATTGATGGGCTCCAGGTTATTAAAGACGAGAAACTCATAGTTGGCGGCATATGCCTGGGATACGGTGTTGTACAGCTCCTCTTTGGGGCGGGCGGCGTATTGTTTTCCACCTTCACTGTGCAGCAGGCGCACCCACCGGTGAATAATCTCGGACTGATACGTGGTTAGCAATTCAGCAAGCGGTATAGGCATGTGGGGGCGTCCGGTCCGGCGTGTATTACACATTCGTTAATGAATTACATTCAAAAAAGAAATCCGGTTAAAAATATTTTTCTATAGGATGTCCTTGCCGGGGTCAAGTGAAGTTTTGGATCCATGCAGGGCGAACGCATGTAAAAATGACAGGGTTGGAACAGTGTCCGATGAAAACAGGCGATTTCACAGGTAATGTCAAATGACAAAGCTCAAATTTCAAATGGCGGTATGCTATTTATTTTAAAGGATCGCTTTGACGATAAAGTGAAGATAAAACGACAGCATTCCTTCATTTGGCATTTGGATTTTGTCATTTGACATTATCCATGCCTTGTATCAAGACACACCAAAATTTTAGCGTACCTGAAGCTATACCTGATATTCATGCTGATTACCCTGCAGTGAAGTTGACGCCGGTCAGGTTATAGGCTACATGAATATCTGGTATCAAATTCCTTGGGGATGGACCTTTATGAAAAAACAGACCCGATGCATCCACAGCGGCACACACATGGATCCGGCCACCGGCGGTGTGAATACACCTATTTATACATCCTCGGCGTTCCATTATATCGATTCCGGTGATCAGCCGTATCCGCGCTACTTCAATATCCCGAACCAGAAAACCGTCGTGGAAAAACTGGCGGCATTGGAGAAGACCCCCACCGGCATGGTTTTCAGTTCGGGCATGGCAGCCATTTCCACCCTGGTGATAACGCTGATGAAATCCGGAGATCATGCGGTGCTCATGGACGATATGTACGGCGGCACCCATGCCTTTGTGACCGATTTGTTCGAGCGGCTGGGAATGAAACACACGTTTGCGGATACCGATCCGGCGGCGGTGGCCGCAGCCGTCAGGGATAATACCTCCCTGATATACATTGAAAGCCCCACCAATCCATTGTTGAATGTGATCGATATTCAAAAAATCGCGCGGATCGGAAAGGAGACCGGCATCACAACGGCTATCGACAATACATTCGCCTCTCCGGTCAACCAGAATCCATACGAGCTGGGTATCGATGCAGTGATCCACAGCGGCACCAAATACCTCGGCGGGCATAGTGATCTTTGCTGCGGCGCGGTATTGGCCGATGAGGAGTTGTCCGCCCGGATTCATCGGACCGCCGCGCACCTGGGCGGCAGCCTCAACGCCCAGACCTGTTATCTGCTCGAACGCAGCCTGAAAACATTGTACATCCGTGTGGCGCAGCAGAGCCGGAACGCCCTGGACCTTTCCCGGTACCTCTCAACCCATGGGGCCATCGACCGGGTATATTATCCGGGACTTGAAACCCATCCGGGATATGATATCGCGCGGCGCCAGATGTCCGGTTTCGGTGGCATGCTCTCATTTGAAATCAATGAATCAAAGATGACCAACGCCGGGTTCATGAGGGCATTGAGACTCATCAAGCCGGCCATGAGCCTCGGCGGTGTCGAGTCAACCATATGCGCCCCCGCACTTACGTCCCATAAAAAGATATCCCGGGAAGCGCGTGAAAAACTCGGCATCCGGGATAATCTGCTGCGCCTCTCCGTGGGGATTGAGCACATCGATGATTTGACAGCCGACCTTGAGCAGGCGCTGGCGGACTGATAGTGAAACATCAACTTAACATGATGAGATTTCGGCTGTCTTTTGGGTAAAAACCAACAATGGCAGGCCGGTTGATTTTTCAGGACTTATGTATATGCACCGATCCCCGAAACCTTGTTGAAGCCGGAGGATGCCCTTGCCCAGAATTCGATATGTTATGGAGCCGCCGGTACTCGACGGCTACCGGAGATTGTACGAATCCACAGGATGGACCTACGCCACACCGGTCACCCGCGACAATCTCCGGGCCGCTCTTGCCAATACCTGGTGCTGGGCATCTGCCTATATCGGAGATGAATTTGCCGGTGCCGGCCGCCTGATATCCGATGGCGTCCTGTATGCGTTTTTGTGCGATCTGATCGTGTTCCCCGAGCACCAAAACAAGGGTATCGGCAGTACCTTGCTGGAAATGCTCACAGCCGAAAGCGGAAAGCACAACATCAAGCGCCTCTGGCTCTTCGCCGCCACGGACAAGGCCCCGTTTTACGAACGTTTCGGTTTTGAAGTCCGCTCATCCCGGATGCCCGGCATGCAGCTCTCGGACGGGTGTTAGATTTATGTCCGAAAAGGGTGGAAAGACGGTGAAAACCCTGGTTCTCATTTTTCTGATGTTGCTGCCGGCAACCGTTTTCGGAATCGAGAAGGCGGATCTGGTCCTGGTTGTCAAATCCGAATCCAGGCTTTATTTGAAGCGGAACGGGAAAGTCCTGAAAACCTATCACGTTGTATTCGGAGCAAACCCCAAGGGCCACAAGCAGCAGGAGGGGGATGAACGCACACCAGAGGGACGCTATATCCTCGATTACAAAAAAGCCGACAGCGCCTTTTACAAGGCCATCCATATCTCCTACCCCAATGCGGCCGATAAAAAACGCGCCGGGGAGATGGGCGTCAAGCCTGGCGGACAGATCATGATCCACGGCCAGAAAAACGGGTGGGGCCGGTTGTCCCTGATAACCCGGTGGTTCAACTGGACGGACGGATGCATAGGCCTATCCAACCCGGCCATGGACGAGATATGGCAGGCCGTGGATGCAGGTACGCCCATAGACATACAGCCCTGAGGAAGCGTAATTGATTCCGTTGGCATCAGGGCCATCGCTTTTCCCAATGTCAAAATTCAAAGCCCAAATGTCAAATGGCGGTATGCTGGCCATTTTTAAAGGATAGCTGTACCTTGTTTCCAGGTACGGACGGAATGTCGACGTATATTGTTCCATGCCGGGTGGACATGCCGTCGCCCTGAAATGGGTATCCATGGGTCTTGACAGGGTCGTGTCCGGTGTTATTGTACACACTATGAACTAATCGAACGCCCTAAGGTGAATGAATTCATTGATCTCATGGTATTATTGCTCCGGCGGATAAATACGCAAAACTCGTATTTCTGGTTTATGGGAGGCGGTGGCGCCAAGAAGGCTTGTCCCCAGTACGTTCCGGCGGAAACTCATTACGCGAATCAGCGATACGTCACTGTACCTATTTAATTGCCGGATTAATATAAGCCCGTCCCATGCGCTTATTCACTCGGCGAACGGACTGAAATCCTGAATTTGCAAATAATGGAGGTGAAAAATGGCACTTGGATCTTTTACGGCCGAGGATATGTTCGGCTGGCTGGTCAACCGGGATGATTTTTTGCTGCTGGATGTGCGAAACGATGTCGAGTTCGGCCGGTTCAAGGTAGAAGGCCCTTTTCCCGTGGACATGCTCAACGTCCCCTACATGGAGTTCATCGAAATGGAGGACGAGAGTGTGGCCAAAGTGCCCCATGGGAAAAAAGTCCGAATTGTCTGCGCCAGGGAAGGCTCATCGAAATATATTGGCGAAATATTGACCGGCCGTGGGTATACGGACGTCGCTCATATGAAGGTGGGTATCAAGGCCTGGGGTAATCTTCTCGCGCCGGTACGGGTTGCCAAAGGCGGTAACTATGAACTATTCCAGTTCCGCCGCCCGGGCAAAGCCTCCTGCAGCTATGGGTTGATCAGCGGCCGGGAGATGATGGTTTTCGATCCGGCCAAGAATTTCAAGTTCTACCTCGATTTTGCCAAGGACAAGGGGTGTGCCGTCACCAAAACCTTCGAGACCCACCGCCAGGCCGATTATATTTCCGGCAGCGACATGCTGCGCCGCGCCGCGGCCGTGGAAATCGTGGCGCCGGCGGACGATTTCAAGGAAGCCCGGTTTCCCTATACACCCGCCCGTCACGGCGACCGGCATCGCATGGGCGAAGGGCCTGAGGTCGAGATCATTCATACGCCGGGCCACACCCCCGGCAGCACCTGCTACCGGATCGACGGGAAATATCTCATCACCGGAGACACGGTGTTTATCAAATCCATCGGACGGCCGGACCTGGGCGGCATGGCCAAGGCGTGGTCAGAACTATTGTTCGGGACCATGACCGGCACCCTGCTCAAGCTGGCGGACGACACCGTCATCCTGCCCGGTCATTACATGGAATGGGACGAGGCCGACGAGAACCTATTATTCGCCGCCACCATGGGGAAAATAAAATCCCTCAACGCGGACATATACGCCATCGACAATGCAGACGATTTTTATGAGTTCATCGAGGCCAATATGCGGCCCCAGCCCGAGGAATACGCCAAAATCCGCGACATCAACGCCGGACTGGCCGAGGTGGACGAGGAGCAACAGGAGATCATGGACATCGGCAAGAACGAATGCGCCGCCAGTGTCCACCACGCGCGGTAATGCTTCAAACACATGTCTAAAAGAAAAGATCGCAGTCCGGAACACCGGATAGCCGGTGGGTTACAAATTCGGTTGCAGTCGTCTGGCGGGACACCGCAGTCCCAAGGCCTTTGGGGTCCCGGAGTTTTTCCAATGGAGCCGCGAGCTGGATAATTTTTCATTCCGTTGTGCAAACTCATGCGTAAGGACTCGTACCTAAATCAGTATTTATTCTATATTAACAATTAATTAGGGTGTATAGGAAGCACGCGTGCTAGTGAACATGTCTCCATTGCCCTGTTTTTTACCAACGATGCCTAAAGCATTTAAACAATGCACAAGCGCGGCTGAAAAATCACCCAACCCGCTTGCCCTCTGCTTCATAATAAAAAACTCCCTACACCCTCAAATAGTTGTCGAAGGCAGTGAGCGGACGGAAGCGGGGCGATTGAGACAATGCGTGCCGTGGCAAGACAAACATGTGGACTCGGCACACCAAGTATCCTCCGATAGGTATGGGAGAGAGGATTGCTCCGGATCGCCGACAGACCCCCTTGTCCCCTGAATGTCATGGCCCTGGATAGGAGTTGAAGATGAAAGTAGTTTTGGAACCCCACGCTAAAGAATGGGCCGATGCTTTCAGTAGAATATTAGAAAAATTACACACCAATTTACGGCGGGATGTTGAAATACATCACATCGGGAGCACCGCCATCCCCGGCATTTTCGCAAAACCGATCGTGGATATTTTAATCGGCATCGATGACGGTCATGCCCTTGGGGACTATGTCGAGCCCATAACGGCGATGGGGTACGGATATATACCGGAATACGAAGTGTATATGCCGTTTCGAAGATATTTTGTAATGCTTGATCAGAATAATAATCATACGCAACATCTTCATCTGGTCTATAGAGGTCACACTTTTTTCGAGGATCATCTTTTTTTTCGTGATCATTTACTTCACAATCCAGCAACAGCGAAACAATATGAAGCCCTGAAGAAAAGACTATCCCAAAAAGAGTGGAAAGACGGCAATGAATATGCGTCTGCAAAATCGGATTTCATTGATGCTATATTGGAGAAAAAACCTAAAAACCCGCAGATTGAAACTTAGGATAAATTCTATCCGTATCGTTGATACTTGCGATTGCCAAATCACAAAAAATAGTCGATGTAATCGTTGCAAGGTGAGTCAATAAGGCATCAACCGCATAACCGCAATTCTTTATCCGACAGGGATATGTCTCCGGAAGCGTTCATGCGGGCGGTCCGGCAGACGATACGGTGCATGCCTTTGGCGGTCAGCGCCCACCAGGCATTACTGATGTCGAAATGACCGCTGTTGTGAGTGATGACCTCGATACAGTCTGCGGCCACACTCAGTTTGTTTAGGATTTGGGTTGCCGTGATGCGGGAATCAGGCTTGCCGGTAATGTAAACAATCAGACCTGTTTTCATATTGCTCTCCTTTATTGATTTTTTAGACGGCGGTCCCGGTTAAATTAAAACGTATACGATATGCCGAACCGGAATGAACGTTCGGGCTGGATATAGCCGCGTACCCACTCGTATTTTTCATCCAGCAGGTTAGTGATGTTCAGATGGGCTTCGAAGCTCCCAAGGAACCCGTATGTTAGTGTCAGGTCCCAAAAGCTGAACGCTTTTTTTTCTTCAATTGTCGCCGGCCATGAGTCATGGTTTTCTATCTTCTGTGGGCCCACCACCACATGCGACAACGCGGCGGAGAAGGTGTCGTAGCTGTAATTCAGGCCGGATTTCACCTCGTAATCCGAAATATAGAGCAGGTCCGTGTCCGCCTTTTTATCCTCAAACTTGGTGTTGAAGGTTATCCGGGTGAAAAAGAGGAGTTCGGGATCGATGTCGAAGGTCCGGCCGATATGCCAGTTGACGTCCAGGTCGATCCCCTCGATTTCGGCATCTCCGCTGTTTTTCCATGAGTTCACGTACAATGTCCCTTCGGTGTAGGTCGTATCCACAATTTTGTCCTTGAAGTCGGTGTGGAAGAACGTCAGGCCGATATCAAAGAGATCATGGTAGAAGTCCGCCCCGATATCGACGGTAAGGCTGGTTTCCGGATCCAGGTCCGCGTTGCCCCGGTAAAGTGTGGTGGCATCCTTTTGGTATTCCGCCGAGAGCTGATCCGCTGAGGGTGTTTTAAATCCGCTGCCGATGTTGGTTCTCAGGCGAAGGGCTTCATCGAAAAATTTGACACCCATACCGGCCTTGGGCGAGAAGTGATCATAGGTTTCGGTATTCTCCTTGAAGGATTCGAAGTCCCCGGTGTCCGGCCGTTTGGTCTCCACGCTGAACCGGTCGTACCGGCCGGCAAGGGAGATGTTCACACGGTTTTCCAGAAGATCCAGTTCCTCCTGAATAAAAAGCGATTGGGTCTCATAGGTCATCCCCGGCGTAAACGGTATGGTGTCCGCACCACCGGATTTGGCGGTTGACTTTTTTTCAAGCCACTCCAGGTTGAATCCCAGCACAAGCGCGTTCCAATCCGCCAGTTTCATGGTCAACTGATGGTCTGTCCCGGTGGTGGTATCCGTGGATCTGGTCTGGTTGTCATTTGGCGGGGTCCCGTCCCACCCCCTGTAATACCAGTGGTTCAGATCCCACAGATAGTAGCCCAAACCTTTCCACCGGAGCTTGCCGCTCCGAAATCCGCCATTGTATTCCAGGTCCGCGTAACCATGGCTTTTGTCGAAGTGGTCGGAGCGTGTCCCATCATATTCCGAGTAGGTGCCGGCCGCCCATGAGGGGTACTCCCCTTTGAGTTCGGCATAATTACCGCCCAACCGGAATTCGTGATTTTCTCCGGCCGAAAAGGTGAAGTTTCCACCCACCCGTGATTGATTTTCCGATGAGTTGTGTACGCGGCCGTACTCGGGAACCTGGAAATCATCCATACACATCGTGGAGGCGGTGAAATGATAGGCCAGGCGGTCTCCCCATTCACCCCCTGAAGAAATACGCCCTTTCCGGTAATCAAAACTGCCGTATTCCGCCGCCAGGGTGGTTTCAGGCGTTCCGCTTCCTTTTTTGGTGATGACATTGACCACCCCGCCGATGGCAGCAGAACCATAGAGGGCCGACGCCGGACCTTTCACCACCTCGACGCGGTCGATACGGTCCACACTGATTTTGGCTGCATTGCCCGTCCCCATGCGGTGCCCGTCCACGAGAATGAGTACATATCCTTTCACATCATCGCCGTGGGATTCGGAGCGAAGCCCTCTCAATCCCACCGGATTCGACATACCACTGAATTTGTGCATATGTCCGGTGACATACTTGCCGATAAGATCGCCAAGATCCACCACACCGGACAGCTCGATCTGCCCGGGGATGATAACCTGGGTTCTTACCGGAACGTCCACGGTCCTTTTTTCGTTCCGTGACGCTGTTACCACGTATTCCGGAAGTTCATAATCTTTTTGCGTTTCAGCCCCGACACGGCCGGTGACGAGGAACGCCAGGACCATTAGTAGACCAACCGATGTAAAAGTATTTGCAACACATTTCCCCATATTCATATTTTCCGCACCATCTCCTTTTGGGCAAAAAAAACCCCGTACCGATTGTTGAAATCGATCCGGGGATGTCCCTTTTTTATCCGCTGATCATAGCGCCATGCGCCCTGTGGTCCGCGAGGGCGGCAATCAGGATTATTTTCCCGATGTACTGGCTATATTTATCCAGGCAGGTCTTCTGACTTCCCCGCCCTTTCAACGGCCTTCCCGTTCTTAAAGGAACAGTGGCGCGGATGTGTTGAAAGGGGTCTCCCGATACGACTACGGGAGCAGGGTTCACAGCGGCGGGCCCGTCTCCGAGTTACACGGAGTTCCCTATTAAGCGTGGGAAAGCGTTTTGTGGTCTACGCCTTCCCTGCTGCACCTGAATTATGACCCAGATAAGTACATCTCCACGGGTATTGTCAAGAGAAAAAATGGGTGAGTCGTTCCGAATGATGAAATGAGGAAAATGTCATTCTCACAAATACGGGATGTTTTTTATTTCTCAGGGGGATCGGGATTTTCGATAATTTTTCCGGCGGATTTTGCGGCATCCTCGGCTTTGGTTTTGGCCTTGGCCGCATTGCGAAATGCCTTTTTCGCTGCTTCTTCGGCGGAAGTCACTTTTTCTTTCAAATCTTTGTGCTTGTCCAGGGGGATGGCGCCCGAATCCCCTTCTTCTTCGAGTTGCTGGAGTTTTCGCTTCATCATGTCGACGGTATCATGGGCTTTGCCGGCGTATTTTTCCGCCTTTTCCGCTCTTTTGCGGGCGGTTTCAAGGGCATCCGCGGCTGCAGCGATTTGGGCGGCCGGTCCTTCTTCGGGTTCGGAGTCCAGGTCGATATCTTCAGCGGCGAGTACCAGGGCGCACACGGGCAATTTGGGTAAGGACCGGTCAAATGATTTTCCCGTGGAGTCCATCAATTGATTGGTTTTCAATGTAAACGGCACGAATACGATATCGGCGTTTTTGGAATTATCCACGACCACCTCCGGTTCAAGGGAGGATACCACCACGGCCTCGGCTTCGATGCGCACATCATCGAGGGTTTTGCTCAGACCTTGCTTTTCGACTTCGATATTGGCGCCGGTGCCTTGGGTGAGCACGCGGATGGCGGCCTCACTCCATGGTTTTGTCCGGGTCATCAAATAGGCGAAGAGCAACATGAGACGGCTGGTGGCATTGTTTTGCCACCAGACATCGATCCGGCGTCCCTCCACCGGTGCATTCCGGACACGGTCCCAGGTCTCGGCGTCATTTCGAAGCACAACGATATTGTTGCCGAATCGGAATATCGTTCTGAGGTGCTGGATATAATTGTACCGGTTGATACACGGGATGGTGTCATCGGCTTTGCCGAACCAGTTGAGAACCGCTGTATTTGGTGTTATGGGGCCAAAGCCCGTGCCTTGGAGCAAGACACTCAATGCATCGGAGAATTCCGGTGTGCTGACGGTTAGGGGAAAGATGGGTAATTGGTGTTCAGAGATTAACCCTACCAGTTCCTTATGCATTTCGCTGCGCTGTTTTCTGGCGATGGCGCCTTCTCCCTCGACGATTTGGACGGTTTGAGCGAAACCGGAGCCGCCTTCAATCCATGAGGAAAAAGTGAGCAATGCCTCTCGCTTTGCCCGGCCGTGGGCGAAAACAAGCAAATGCGGTCGCCAGTCCCTGGCATGGGCCGGATACTTGTTCGTCGACAATATGTGATTCCTCGCCTGCTGCATATGGTAGGCGCGGCCGCTGTCCGCCCATCGTGCGGGGCCGGCGGTCCGTCTCAGATACTGGTGGACCGCAAACAGGACCGCGATGGCCGCGGCACCGCTTTTGGGGTCGATGGCCAACATGGCACCGGCACAGGTCAAAAACCCGACCAGGCTCAACGGCGGTGAGAACCATTTGAACCGGGGCCGGAAAGACGGGCTGGCCGTCCTGGCCTCGAAAAACGTGGCATAATTGAGCAATCCATAAGAGATCAGAAAGAACATGGACACCACCCGGGCCACAAGATTCAACTGGCCCAGGGCAATGACGGCAAATGCGATGGCGGTCGCCAGCAACACACCGCGCCGGGGATTGGCGGAAGGGCCATAACCCTTGGCAAACGGGTTCAGGAAAGAAAAAATCCGGTCGGCCGACAAGGCTTGCAGGATTCGCGGCGCACCCAGAAAAGAGGCCATGGCCGATGACAGCGTCGCCGCCACAACCCCGGCATCGATGAGAAATCCGAATCTGGACACGGATTTCATGGCCCTGTAATTACCGGCGAGTTCGCTGTTGGGCATAGCCGCGGCAAAGATCAGTGCCGTGGCGAAATAGACAATAATGGATATCCCCACAGCCAGAAAGGTGCCTGTGGGCAGGCTTTTGCCCGGATCTGCCAGATCACCGGACATGCTGACCCCCTGGGTAAAACCGGTGACGGCCGGAAAGAAGATGGCAAAGAGTATCCAGAAGGGGACGGAACTTCCACCATTGGTCCAGTTGGCGGTCAGTAGCGCCGAATCCCAGTGTATCCAGCCGCCCCAGAAAAATGAGACCAATGCGGCGACCAGGGAGGCCATGACCACGAATTGAAATTTGGTGGCCCAGTCCGCCCCGAGCCATGCGAAAATAAACAGAAAGGATACCGCTCCGAAGGCAATCAGCCGGGGGGGGAGGGCAATGGATGCCGGGAGCAAACCGGCCACGGCTTCTGCAAATCCGATGCAATAGAAAGCAATGGAAACCGATTGGGCCAGAAACAACACGAGACCGATGGAACCGCCGAATTCCAGGCCAAGCGTCCGGGAAATCAAATAATAATCACCCCCCCCTTTAATCCTCAGGTTCGTGGCCACCGCGGACAGGCTGATGCTGGTGAGGATGGAAATGGTATTGGCCAGGGCGATGATGATCAGTGCCCGGCCCAGCCCGGCGTTGCCCACCACATACCCCAGGCGCAGAAACAGGATGATACCCAGAATGGTGAGCACGCTGGGGGTGAATACACCGGCGAAGGTGCCCAGTTTACCGGAGGTCCTGCTATTGTCTTTGTCCATGCCGGTCTCTATGGTTTTTGATTTCGGTGGTGTTGTATGTGAATTCCGGAATTCCCGGATGGCGAAAATTTTATGGTTACCCCGCACCTGATACCGGGTTGCCGGCGTTCAATCCCGCTTCGATCAGTTCCAGTACTTTTTGCTTTTCCTCGGGAAATTTATATCCTTCGTAATCATGGGTGAACAGCAGGCCGCTCCGGGGATGCCGCCAGTTGTTCATGGCATGGTCGAAGCAGACCCTGGAGGTCACATCCAGGGCACCGATCATGTTTTTCAGCTCCAGGAGCTGCTCGTGTGGCCGCAGCATTTGCACTTCACCTCTATTGACCTGAGCATGAAGCGGCGTCCCTGGAATGGTGCGAAATGGCCGTGAGCGGATGTAATCGGGGTTTATCTCGTTGAGCACCCGGGCGGTGTGGGCCGCATGGACCCCGGTCATTTCCCGTCCCCCGAGACCGGGCATCCAGTATTCGGATACCTGAAAGCCTGCCACCATGGCCTTTTTTCCGCCTTTGATGTGCCCCTTTGCGGTGACCCCTTTTTTGATTTTTTTCAACAACTCATTGTCCCCGGTTTCCAGGCCGAGATGCAACCGGTCCAGACCTGCTTTTCGGATGGCCGTCAACTCCTCCGGTGATTTTTGGACAAGGGTCCGGGAGCGGGCATAGGTGGTGACCCTGTTGATCGATGGAAAGGTGGACCTGAGGTAATGCAAGGCGTCAACGAGGTCCCCGGTTTTCATGATCAGACTGTTGGCGTCCTGCAGAAAAGCGTTGCGGGCACCGGACAGGAGCCAATGAAAAAGCATGGCAAAGCCCTCATGGTAATTCAGCGCCGGCACTTTTCCAATGAGGGACACCGCCGCGTCCCGGGTAATTGTTCCGTTTTGGCCGATGTCCATGGAGATGGCCTTCAGGTCGTCGACCACGGCGGCCATGGCGTCAATATCAGATTTGATGTCAGCCACCGGCCGCAGCTGGAATTTCTCTGTTTTATACATGCTGCAGAAGGTGCAGTGATTCCACGGACAATTCCGGGTGTACCGCAACAACAATGAGGCACTGCCGCCTTCACTGGGCGGTCGGTATATACCGGTTTCAAATCTGTACCTGTCAATGGTGGTTGTGGACATCCAGCCTCCTTCTCTTGTTCGTGACGGCTGAGGTAGAGCATTCGTCTCATTAATGCAAACAGCCCGGCAGCATAGATCGGCAATAAAAAGGGACCGGTGATCCGGTCCCTTCGCTCAATCCTGAAACAAATATCAGTAGTGAATATAGATCGTCACTCGCAATCTCCGACACGTTTTCCGGTAACCACACTGGTAATGGTCATGTTGCCCGCCGATGGGCCGGTGACGGTTTTCATGCTGCCTTCGAAGGTGTCGCCTTTGTAAACCATTTTGCCGGTGCTGGTGGATGCCATACCTTGCTGGTTGCACGTCATCGTCCAGGTGATGGTACTGCCCACGGTTTTCATGTCCTTGTATTCGCATTGCTGCCCGGGTGCGTTTTTGATCGGCACCGGATTTTTATCCGAAACGCACTCGGTGTACGTTTGGGGTGCCATGGGCGGCATTCCCGGCATCTCGACCTTAGAGGTGATTTCATATTTACCGGGATTAAAATCAAGACCCAAGGCAGACAAGGTCAGCAGGAACACACATACCGCCACCAAGGTTGTCATAACTAATTTTTTCCGCATCATTTATACCCCTTTCGTTATCATTGTCCTGATTATACATATTAAAAACAGGATTGTAAAACGTGTTCGATCATCGTTGAACGCCCAATGCCATTGTTTGTTTGCGCCATTTTACAGCGCTAAATATACCGAACAGCACGAATACACCGGCGAATATGAACGGCACCACATTCAATCCGGAATTACCCGCTACCAGCACCGCCTGCTTTGGTTTGTCCGGATTATAGTAGACGCGGACGCTTGTTCCCTTGCGATAACGGTCAACCACCTGTTTAGCATTGCCGGATGTCTGGGAAAAAGAGATTTTTTTGCTTTCAAATTTCTGGCCGTCAATCCGGTACTCATAGGCGATTTTCGCATATGATTTTACCTCGGTTTTTTTATTGGCCCCTTCGCCGGTGGTGCTGGTTTGCTCCTCGATTTCTGATTTAATGATCACGCCATCGACGGTTGGCCAGGTTCTGCTCTCCACGCCGGTTTTATATGCGGAGTAGCCGGAAAGGGCAATGACGATACCGATACCGGTGAACAGAATAGCGCCGGATAGTTGTTCCATACCGGTGGACAAGAATCCGCCGGCCAAAAAGTACAGCCCGATGCCCAGGATCACCAATCCGGCGGTGTAGGCACCGAATAAGAGAAACGGCAGGCATAGCAGGATCAGGAAAGCGCCGGCGATGCGTTTCAGCCATTGTTTGGCCGACTTTATTTTTGGGGAGATGGTATCGTCGGCCTTGTTTATGAAATCGCTGAAAGCCTCAACGGTTTCGGCTTCGTTCAGACGTTTTCGTTTCCCGGTTTCAGGCGGCATGGGCGCGGGGGAGTCATGGCCGGCTGTCATGGTGTTGGGCGTCGGATTGGCCGCGGCAACGGCAGATGGCGAAACTTGTCTCTTTTGCGTCCAGATCCGGGTGTTCAGATTCAGCTCTTCAACGATATCGATGACCAGTTTAAGGTTTTCATAATACTCCCGTACGTGAGAGATGCCGAGTATACTCCCCATGATTTTCGGTTCAAACAATTCTTTGTCAAACGGTATGGCCACATGCAATTTAAATGATGAAAACGACAGCCGTATTTCTCTCCGAGCCCGGTTCTGAAAATCGACGATTCTGCGCATCAGGCTGGTGGACAGAACATACCGGGCTTCCACCTGGTCCTGGCCGTATACCACAAACAGTTTTTCAAATTCCGGGTCTTCAAGTTTGATCAATTGACCGTTTTTCACATTGAGGCGCTGGAGCGCCTGTCCGAGATTACCGAACATTTTCTGGGCGGTATCCGGCAGAACGATGGTTGTTCCCTTGAAAGATTTGTTAAAATCCGCCATAAAAAAGAGCCCATCGAAAATAGGCGTGTATTTTTTTCGGGTCCGGCTACCGGAACTACTTGAACCGGTGTCTCGCCGGACAAGTTCAACACGCCTGGCGTGTACCTCGGAAAATCGGATTGCGGTCTGATCCAGCGTGCCGGTGACCAGGTCATCGCCCCGGAATTCACCGGGTTTGTCGTTGAATAAATGGCTATCCAGAAAGTCTTCCCTGGATACCATACCGTCCTTGTCGTATTGCAAACGGTTATCGATGAAGCGGACGATTTTGGGGATGATGGTATCCTTGAATCCCGCTTTGTATCCCTTGAAATATTTTATATACCATGGGAAAAAAGTGAAAATCACCGAAACGACCAGAAACAAGAACATGAGGTTCAGGTTAAGACTGAATTTGCTTGAGATAAACCAGAATACCAGGTTCAGGACTATCGCAATGGCGGCAGCCTGTACAAATTTCTTTTTTACGGTGCGGCGCTGATTCTCAAGTTTTTCCAAATGCGGCAACAGGTCCGACTGATAAAAGTTTTCCAGAGTTTTCATGGCAGCCTCTTTTGCACGGTAAGTTGTCGTCGTATAAATCAACTATGATCATATGTCTAAGATCTGACCCACATCGATGTTCTCTTTTTCCCGGGCCTCAATTTCAAAGAATACCTTTCGTTGATACCGTAACAAACCGGCAATAATATTGCTCGGAAACATGTCCAGTGCATTGTTATAATCGTTCACGGAGGAGTTGTAGGCTCTTCGGGCCGCTGATATCTGCTCCTCCACTTCGTTTAACGATGCCTGCAGATTGATAAAGGTGTCACTGGCCTTGAGTTCCGGATAGTTCTCCACCGCCACCATGATCTTGCCAAGTGCGCCGGATACCTGTTGATCCATTTCCACAGTTTCCGCGTCGGTCATTCGGCCGGATAAGGCCCGGGTGCGCATGTCGGTAACCTGTGTGAGCACCTGCGTCTCATGCTGCATATAGCGTTTTACCATTTTCGTCAGGTTCGGGATCAGATCGAACCGTTTCTTGAGCAGTACGTCGATGCTGGAAAAGGCATTGGCCACCTGGTTTTTTTTGGCGACCAGGTTGTTGTAGATCAGGATGAGGACCAGAACGATAACACCGACAATAATGATGGAAAATAACATAATGCCTCCATATCAACAATTTTGGGTGGATGTGTGATGGGACGGGAAACGGATTGTTGGACTCGATCAATCACCCAAGCCGGGTCGGGTGGTGTTCGGCGGTGGGAATCCAGTGTTGCATGCCCTATGATCACGTTAGTCTTTGCCATCGGAATAGATATGGTTGGATCTATGGTGATTCACGCGTCTGATTGCTTGCCAATCTTCAGTGTTGTGGCAACCATAAGCTCGTTACGGACGAGTATGCCAATTGGACCATGGGTTGTCAATCGACAAATAGGGTGATGCTATGCCCGTGGTGCGACGTTTCCGGTGATTGGCGGAAGATTAATACAGACTGGATACTGCGCCATATAGATAGCCGAAAAAAACGGCGCCGAGCAGGGAAAATCCGACATAGAGAAAAAAAATCCGGCGCTGCACCAATCCCCAAACCGCAGCCATTGCCGGCAGGGTGGTGGTGGGGCCGGCGATCAGGAAAGCAAGGGCTGCTTCCGGTTGCATCCCCTGTGACACCAATCCGCCCACCAGCGGCAGCGCGCTGAGATTGCTGGTATACATGGGGACGCCCAGCACCGCGGCGATGAGAATGGATGCTGAATTATCCGACCCTAATAATTGGATGATCCATCGCTCCGGAACGTATAAGACGATCAGTGCCTGGAGGAGGAATGCCAGGGACATGAATTTCAACACCATGGTTGTTGAGGACACAGAGGCCTTTACCAGCCGAGTTCTGAAAGGCGGAGTTGTATTGCATCCACATGATTTTTCATCAACCGGATCAGCGGTTGGACCCTCACCCGAATATCCGTTTCCGATCGGGGAAGGGGCAGTGTACAGAGGCAGAAAACTTTGGTTTTCACCACAGCACGCCGTCTGCAGTTGAGAACCCCCTGCAGGCGATAGTATTTTGCCGGTTTCCGAGTTTATCCTTGGCCATAAAGCGGTGACAGATTTCCTCAACCTCGAAAACGCCGTTCTCTTGTTTTGCGGAGAGACTGCATGAATCAACACGGTATCCCGTATCACCAGGTGGGTGATCACACCCGCTGCAAAACTGAGTACCAATGCGGCCATTAAGCGCCAAACCGCCAGATCCCAACCGATCATGGCCACACTCAGGAAAAAGATTTCCGGGTCCATGGACGGTGAGGCAATCCAGAAGGACATCACCGGTGCCAGGGGCACACCACTGATGAGCAGGGATGCGATCACCGGGATGACGCCACACGAGCAAAACGGACTGAACGCGCCTACAGCGGTTGCCGTGATGATGGATACGGCCGGTTTGTTTTCAAATGCGCGACGGATGTGATTGGCGGCACCGGAAAGCTGAACCGCCACCGACAGCGGTATGGTAATCAGCAGATAAGGCCATATGTGCAACAGGGCGTTTCCGATATAATCCGCAATCCGGATCAATTCTTCGATCATTGTTGCCTCCTTGTCATTTTGTGGTCGGATCAGCGCACGCTGTAATTCTAAATTTCTAAATATATAGAAATAAAAAGACAAAAAAAGGAACCCATTTTCATTTGGTTGCGCTGTTGCAACGGCTCTGGGTACAGCACTCGGACATCAGGAACTCGATCAGCTCATTCAGTGCCTCGTACTGGGGAATACAATACAGTGTCCGGCTGTCCCGAATCTGGCGAATCAGCCCCACACCGATCAGACGGGCGATGTGATGGGACAGCGTGGATCCGGGGATATTGAGTGCCTTTTGAACCTCACCGACCGGTGCACCTTCCGGACCCACCGTGACCAAATAACGAAATATGGCCAGCCGGGTCACATTGCCGAGTTCGGCCAGTCGTTTGGCAGCGTCTTCATGTTCCATGGGCACAACTTATTAAAGGTTTTATGGCTTGTCAACTATATTTCTAGAATAATAGAAGTATAGTTGCTGTTTCGACGTCACATTTCCGTTTGTACCATATCACGTGATGGTGCGGTTGATCCGCCAGGAGGATAGGCATGCAACCATTTGCGCTCCCTGATTGTGCGAGCGCACTTCTTGGTCGTACCCGTTGATGGCGGAACCCGGGACTTCCAATTTCGATAGTTCATCGTCCTGCAGCGTTCTCAGGGCGGCGCCGTTTTCGCGGTTGACCATGTGTATTCCCGGAGATGCGAGGTCGGCGGTTGAATGAACTTTCAGGGGATTGCCGGATGCCACCATCAAGCCTTCTTCTTATGGGAACATGAACTGCAATAGCGAGCGGTTTCCTCTGGTCCGCTGCGATATTTTCAATTGCGGGGCAGGTCAAAGGTCAGAGAAATATTCCATCTTCGAATGTCTGGCCATTGCCTTGTTGATAATGTCCGGATCTTTTGATTTCAGGGCATCCACGATCAGTTTATTGACCTGGGTCAGTTTTTGGGGACCTTCTGGATGTGCATCGCGTAAAATGGGAAGATAACCCTTGAGGACAACGCTGTGAATCATTTCCCAGAACAGAAAATACACCTTGTTTTTAGTGATTCGCGCCAATTCCCGGTGAAATTCAACGGCGATGCTGAAATACGATTGAAAATCATTACCGCAGGCTTCCATTTTGGCGATCAGGTTTTCAAGAGTCGTGATGTTTTTTGTGTCGGCGGTTTTGGCGGCGGTGAACACAATCCCAAGCTCTATGTACTTGCGGACTTCCCAGATTTCTTCAAGCGTCTTTTTGTCCGCCCGGATAAGCCAGGACAACTCTTCCCGGACCGCCTCCATATATTGACTGATATCCGCCTCGGCCACAAATGCGCCCTTTGCGCCCCGGTTCACTTCAACCAGACCCATGACACTCAGCGTCCGCAAGGCTTCCCGGACCGTGGGCCGGCCGACGTTGAACATGACGCATAAATCCCGTTCCGATGGCAGGCGATCGCCGGGTTTTAGCTGGCCATCATAAATGGCCTGCTTGATCTGGTCCGCCACTTCTTCGTAAAGACGGGTTTTAGACAGTGGTTTAAAGGGCAATGGTTTTTTCAAGTTAACGGTCCTCGCTTGATATGTCGATGGTTCAAAGGCCTGCCCGGTTTTAACCGAAAACCGGACCCACCGGCTCAAGGACCATGGGGTCCGGTTTTATAGAGCTGTCGGTATTCGGCCGGGCTGAATATTTCTATTAACCCACCTTCTGAAACCAGTGTGAGAACCGGGGGTCAGCATATTCGAGCACTTTGTCCATGGCGGCCTGGAGTTTGGCCGTAACCGGTCCGGGCGCCTCAAGGGTTCTGTCCTCGAAACGATGCATGGGGACGAATTTGATGCCGGTGTGGCAGGTGAAAATTTCATCGGCTTCAAAAATTTCATCACCGCGAATCGGGTCGGTGGACACATCCATGCCTTCTTTTTCAGCGAGTTCCAGGATGGACATGCGCGTGATGCTGGACAGAATACGACCTAGCGGCGGTGTTTTCAAAACACCGTTTTTAACGAGGAACACTGATTCAATGGAACCTTCGGCCATGAAACCGTCCGTGCCCGCCATGAGGCCGATATCGAATCCGCGGTCCATGGCGTCTTTTCGCGCCAGGTATCCATTGAGATAATTGGCGCAGGCCTTGGCTTCCACCGGAGAGGCCGCCGGGTGCAGTTTTTTCCATTTCGACAGGCAGCAGGTGGCCGTCGCCGTCTTGTCCAGGCCCAATTCATCCCTGGCCGGTATGGGAAAAATGGCCACATCCAGCTTGTCTTTCAATACCAGATCGATAATGGCTTCATTGCCCCAGTAGGCCATTATCTTCACCACGCCCCGCCCCATGCCACAGGCCAGAACCGCTTGCTTGATGCCAGTTTCGATTTCAGCCGGGGAATATTTTATCTCCATCCCCAGCAGGCGGGCGCTTTGGGCCAGCCGCTGTAAATGCCTGTCCATTCGAAACGACACCGTTCCATCAGGGCTTTCGTGGGTGCCAAGGACTTCGAAAATTGCCGATCCCCGTGACAGTGCATGTGACAGAAGCGGCACGGTGGCATTTTCCCACGGGATGAGTTCGCCGTTGCGCCATACTTTTGGTAGTTCAGACATCTCTGCTCCTTATATTTATGAAATTGTAATGGATAAAACGGGAATCCGGATATCATCGAAAACGATTGTTTTGGATTGGTATTACCATTGTTCTAAACCCTTGGCAAGGGGAGGGACGGGGCTAATGTATGTAAAAATGATATAGTTGATATTGTCCGATGAAAACAGGTACTGTCAAATGACAAATCTCCAAACACCGCTGTGGCCCAGGGGCTTTAAATGAAATTGTTGTAATAACTTGATTATTTGAGCTATCCAGTGCAAAACGTATGATAAATATGGTGACGATAGCTTTACCCGGACCATTCAACAGAAGCTATTCCTGATGTTTTTCGACCAGGACGGATCCTTCGCTTCAGGAGATATCCCATGCGCAAAAAAGACCTGTTTCGTTTTAAAAATGAAATGATCCTGGCCAACTTCCTGGCCAATTTTATTGCGGTGTTTTTTGTCGGTACATTGATTGCGATCGCGGAATTGGCATCCCTCGACGATATTCACCCGTTTATTTCAACCTTCGATATGTTGTTTACGCCGTTCGCGTTTATAGGCATCGGTGTGTTGACCTTATTATATGAAAAGCCTGTCCGGCAATGCATTCCGGCATTATTGGATCAAAAACCGGTGGATCCGGATCTTCTGCATACCGCGCAACGACGCATATTGAATGAACCGTATGTGCTGATGTTGATGGACCTGTGTGTCTGGTCGTTGGCGGTTGTGTTGTATCCGACAATGTTCTGGGTGTTCGACAGCGGGACCGATTACATCCATCGCGCCCTTTACATCAGCATCAGTATCGGCTGTATCACGGTTATTGTGGCCTTTTTTCTCCTGGAACACCTGCTTCAAAAACGATATGCACCGCTGTTTTTCCCGGATGGTGGTATGGACCGGGTTCCTGGAACCCTGAGGATAAAGATTCGCACCCGTCTCGGCGCCCTGCTTTTCGCCTCTAATTTGGTACCACTTTTTTCCATACTCGATCTGGTATTCCGAATGACAGCCAAAGATGACCAGCCGGCGGAGGCAATCAAGCAGCTTCAGGTGGCGGTTACGGTAAATACGCTGATTTTTCTGGCCGTCGGCGTCATCCTGACCGTTTTGGTCAGCCGCAATCTCACCGCACCACTTAAAGAGATTGTCCGTGCATTGAAAAACATCAAGAAAGGTAATTTTGACAGTAGGGTACGGGTGATGTCCAACGATGAAATCGGATACACCGGTGAAATCATAAATGAAATGACCGAAGGATTGAAAGAACGGGATCATTTGAGGGAATCCTTGAAACTGGCCATGGAGGTTCAACAGAATCTCATGCCCAAGACGGATCCCGTCGTGGATGGCATCGAGATTGCCGGCACCAGCATTTATTGCGAACAAACCGGGGGTGACTACTACGATTATATCGTCAAGGGTACCCATGGGCGGGGAAAGATCGGGGTCCTGGTGGGTGATGTGTCCGGTCATGGCATCCCTTCAGCCCTGTTGATGATCAGCGGCCGGGCATTCCTGCGCCAGCGTGCGACCATGGCCGGGGACCTTGCCCAGATCGTCTCCGACGTCAATAAGGAAATCTGCCGGGACGTGGAGGCTTCGGGCCGTTTCATGACCTTGTTTTTCTGTGAAATCGATCGAATGGAGAAATCCATCACCTGGGTCAACGCCGGTCATGAACCGGCCTTTATCTATCATCCGGACCTGGATTCATTCGAGGAACTCAAGGGGGGCGGACTGCCCCTGGGTGTATTTGAAGACACAAGATACCGGAAACAGGTCACACCACTCGCCAAGGGCCGGATCGTGATCATCGGTACGGACGGCATATGGGAATGCCGAAATCCGGACGGCGAGATGTACGGCAAGCAACGGTTCAAGGAGATCATCCGGGAGTTGTCTCCCACATCGGCCAGTCATATGATCTCTCAGGTCATCCGTTCGCTGGAGGCATTTCGCGGCAGTGCCGGAAGAGAAGACGATATTACCCTGGTGATTGCCAAGATCATGGTGTAACACCTCAGTTTTAATGCGGATCACTTGGTTTTCCGGGGCATGAGGTATAAATAACGGTTGGGTACCGGTGAAACCCGTGGGAAATCACCCATGGGACTTTGGTCCACCAATACCACGCAATCATATCCCGCCTCCAGGTTTTCAAAGGTCAATACCTCGGCCGGCGTCCCGGTGGTCACCACCTTTCCGCCTTTCATCATGAGCAGGCGTTCTCCATACATGGCGGCCAGATTGATGTCGTGCGAGACCATGACGATGGTCGTCTGTTTTTCGGCCTTGAGACGTTCCATGAGATCCATCATTTGAATCTGATGGGCAAGATCCAGGGCTGCCGTGGGTTCATCGAGGAGGATAATGGGCGTATCCTGAGAGATGGCGCGGGCGATAAATACCCGTTGCCGCTCGCCACCGCTGAGTTGTTCGATCTTGCGGGCGGCCAGATGAAGGGTCTCCGTGATTTCCATGGCTTCCCGGGCAATCCGCCGGTCCGCTTCACCCTCCATGCCCAGGATGCCCTGGTGCGGAGAACGGCCCATGAGCACCACCTCGCCGACCGTGAACGGAAACTCCAGGGGGAGGTTCTGGGGAACATAGGCGATGGATGCGGCCAGTTCCTTTCGCCGGTATCGATGAAGCGAGCGGTCGTTGAGAAGTATGGTGCCGTGATCATGCGGGATCATGCCGGCCACGGCTTTCAGCAGCGTTGTTTTACCCGATCCGTTGGGACCGATGATAATGAAAAATTCACCGGCGTTGATCCGGAACGACAGGTCATCCACAACCGGTGTGTGGTTGTACCGAATTGTCAGATTCCGGATATCAATGGACGGCGTCATGATGCGGACCGTTTTAACAGATAGATGAATAGCGGGGCACCGATGAGTGCGGTAATCACCCCCACCGGCATTTCACCCTGTGACGGCAGCGTGCGGGCGAGCATATCACAGATCACCATGTAGGCGCCGCCGCCCAATACACAGGACGGCAGCAAGATCCGGTGGTCCGGCCCCAATAGCATGCGGAGCAGATGCGGAATCACCAGGCCGACAAAACCGAGCAGACCGCTTTGACTCACTGTGGCGCTGACCATAAAGGTGGTGACGATCAGCATCGTAAAGGTGACCGTGGTGATATTCACCCCCATGGATTTGGCCATTTCCTTGCCCATGAGCAATAGATTCATGGCATGGGATAGCATAAACAGCAAGACAACACATGGCAGGAGCAGGACGGCCAGCGTGCCGGTCTGGCCGAGGTCCGCGATGGACAGATCGCCCATCAACCAGAACATGATGTTGTGGAGCCGCTGGTCCTGGGTGATCGACAGCAGAAACATGATGATCGCAGAGCAGAATGCATTGATCATCACACCGGACAGCAGCAGGGCGTCTTTCTTGAGGATGGTGCGTCCCGAGGACATCACAAGGATCAGGCCGAGGGTGGCCATGCTGCCGGCAAAGGCGGTGATGCCCACGCCGGGAAACCGGCTGAATCCCATGAGAATCCCCACAATGGCGCCGATGGCCGAGCCTCCGGAGATGCCGAGGATATACGGTTCCGCCAGTGGATTGCGCATCAATGCCTGAAATACGAGGCCGCCGCAGGAGAGGGCCGCACCCACCAGGATGGCCAGCAATACCCGGGGTAAACGGATACGCCAGATAATGGTTCGCAAGACCTCATTCGACGGATCCGGAGAGAAAATGGCCTCGAATGCGGCCGTGGGGTTTCCAGCCGAAGACCCTACGCTCAACCCGATGAGCACGGCGACACCTAACACCAGCAGCAGGAACACGGTTGTCAAAATGAGGCGTTTAAAAGAGAAAGCGTTTTCGATTTTCATGTCTTGTCATATAAACGGTTAAACCGTTTGGACCGGTCGGCCAGGTCCGTGCCCGACCGCCAATGGTGCACGGCTCACGGAAACAGTTCGGGATGAAGGAGCCTCGCCAGTATCTCGAGACCGTCCACCAGTCTGGGCGATGCGCGGTTGAAGATATCCGAGTTTACAATATGTATCCGGCCGGATCGCACGGCGGTTATGGCCGGCCATTTTTCCCATTCCGCTTTTACCTGATCAAAGGCGGTATCCCGCGCCATGGTGGAAATAATGATCACTTCCGGATCAAGATGAATCACCTGCTCACGGCTATAGCGGGGATAGGCGGTGGGTCCGGCGCTCGTGTTTTTACCGCCGGCCTGTTCGATCAGATTATGCAAGAAAGTGGAGCTGCCCGCCCCCACAATGGGGGAGATACCGATTTGAAAGAACAGGCGCGGTTTGGTGCCGGCTTTTTGAACGGCCTGACGAACCGCATTGATCCTTGATTCAAGCCGCACGATCGTTTCACGGGCCTTGTCTTCGGCATTGAGCAACATACCGATCTGGTCCACTGCATCCAGCATGGTCCATAGGTCGGTTGGATTTACGGCAAACACGGAAGTACCCAGTGATTCAATACGCCGGACCGCCGCGATGGGATTTCCTTCCTTGATCGCAATACACAGATCCGGCGATAACGCGGCGATCCGTTCGATATCGAGTTTTACATAAGAACCGACACGGGGCAGGGCCCGGGCGGCTTCAGGGAAATTGCTGTATACGGTCGCCCCGGCGATTCTGGTTTCCTGTCCGAGGGCGTATATGATTTCCGTAATGCTGGGTGCCAGACTGACTACTTTTTGGGGATTATCGGGCACCATCATCTCCCGGCCCCACTGGTCCGTCACATGCTTTTGGCCGGCCAAAACCGGCAGCGCCGTTGAGGCGATCAGCATAACGAGAATCGCTGCCGATTTTTCCAAAAATTTACGGTGCATTGCGTCTACCCCTTGGTGGTGGAAGATGAGCCCGGATCAGCGGGTGGGTATTCAGATATTGAGAAACCGCGATCAAAGTCAAGCACCATTATCTGTTTATATTTTTTAAGGTGGGTTGAAAGGATAGCATTCGGGCTTATTTTTGTCTAATCGTATCAATTTGAAACCCACTCAACAGGGAGGAGACAATAATGAATGAACAAGCCAGACAAGTCACCATGAAAGGCAACCCCTTGACGCTTTTGGGAAAGGAACTCTCCGTCGGCGAGAGGGCGCCGGAAGTGGAGTTGCTCGACAATAATCTGAATGCCGTACCGCTGTCGTCCTTTAAGGGCAAGGTAACCGTTATTTCGGCAGTTCCTTCTCTGGATACGCCGGTATGTGATATGGAGACCCGGCGATTCAACATCGAAGCCGGAAAGTTGGGTGATGATGTGGTTATTCTCACCGTCAGCATGGATCTGCCCTTTGCCCAGAAGCGCTGGTGCGGTGCCGCCGGTGTGGACAAGGTCCGGACATTGTCGGACCACCGTTCCGCCGGTTTCGGCGAAGCCTTTGGTGTATTGATCAAGGAGCTGCGCCTGCTGGCCCGCGCCGTTTTTGTTCTCGACCGGGAGGGAACCGTGCGATACCGTCAATTGGTCAAGGAAGTTGCGGACGAGCCCGATTATGACGCGGTGATTGATGCGGTGAAAAGTTATATCTGAAGAATTATGCGTTCTCTGTTTTCAATGGAGAGGGTTTCATGGCGTGAAGCCTTTCTCTATGTAGCGGAGCCCTTCTCTTTTCGGGGGTAAAAACCGGAACGAATCTCCCCGGGAATGCGACGTGTGGTTCGCCGGATGATCAACCGGATTTGTAAAACGGATTTATCAGGCGGCCGGTTTATCGCTTGCCGCCGGCCATGAGCCGTGATTGGCCGTGCCGTCGCAGCACGATGGCGGCCACCGGTGCCAGCAATCCACCGAGGCCAAGTACGAGAAACCCGGGTCCCCAGACCGTGACGCCCGTGGGCGCCACGGGACCGTTATAATGCTCGATAATCTTTCCGAATACCACCGGCGAGACGATGGTTGCTCCGAACCCGGCCACCGATTGAATCCCCAGGGTGAATCCGTGCAGTCTGGGATGCACCATTTCGGTGAGACCGGCCTTGAAGACGGCCGAATCCGCGATGACCCAGAAACCGATCCAGCCTGCGGTGATGACGATGACCGCAAGCCCGTGTCCGTAAAGATAACCCAGGAAAAATTCAGCCATCACCGACAGGGAACCGGCGACAA
This sequence comes from Desulfobacteraceae bacterium, assembly GCA_013003715.1. Taxonomy (GTDB): domain Bacteria; phylum Desulfobacterota; class Desulfobacteria; order Desulfobacterales; family Desulfosarcinaceae; genus JABDIN01. The sequence continues at coordinate 1,394 of JABDIN010000017.1, read as the reverse complement.
TGATGGCCCACGTCCGGCCCAGCCGGTCGGCGGCGGAACCCCAGATCCAGGAGGAGGGTAACCCGAGCAGGATGATGGCGGCGGCAATGGTGCCGCCCCAGCTGACCGCTTCAGGGCCACTCATTCCCGATGCCATTGCCGAGGCCACCAGAAACGGGCCAACCCATCCCCAAAACGCATATAATTCCCACATATGGCCGGTATAACCGGTAGTGATCAGGGCCGCGCCGGTATAACCCCCCTCGGGTGCGGGTTGAGTTGCCGGCCCAGGTCCGTCCGCCTTCATGCCGTCACCCGTGGTGATAACCGTCCCGTCGATATCCTTGTCCGACACAAAAAAGTGGATAATACCGGCCGCTGCGAATGCCGGAAGGCTGGTAAACAGGATGCCGATTCGCCAGTTGTAATAGGCGGCCAGCCAGGAGGAGACCAGGTAGCCGCCGGCATATGCGGCCACCAGCGCCCCGGTGTAGGCCCCCAGTGCTTTTCCCCGCTCTTCCGGGGGAAACCAGCGGGCCAGAAGCGCCATGCCCGGTACATATATCGCCCCGGCCGAAAGCCCTGTGAGCAGCCGCAACACCATAATACTGGTTTTACTGTTGGCCCCCCAGACAAAGCAGGTGGCAAATATGCCGGTCAGCAGCGTCGCCCAGAACAGAATTTTTTTCAGGCTGATCTTGTCGGCCAGCCATCCCGTGGCCCCGACGACCAGGACATATCCGAGTTGGAAGGCCGCCAGAATTTCACCGGTATCACCTGCTGTAAGGCGGTATTCGTCCGCGATATATTTGATGAGCGCCGAGAAATTATACCAGGGCATATACCCGAACATCATCGAAACGATCATTGCCCGGAATACCGTCTTTTTTTTCGATCCGCCATTTGCCACTTACCATCCTTCCGGTTGTGAATTGGATACAGCGGTGAAAATAGTCGGGCAAGCCCGGGCTGTCAATGTTTCTTCAACCACAATGTGTCTGCCGTCCCCGTGGGGGCTCAGGTCCGGATTTATTTGAAAAAATCCGGGTTCCACGTCTCATCGAAAACCCGCATCAAGTTTTCGCCGAGGATTTTTTGAATGTCTTCTGCCGGGTATCCCAGGTCCAGAAGCTTTTGGGTTATCTTTGGATAATCCTGTATGCCGTCGATCTCCGGTGACTGCCGGTTGTTGGTGTCTTCGGGTTTGGCCAGACGGTCAAATTCATCGGTGACGCGGCCGTAATCAAGTTTGTCCGGATCGTGCCCGTGGGGCGGATATGCGTCCATGGTGCCCATGGAATCCGTGGAGGTGGCCACATGGTCAAGCCCGACCAGATTAATCGTATGCTCCAGTGAACGGATATAGTCATCAAGTCCCGGCATGCCGGGTTTGCCGTTCCAGATCAACGGCGCCC
>JABDIN010000110.1 GCA_013003715.1 Desulfobacteraceae bacterium | reverse complement strand
GTTCTTGTCTGTTAGGTAATCAGGTCCGGTTCGACGGCGGTCATAAACATGACCGTTTTCTCACCGGTACCCTCGGTGTGCATGTGGATTATGTGCCGGTGTGCCCGGAGTCCGAATGCGGTTTGGGCATTCCCAGGGAAGCCATGCGGTTGGTGGGCGATATCGAAAATCCCCGTTTGGTGACCAATAAAACCGGCATCGATCATACCCGGCGAATGAGGGAATGGGCCGACAGGCGCCTTGATGAGCTGGCCGGAGAAGATTTGTGTGGATTCATTTTTAAAAAGGACTCCCCGTCGAGCGGGTTATTCCGGGTAAGGGTCTACAAAGAGAAAGGCGGAGCGGTAAGAAAAGGGACCGGTATATTCGCGGCCGCTTTCACCAAACGGTTCCCGCTGATTCCTGTTGAAGAAGAGGGACGGTTGCATGATCCGATGCTCAGAGAGAATTTTATCGAGCGGATATTTGCCATGAAGCGGTGGCGTGGAATAAAAGCCCGTAAAAAGACACTGGGCGGCCTGGTCGCCTTCCACACAAGGGAAAAGCTGTTGATTCTCAGCCATAGCCAGGCCCACTATCGCCGGATGGGCAGACTGGTGGCGGCAGGTAAAAAAAAGCCCGTTGACACGCTGTTCGCCGAGTATGAATCTGTTTTTTCAAACGCCCTGAGCCTAAGGACGACAATCAAGAAAAATGTCAATGTTCTCCAACATCTGATGGGTTATTTCAAGAAAGACCTTTCCACAGATGAAAAGAACGAGCTGATGGAGATATTTGATGAATACCGGTACGAACATGTGCCGCTGATCGTACCCGTGACCCTTATCAATCATTACGTGAGAAAGTACAACCAAGGGTATCTCGCGGATCAGACATACCTGAAGCCCCATCCTCTTGATCTGAAATTACGCAATCATTCCTGAAGGCATTTCCCATGACAGAAGAGGTTCTGTTGAAAGAAAAATCAGATCACCGATCAGACGCCGGGAACTGGTGGTGCTATCCGGTTTCATGGAGTGAAAACCAATCAGTGGGCTTTTACGGCCTTTTCTATATGCTTAATCGCCGTTTCGACGCCGTTCTCGTTTTTCATTTTTTCACCAAGCTGTTCGGCCCGTCTTTTCATGGCCGGATCGCCGATGACCTGCCGTATCCGCTTTGTCAGGCGGTTTACCGTTAATCTGCGCATGAGCAATTGCCGCGGTGCTATCCCGATGCGCCTCAGTTTTGAGGCCCAGAACACCTGGTCCACGGCATGCGGTACTACAATAGACGGGCACCCGGCCAGAGTGGCGGACTGGGTGGTGCCGGCGCCGCCGTGGTGTACCACCATGGCGCACCGGGGGAAGACGTCAAGGTGCGGTGCGTCGGTTAATTGATAGATATCAGGGGTTTTCGGGATGTTTTCGATACCGTCCCAGTTTGACTGGACAATGGCGCGACATCCCGCTGTCACTGCGGCATCGCACATGATTCGGGTGGCCGTCTCCAATCGACGGCGATCCGCGAAGGTGGTCATGCTGCCGAAACCCATGAATACCGGGGGCGGCCCGGCCTTGAAAAAGTTCTGCAGATCGGAAGGAATCCGCCAGGGATCGGCAGATGCCGGCAAATTCAAAAATCCGCTCAGGCAATGACGTTCTTCCCAATCCGGTGGTGATTCGCATAGCGACGGGCTGACGGCGATCAGATTGAGAACCGGCGACGCCCAGACCCGATGCATGATCTGCCTGACCGCCGGCAATCCCTCCCGTTTACGAAGACCGTTCACCCGCTTCCCCATTTGCGCGTTTATCAGAAATTTCGCCACTGCCCATATCCATTCATTGGTGGCCCTGAAATCCGGCATACCGGCGGGCGCGAAATACATGGATGGCAGCAAGGGGACGGTGGCCACGGTGATGTGCGGCCTGCGGTGCTTTTCAGCTGCCAGTACAAGCGGGTGTACCAGGAAGTGCCCGATAACCAGATCGTTATCCGCCGCCAGGCCGTAAGCGGCTTCAAGCATCTCTTCAACCACCGGGTCGAACAGATGTACCAGGATGTGTTCGAGTTGCCTGAGGGGGTTGACCGTTCCGAGAATTTTAGCAATGGTGTTGTTCAGGACACGGGGGGAGAGACGGCGCTGTCCGGCATGTTGTACGCGAAAACCGGAGGTCGTACCGAGATGCGCATAGTTTTTATTTTCCACACTCGTAGCGACGAGCGTAACCTCATGGCCTTCGGTACTCAAACCCGCAGCCAGGGCTGCCAGTGGCCGGATGTCTCCTTCAGTGCCCCAGGTTTGAATACCGATTCTCACGGCTCATCTCTTTTATAAAGTTCGGATTCGAATGTCAGGAGTCCGTTGCACTGCTCTTGTCCGCTGGTTTATCCCCGGTTGCTTCGGGGAATAAGCTCCCGATATTGTCGTTGATCCGTTTTACCTGGGATTCCAGCAGATAAAACGGATAATCGCTCATGGAGGACAGGGCAGGATATTTTTTATCGGTTTCACCCCCGCCGGTCATGGCAAAGATTTTCAATTCGTAGGTTTTATCCGCTTCAACCGTGAACGTATATTGCGGGTCGGTGAGTGCATCCGTGCCGGACTCATCGATGAAGCTGTCGCATATCACATTTGAAAGTTCGGATAAAAGGGTATTCACTTCCGTAACGGCAGCGGTTTGACCATCCGGCATTATCCACGTTATTTCCGCCGGTGTTTTTTCCGCTGCAGCGGTATCCTGTTGTTGATCGGTGGCGGTACCATCACCGGCGTCTTCCGGTGTATCGGCCTTTTCGGATTTAGACAGGAATACGTCGCGGTCCGGTGATTTTATACTGAGTGTAACAGCAGCCCCGGATTCGAATTTAAGCATTTTTTTGTCGCGGAGCTCATCCACGGTGGTTTCGAATTTGTTTCTGAAATTACCACTTGCATGATAGACCGAATTGTCCGATGCCAGCTTAATGAATGTATGCTGGTAGGTATCGGCGGATTTGCCGATATCGAATTCTCGTTCCGGTGCTTTCCCGACCCAGGCGGTTACACCGATCTTCTGTTCCGGATCCAATTCATACCGGACAAAGCTTTCGGCTTTCGACACCAATGCCGTCACCGTCAGTTTCCCGACGACATCCAGTAAGTCATCGACTTTTGCCGTATCCGCCGGATATGACTTCTCACCGATGGTCCATTTTCCATCCGTTTTTGCCAGCTCTATGGTTTCGGATCCGCTTTGAATACGGAGCTTTGATATCTTCTTATTTGCGATGTCGCCCAATTCCGGCAACTCGTATCCGGTTCTGTCGGTCTTGCGTAATCCGAGATAGGCCACCAGCGCCGCAAGCAGCACAACGATCACGATATATTCTTTTTTCATTTTAATGATATCCTCCGTTCACTACTTCTGAAAGGTCATCTGGATTTGTTTTTTACGGGAATACCTGCGCAGCATGATAAATAACCCGAAAATGACGACGAATACCGGAAGACCGGCGATGTTGAATATTTTCAGAAAGGCTTTCTCCGCCGGTGAGCTGTCGGCAAGGGGATTGAATTGCTGCACCTTGCTCCGCATGGCGGCAATTTCCTCCCGGCCATTCGCAGCGTCGATCACATTCAGCACAAACATGTCATTGGGGGCATTACCCTCCGGGCTGATGATATTGTCTCTCAATACATCCGATGTGCCCATGAGGAAAATCCGGCCGGGTTTGCTTTTAGCGATAAAACCGCCGGTGCCCTCTATTTGCTGCAGGACCGGATCCGGTGAGGGTTTTTCGGCAGCCAGTGCGTCCTCATCCTTATTTTCAGCCGACGGATCTTCGGACTCCGCTTCGGCCGGACTTTCAGGTATGGGTTTGCCGTCAAAGTAACTGGGGAATTCCCCTTCAAGGTAATATGACAGGGCCAGGCTTTCTTTTTCCGATTCGTCGGCCGGGGGCATGATAAACATGGGATTCAACATGATTCGCTCCCGCATTTCCCAGGATTTTTCGGATGAAGAAAACACCTTGTGGGCCTTGACCTTGATTTCGGACAGACGTTCTTCGTCGATTTCCAATGGCGATGCTTTCAATACCACCAGACCCTTGATGTCTTTCATAAAGGCCAGATCGTGATTGATATTCTCGTTTTTGATAATCGGTGCGTAGTAGATGGGCTGGTCACCGCCGCCCATGTTTTGGGGCATACGCTGACGGTGGCAATTCTCATCCATCACCAGCGACGGCTTGATGCGCAGACCATAATGCCCCAAAAGCGATTCCAGTCCGGAATTAAACGGTGTAAAGGAAGGTCCCTGGTTAAAGCCCATATTCGCCTGTGGATTCTGGGTCTCCTTGAATACATCGAGAAACAGCACGAGATTTGTGCCGCGCATCAATGCCTGATCTATCTGATATAGTTCATAATCGGTAAAGGGTTCCATGGGTTGCGCAATGACCAGGGATTTCAGACCCACCGGTATCTTCCCGCCGGACAGTTCGACTTGTTTCATATTGTAGTATCCGGACAACAGCGTGGAAAAATTATTCAAGGCTTCCGGGTTTCTCTGGCTGAACGGAGAGAAACCGGAGGCATCCGGTGTTCCGTGATCGGCCAGGTAGCCGACATCCTCATTGATGTCCACCAGGGTTTCAATGTTCTCATTGATCACCTCCTGCATCTCGTCCAGGGGCATCAGATTGTATTGGGTACCGATGATCGGGATACGCATCACCTGCAATATGGGGATTTCCCTTTTCCGGCCATCATGTTCCATGATCAGTCCGATTACACCGGCACCGGCAGGGATGTTGGCCTCTGCGATTGCCGGCCATTTCAAATGCATCAGATTATAAGCTTCGGATGCTGCTTGTTGTTCCGCTTCGGTTTTGGGGTCGATATGGATATACTCCAGCTTCCCATACAATCGGCCGTTCAATTCATCGACGGTTTTTTTAATTTCGGCGGGATAATCGGCCAGTGAATTGAGCCCCATCTGGGGGGCGACGGTCTTTATAGCGGAGGACAGGTATAATTTGACCTTTATTTTTTCCTCGAGCTTCAACATAGCGCTGATTTTATTGTTGAGCTTCCGGATGGTGGTGGTTACCGTGTATTCCAAGCCGTTGATGGAGGTGATGGTGGGTATTTTCTCCACCATGTCGCCATGAATCATCACCAGCCCCATGAATGCGCGCTTGAACTTGACTTCATCGTTTTCTATGGCCTGGATCTGTACCGGCCTGATACCATAATTCTCGGCGAGTTTCTGGTTGGTTGCGGCCGATGGATTGACGCTCTCGGTTTCCGGGCTGACATTATAGAATTTATAATTGAAAAAGTTATTGGCATGGATGGCGTATTCCTGGAGCAGGTCACGAAGATACCTTTCGGTGTTGTTGTGGGGCGCCGGCAGGTTTTTGGTGAAAAAGACCTTGATGGTCAACGGCTCGGTCAATGTGGACACCGCCGCCTTGCTGGCCCGGGAAATGGAATAAACCTTGTTACCGGTGAGATCCAGCCGGAAAAACAGCGTCATTCCCGCGATGTTCACAAGGACGACGATAACCAGATATACGATATATTTAATGTATTTCGGATATTTTTGTTTAACGCTCATTTTCCTCTCCTTATTCCTTTTCCTGCATGACAAGATGCGCACCGTACAGAGCGATAAATATCACACTCAGAAAATACAAAATGTCCCGTGAATCGATAATGCCTTTTGCAATGTTATTGAAGTGGTAATCGGCGCCGATATAGTTGATGACACCCAGAACACCGCTGGGAAAGAAAAAAAGCATCTTGTCGACCATGGTCAGACTGAAACAGATCAGCGCCCCGACAATGAATGCGATGATCTGGTTCCGGGTCAGCGATGAGGCGAAGAGACCGATGGCTGTATATGCCGACGCCAGCAGGATCGCTCCCACATAGCCGCCGATAACCGGTCCCCAGTCCAGTTCACCGTAAAATGAGACGAATACGGCGTATGAAAGGGTTGGTAACAACATGGTGGCGGTAAACAAGACACCGGCCAGGAATTTTCCCAGGATAACATCCCGAAACGTCACCGGAAGGGTCAGCAGGAGCTCATATGATCCCACATTCAGCTCTTCGGAAAACAGCCGCATTGTCACGGCCGGTATGATAAAGGAAAAGGTAAGGGGCAGCCAGTCAAAAAAGTTTCTGAGATCCGCCCGGTTGTAAAGAAAGAAATCCTTGAAGAATAACCATCCCGTTACAACGAGAAAAATCGAGATTACAATATACGCGATGGGGGAGATAAAATAATCCTTGAGTTCCTTATTTAATATGTGAATCGCCTGTTGCATTTCAGTTCTCCTTGGTGAGTTCACGGAATATGGATTCCAGCGTTTGGGTTTTCTGATAAAATTCAAGAATGACCCAGTCCGTTTCCTTGATCGATTGATAGATGGGTTCCCTCAGATCTTTTTCCGAACGGCATCGCAACCGCAATGTCAGGATACCATTGTTTTCATCGTCCACCCGGCGAATTTCATCGATACCACCAATGGCGGAGAAGCGTTCACGGGCGGTATCGAAATTTGAATGTAACAGGGAAAGATTGATGATCTGCGCTTCGCCACCGGATTTTTTCAGTGAGTCCGTGCTGTCATCGGCCACGATTTTTCCCCGATTGATAATCACTACCCGGTCACAGACAGCCTCCACTTCACTTAAAATATGAGTGGAGAGGATAACCGTTTTCTCTCTGCCGATGCGGCGGATGATTTCCCGGATTTCCACAATTTGGTTGGGGTCCAGTCCCGATGTCGGTTCATCCAGCACCAGTATTTCGGGGTCGCTCATCATGGCATGGGCCAGCCCGACGCGTTGATTCAGCCCTTTGGATAATTCCCCCACGTTTTTATGCATGATATCCTTCATGCCGCACAGGTCCACCAGGTCCAGAATTCGTGCGGCTTTTTCCCTGCCTTTCAATCCCCGTATGCGTGCGATGTAATCGAGGTAGTCGTAGACCAGCATATTGTGGTAGATCGGGGCGGATTCCGGAAGATAGCCGATCAGGTGTTTGATTTCCAGCAGATGCCGGTCGATGTCATAATCCTTGACCCGGATGGACCCGGATGTGGGGGCAAGATACCCGGTCAACATTCGCAAGGTACTGGTTTTCCCGGCGCCGTTGGGGCCGAGGAGACCCAGGATCTCACCATTGTTGATCGTCAGGCTGATATGATCCACCGCACAGAAATCATGGTAATATTTGGTCAGATCTTCAACATGGATCAT